>CAYNFY010000098.1:0-14917 GCA_964396585.1 uncultured Nocardioides sp.
GATCCTCGACATCGACCCTGAGACACGGCTGGCCCGGGTCCAACCCGGCGGGGGTCAGGACGCGCGGCAGCGTGCCGCCGCACCACACGGCCTCCGATTCGGACCCGATCCGTCGACCTCCACCCGATGCACCATCGGCGGAATGATCGGCAACGACGCCTGCGGCAGCCGGTCCCTGGGTTACGGGCGCACTGCGGACAATGTCGAGGCACTCACCCTGGTCACCGGCACCGGCGAACTGCTGCACACCGACCGGACCCTAGGCGACCGGGGATTCGAGAACGGCCGGGCCACCCTGACCGGGATCATCGAGGGGAACCTCGCCATGCTTCGTACCGAACTCGGCAGGTTCGGGCGGCAGGTCTCGGGCTATCCGCTGCACCAACTGCTGCCCGAGAACGGCCGCGACCTCACCCGGGCGCTGGTCGGCACCGAAGGAACCCTGGGGGTGATCACCGAGGCGACCGTGCGCCTCGTCACGGATCCACGACATCGGGTGCTCGTGGTCCTCGGCTACTCGGACATGGTGACGGCCGCCACCGACGTGCCCGCCCTACTCCCCCATCGACCGACCGCCTGCGAGGGGCTCGACTCGCGCATCGTCGATGTGGTCGCCTCTCGCCGGGGCCGGGTACCCGACCTGCCCCGTGGCGGCGCCTGGCTCTTCGTCGAGGTCTCCGGAGACGACCTCCCCGGCCTCCTCGCCCGGGCCGACAGCGTGTGCGCCACCGCGAGCACCACCTCCACCCGGGTGGTGCAGGAACCGGGCGAGGCCGCCCAGCTCTGGTCGATCCGGGCCGACGGAGCCGGGCTCGCCGGGCGGGCACCGTCCGGCCTGCCCGCCTGGCCCGGCTGGGAGGATGCCGCGGTTCCTCCCGAGCGGCTCGCCGAATACCTGCAGGAGTTCGAGGAACTGCTCCTCGACCACGACCTCACCGCGATGCCTTTCGGCCACTTCGGCGACGGCTGCGTCCACGTCCGACTCGACTTCCCGCTCGGTGCGCCGAACGCCCGGGACAGACTGACCCGTTTCCTGACCGAGGCCGCAGTGCTGGTCGGACGGCATGGAGGGTCGCTCTCCGGTGAGCACGGGGACGGTCGGGCTCGCAGCGCGCTCCTGTCACACATGTACTCCCCCACGGCATTGGAAGCATTCGGCCATGTCAAGCGGGTCTTCGACCCGGACGGCGTACTGAATCCCGGTGTCCTGGTCGACCCGGCACCGCTCGACGCCGACCTGAGACTGCCCAATCGTGGACCTCGTACCACCTTGGCCCTGGCCTACCCCGACGACGGCGGCAGTTTCAGCCAGGCCGTGCATCGCTGTACCGGCGTCGGGAAGTGTCGGGTGACCACCCAGAGCGCCGACAGCGTGATGTGCCCCTCGTACGCGGCCACTCGCAACGAGAAGGACTCCACCCGAGGGCGCGCGCGGGTGCTGCAAGAGATGCTCGACGGTGGTCTGCCCGGTGGCTGGCGTGACCAGGCCGTGCACGAGGCTCTCGACCTCTGCCTGGCCTGTAAGGGGTGTGCCTCCGACTGCCCGACCGGGATCGACATGGCCAGCTACAAGTCCGAGGTGCTGCACCAGACCTATCGGCGGCGGCTGCGACCCCGCAGCCACTACACCCTGGGCTGGCTGCCGCGCTGGGCGAACCTGGCCCAGCACTTCCCACGGCTGGCCAACGCCCTGGCCGGCTCGAGGCTCACCCGCAAGGTGGCGTTGTGGTCGGCCGGAGTCGACTCCCGACGCTCCGTTCCTCGCTTCGCCACCAAGACCTGGCGACAGATCGCCCCGCCGCCGGGGACCGGCCGTCCCGTCGTCGTCTTCGTCGACAGTTTCACCGACCACTTCGCTCCCGACGTGGCGGCCGCGGCCCATCAGGTCCTGGTTCGCGCCGGCTATGCGCCCACGATCTCCGATGAGGCGGCCTGTTGCGCTCTCACCTGGCTGAGCACCGGCCAACTGGATGCCGCCCGGCGCCGCCTCACGCGCACCGTCGCACTGCTCGCCCCGGCCGCACGTAAGGGGATCAGGATCGTCGGCCTGGAGCCATCCTGCACCGCAGCCCTGCGTCACGATGCGGTCGAACTGCTGGACTCCGAGGACGCCCGCCTCGTCGCCGGTTCGGTGCGCACCCTGGCCGAACTGCTCAGCGAGACCCCGGACTGGACCCCACCCGACCTCAGCGGGATGGCGATCGTGGCCCAACCGCACTGCCACCATCACGCGATCCTGGGCTGGCAGACCGACGCCGACCTGCTGGAGACGACGGGCGCGACCGTCACCCGACTCGGCGGATGCTGCGGTCTGGCTGGAAACTTCGGGGTCGAACGGGGCCATCACGAGACCTCGGTGGCGGTCGCCGAGCTCCAGCTGATGCCAGCCCTCGACGCGGCCCCGGACGCGGTCGTGCTCGCCGACGGCTTCTCCTGTCGGACCCAGGTGGCGGATCTCGCCGAGCGAAGGTCGATGCACCTGGCTCAGTTACTCGATCACGCCGAAGAATCACGCTCAGAGTTCACGGTCGACTGACCGGTCTCGACACTTCTAGGCGAGTGGAGACCACCAGGCCACATCTTGTCTACTTGTCTGCGCAATGATACATTCCGCAGGTGTTCCACACCGCACTTCTCCTCGGTTGCCACGGAGGGGCCTGAACGACCGGCTCCCTTCCGTGGAGTCGAGTCTTGCCGGTCGCCCACCTCAAGCGCCCGGAGAATCCGTCATGACCCAGCCGTTCTGGAACAACCAGCGCCCCTCCCCCATGCCCTCGCATCGCTACCGCGACATCTTCGATCGAGTACCGATCAGCGAAGCGCATGCCGGGTTCACCCGAACCTGGCCGGACCGACGCCTGAGTGCGGCCCCGTTGTGGGTTCCGGTCGACCTGCGAGACGGAAATCAGGCCCTGGTCGAGCCGATGGACCCGGCCCGCAAGCGCCGGTTCTTCGAGTTGCTGGTGGCGATGGGCTACCAGGAGATCGAGGTGGGCTACCCCTCGGCCTCTGCCACCGACTTCGACTTCGTCCGACTGCTGGCGAACACCGATCTGGCACCGGAGGACGTCACCATCTCGGTCTTCACCCCGGCCCGTCGGGACCTGATCGAGCGCACCCTGGAGTCGGTCCGTGGGATCCGTAATCCGGTCCTGATCCACTTGTACACCGCTACCGCGCCCACCTGGCGCGACCATGTCCTGGGGCTGGGTGCCGAGGGGGTGCGCGAGTTGGCGCTACGCGGGGTGGACGACGTATTGGAACTGGCCGGCAACCTGCCGAATGTGCGCTTCGAGTTCTCCCCCGAGGTCTTCAACCTGACCGAGCCCGAATACGTACTGGACCTGAGCAACGAGGTCACCAGGCGCTGGCAGGCGAGTCCGGACCGACCGGTGGTGCTCAACCTGCCGGCGACCGTCGAGGTGGCCACCCCGAACGTCTATGCCGACCAGATCGAGTGGATGCACCAGAACCTGGAGCGCCGCGAATCGGTGATCCTCTCGGTGCACCCGCACAACGACCGCGGGACCGGGGTCGCCTGCGCCGAGCTCGCGGTCCTGGCCGGGGCGCAGCGGGTGGAGGGCTGCCTCTTCGGTAACGGGGAACGCACCGGAAACGTCGATCTCGCGACCCTCGCCCTGAACCTGCACGCCCAGGGCATCGATCCGATGGTCGACTTCTCCGACCTCGACCAGGTGCGCGAGGTGGTCACCGAGTGCAACCGGATCGAGGTGCATCCCCGGCACCCGTACGTGGGTGA
Organism: uncultured Nocardioides sp.; assembly: GCA_964396585.1. Lineage (GTDB taxonomy): Bacteria > Actinomycetota > Actinomycetes > Propionibacteriales > Nocardioidaceae > Nocardioides. Next base: position 3,761 of record CAYNFY010000098.1, read on the forward strand.
ACTGGTGCACACCGCGTTCAGCGGCACCCACCAGGACGCGATCCGCAAGGGTCTGGCCGAGCACCGGGAACGGGCCGCCAGGGAGGGTGTCTCCGAGTACGAGGCGGCGTGGCGGGTCCCCTACTTGCCGGTGGACCCGACCGACCTGGGCCGCGACTATGAGGCGGTGATCCGGGTGAACTCCCAGTCCGGCAAGGGCGGGGTGGCCCACCTGCTGGAGACCGAGTACAGCGTGAGACTCGACCGAGACCAGCAGGTCGAACTGGCTCGCCATGTCCAGGCCCGAGCCGAGCGGACCGGCAGCGAGGTGACTGCGGCCGAACTGCTGGATCTGTACACGCGGGTGATCGCCGACTGAGCAGACAGGTGCGCATCGAACTCGGCGGCCTCAGACCGGACCGAGCAGTGTCACGATGATCCGCACTGGTTTCCTGCCCGCATTACGCACGGTCAGGAACTTCCCGTTCTTGCGCTTGGCAACGAGGTAGCGGGTCGTGGTCCGGCCCTTGGCGGCCTTGACCGCGGGGGCACCGCCGACCTTGATCCGGGTCGACCTGCGGACCTTGCTGACCGTCACGGCGATCAGCACCTTCTTGACCTTCTTGGCGAGGCCGTGGGTGGCCTTGATCCTGAGGGTCTTGTGTCTGCCGACCCGCTTCGCGATCAACCTCCTCCCGCCGGCCGCACCGGCGCAGCCACTGACTTTGCCGAGGACACCGGTGGTACGCACCGTGGTGGCGGAGTACCCGACCGCCTGACCGGCCGGCTGCACACAGTCGAAGGTGCCGATGATCTGCTGTCCGGTGAGGACCGTGCGCTGTGGTCCGGGCCGGTCGGCGGTACGAAGCGTGCCTCCCAATCGGACCGGGCGGCCCACCGTGACCAGTCGCTTTCCCGCCGCCAGGGCAAGGGTGCCTCGATTGCGGAGGTCCACCCGGGTGATCCTCGCGGCACTACCCCTGCCGGAGGTGACCTCCAGTGTGCCGGAATTGGTCAGCGTCGCGGGCTGAAGGCAGCAGTCACCCTCGCCCCAGGTTGACCCGGGCGTCAGCCGCAGTCTTCCGGTGACCACAGTGGCGGTGCCGGCCTGGGTCACGAAAGAGCCCGCCAGCTGGGCGGTTCCCGCGATCCGTAGGATGCCGTGATAGCCGGCCAGACCCGGATCACGGACCTCCAGGCGCGATGGTTCGGTACCACCCAACCTCAGGGTCGTGTCCGCTCCGATGGCCAGGTCCCCATAGACATGCGCAGCCTCGTGGCCAGGGTTCGCCGAGGCGGACAGTTCGACAGTGCCACGTCCGGAGAATCCCCCGACACCGGTGAGCTTGGCGCCCATGCCGAAGTGCAGCCGAGTACTCTCCTCGAGTTGCCCCGTACCTTCCATCAGCACTCCACCAGGCACCGCCGCGGTGTTCGGGTGAGCGTCGATCGCCGCGGTCTCGGTCAGGTCGACGGTGCCACCACCGGTATATCGCGCGGCCCGGCCCAACCTCACGGAACCGGCGTTCGTGGCCAGCGTTCCGCCGACGGCGACGCGAGTGGTGCCGCGCAAGGTGAGCTCGACGGCCCTGAAGGTGGTGCGGCCACCGGTGACATCGATGGTGCCGTCGTTGACGACCTTGGCAGGATCCGTGCAGCACCCGGTGCCGCTGATCGTATTGACGCCGCCCGCCCTCAGAGTGCCACCCGACTCGATCCGGATACCGTCGTTGTCACCGTCGTAGTCCGGGTACAGGTCGATCCCCCGACTCGGGTCAGAGCCGATGTCGTCGAGCAGGAGCGTGCCGCTGACGGTGAGGCTGCCGTGCGAGGCCGGTGCGGAGCCGATGGTCAGCGCCTTGAGTTCACCGGCGCCGATCCGTCCAGACCCGGCTACCACGATCGGGAGCGCGAGGTCTCCCCCGGTCCACTCGAAGCTTCCCGTCGTCGTCAGTCGGCCGGCGCCCTTGAGATACAGGTTGTACGTGGTTTCGGTGATGCTCAGGTCACCTACCACCACCTCTCCCGGTACCTCGACCGTGGTGGTGCCGATGCTGCTGCTGATCCGCACCACGTCGTCGGGACCCGGCACCTGCTGGGGGCTCCAGTTCTGCGCGACATCCCACTTGTTGCTAAGCGAGCCGGTCCACGTGTAGCTGGTCTCGGCGGATGCCCCCTGTACCGGCAGGACCGCCGCTAGGGCGGCGACCACCGTGACCACGATGCCCACCCAGAGTGCCCGAAAAACGTGACTCATTGACATTCCTCTCACTTGACTCGTACTGCTCGGGAGGCCACCGTGGTCCGGGTACTACCGGCGCGGATGCCGGTGATACGGACCCTGAGCCGCCGGTGCCGGTCGGCCTTCTTGACCCGGTAGCTCGCCTTGATGGCGTGCTTGATGGGGTGGCCGTTGCGCAGCCACTGGTAGCGGACCCGGGTAGCCGGCGGCTTGAAGCCCCGGCGCAGCTTCCTCTTGGTCATCGCCGGCCTCAGCCTCCTGCCGACCTTGGCCGTGCCCTTGAGCCTGGGAGACTTGGCCCGGGTCCAGCGCAATCGCATCAGCACAGCACTCAAACGCGCTCTACTCCAGTGCGGTTGCGAGGCGTCACTGAGCACCGTCATCGGGTCGGTAGCGTCGCAGTCGCCGACGACCGGCCTCACCACCTTGGTGATCCAGGCCCATCCGCTCCGCTCGGCGAAGACGATGCTGTGGCCGTCGGGGGAGAAACTCGGTGCCGAGAGCGTCATCTGCGCCGCAGTCGGGTCGAAGGGCGGTTGGGTCGCGGCAGGATAGGCGCACCCGGCGCCGGGCAGTGGCGGCTTGGTTGCCGTGGTGGCACCGGTGGTCGAGAGCACCAGCAGATAGGCGAGCCGGCCCTGTGGGCCGTCCTCGACCCGCGAGGTTGCGAACCGATCGCCCTGCCGATTGGCCGCCGGGAAGTAGTTCAGCGTGTCGGTGTCCTGACAGCCCTCCAGATAGGAGAGGCAGGAGGCGAACCACTCGGTGGCCGACGGCTCGGACGGGCGATGCAGCAGCACCCGGTTGAGCCGGGTGGGCTGGACGATCGTGCGACTCGACCCTGCCCACGAGGCGAATTCACCGTCACTGACGTGGTGGCTGCCCCCGAGGCCCGTCCCGGAACGTGCGTCGGCGTACTCGACATAGTGCTGGAAGAACGTGTGGCAGGGCGTGTACGAGCAGTCCTTGGCGGCATACATCGCCCCGTAGGCCAGCGCCGCTCCGTTCGGCGAGACACTGGCGAAGCCGGTTCCGAACGAGGTGATCGGCGGACTGAACCGTTGGAGCACCTCTCCTCGCTGGTTCAATCGAACGATCATTGCGTGGTCACCATCGCCCCGCAGCGCATAGATCCGGCCCGCGTCATCCTGGGTCGGCGTACGGTACGGCGCTCCCGCGGTGCCATTCGTGGTCAGCGCACGCGCGCCGCTACCGTCCGGCCGGGCGATCCAGACGTCCCCGCCCCGAATAAAGACCAGTGACCCGGAGTCGTCCGCGAGCCTCACGCTCCGCGAGCCGGTACTCGGACCCGCAACGGCACCGTTCGGGGCCGGACCGGCAGCAAGCAGCGCAAGGGTCGCCACCGAGACCACCAGAGTTCGTCGTGATGCCCCGGACAGATGAGGCGCTCCCATAACCCCTCCTTTGCCTAACATTGTTCGTAATTCTGAACTTAGTTAGGTAGACTGTCAAGACAAGTGCGGAAAGGAGCGGTCGTAGGGTGACGCCGATGACATTGGGACGAGCGGGACGCCAAGCGGCGGCCAGACACGAGATCCTGCAGGCATGCTGGGCACTTGCTCGCGAGCATGGCCTGTCCGGATTCACCATGCGCCAGATCGCTACCGCGGTCGGCGTGCGAGCCCCGAGCCTCTACACCTATTTCGACTCCAAGCACGCGATCTACGACGCCATGTTCGCCGAAGGAAACATCGCCTTCCGTGATGCCATGACCGCCATCCCGGTCCTGGAGAGCCGGCACGACCAATTGCGCGCGGCCGCTGATGCCTTCTTGGATTTCTGCCTGCGCGATCCGGTGCGTTTCCAGCTCCTGTTCCAGCGCGCGCTTCCGGGCTTCGAGCCGTCCGCCGAGTCCTACGCGCCCGCGCTCCAAGCCCTCACCGCGATGCAGGCGGCCTTCGCCCGGATCGAGATCACCCGACCCGACCATCTCGACCTATGGACCGCCCTGGTGACCGGCCTGGCCTCGCAGCAGCTCGCCAACGAGCCGGGCGGCGATCGGTGGGCCAAGCTCTCCGCTACCGCCGCTTCAATGTTCATCGCCTATCTCAACCAGGAGGCCCCGTGATGTCATCCCACGACCAGGCACCCGGCGACCCGATCGATCACGCACACTGGATGGATCTGGCTCACGAGGAGTACCGGCGACTCGATGAGCTCCTCGCAGGCCTTTCCGAAGCCGAATGGCTGAAGTCGACCGAGTGCGTCGGCTGGCGAGTCCGTGAGATCGTCGCGCATCTCGCAGGCGCCGCTGCCGCCACCGCGTCGGTACGAGAGCAACTGCGCCAGCAGCGCCTCGGCGCCAAGGAGAAGGGCGAGCGCCTCCAGATCGATGCGGTCAACGACATCCAGATCCGCGAGCGAGACGGTCTGACCTCCACAGAGCTCCGACGACAGCTCGCGGACACGGCCCAGCGCAGCATCCGAGCCCGCCGACGTACGCCGGCATGGGTGCGCGCCCTCCGGTTCCGATTCCCGCCGCCGGTGGGTCAGGCATCGATCGGGTTTCTCAACGACGTGATCTACACCCGCGACGCCTGGATGCATCGCGTCGATCTGTGTCGTGCCACGGGCCGCCCCCTCGAACTCACCTCCGATCACGACACGACGATCGTCGCCCACGCGGCCCGCGCGTGGCTGAAGGCCACCGCCACGGCGGGCATCACGCTGACCGGACCGGCCGGCAGCACGCTCGGCCAGGGAGCACACCCGACCCTGCGACTCGACGCCATCGAGTTCGCTCGCGCTCTGTCGGGCCGTACCACCATTCCCGGCATCGCCGCCGACCTGGTGCTGTTCTAAACTCCACCGGTGCTGCGACCAAACGCACCGCTAGGAGGTACGCCCACCGCGGCGAGAGCGCAGCGCGACGACGGCGCCTCCGGCCAAGATCAGCAGCAGCCCGGCGATGCTCGCAAGCAGGGTCCCGGTGGGTGCACCCGTCATCGGTAGCCCGCCCGGAGCGGCCGACCCCGGGTTGACGACCAGGGTGAGGTCTCCGGTGGCGCGGTCGTTCACCGAGACGGTGAACGAGAAGGTACCCGACTCGGTGGGCTTCCCAGAGAGCACTCCGTCGCGGGACAGATCAAGCCCGGCCGGCAGCACGCCGTCGGTCAAGGACCAGCGATAACCGCCGCCCGAGCCGGAGGCCTTCAGGGCCCGCCGATACGTGAGGCCGACTGTCCCGTCGGGCAGTTCGGTCGTGACCACCGCAAGCGGAGTCGAGGGAATCTGGACAGCCGGACCGGGAGCGATGCCGATCGACAGCGCCTTGGTGAGGGTGAGGTCGTTGGCGTCCGAGATCTCAACGGTGAACGTAGCGGTACCGGCCTTGGTGGGGGCACCGTCGATGGCTCCGGTGTCGACGTTGAGGTTCAGCCCCTCGGGCAGCGCCCCCGCACTCACCGAGAAACTGTAGGGTCCGGTGCCGCCGGCGGCCTGGATCTCGGCCGGGCCGTAATCGGTACCGACGATGCCGTTCGGCAGCGCATCGGTCGCGACGGACAACGGTGCGCCGGCCACGGCCTGCACGGATCCCGCATGACAGGGCTCACCGTTCTGACTGGTGACGCCTCGCTGGTCCGTTGCCGGGCACAACGCCAGTGCCTCACCGTTCACCGTGACCGAGGTACCGGTCGGGATGATGTCGAGTGCGGGCGAGCCGGGCTTGGGTGTGATCGTCTTGGTCGGCCCACCGTTGTCGGCCAATGGGTTGACCAGGCCGGCCAGGTGACGGCTGCCGTTGACGCTCTCGGCGGCGGTGAAGCCGCAGGAGTCGTCGGCGGAGAGGTTGTATCCGAGGTCGACGAGCGTGGAGGGGGTACTGGCGTGTCCCCAGCACAACTCGCCGCTGCCGGCGAGGAGACTGGCACCCAGGGTCACCTGAGCCGAGGTGAGTCCGAGGGCTTGCACCTCATTGTCGACGAACGTCGAGGACGTGATGACCACGTGGCCGCCGCCACCCGTGACGCCACCGTTCAGATAGCTACTGGCGACACCGTCGGACGGTCCGTCATTGCCGGTGAAGGTCGACTGCGACACGCTCACGGTGCCGCCGGCCAGGTTGAGGATCCCCCCACCACCGCCCACTCCGGTGACATCGTTGTCAACGAAGGTCGAGCCGGTCACCGTCACCTTGCTGGTCGACGACCAGTTGAGGATCCCGCCGCCGTACCCGTCGGCCGCCCGGTTGCCGGAGAACGTCGAACGAGCGACGGTCAGGACCCCGCGACGGTTGATGATCCCGCCTCCCGGGCCCGAGATGTCCGGGTGGCCGACACTGTCGGCCACGGTGAGATCGGTGATGGTGAGGGTGCCGGTTCCGGCGAAGTCGAGTAGGTGCGGTGCGATCTGCCCCCCGTCGAGCGCTGCGGTGCTACCGGCCTCGGGCCTGATCACCAGTGAGTCCTGGGGCACCTCCCAGCCGGTCGAGGTGGTGAAGGTCGCGTCATCGGTGCCCGGGTCGGCCGCGAGGATCACGGTGTCCCCGGATTGCGCCAGAGCGAGAGCCTGCTCGAGAGTGCATGCCTGGGCGAGGGTGGTGGCGGTGGGACACGAGGTCACAGACGTGGTGCCGCCATTCGGATAGGCGTAGATCGTCCCAGGCCCGGCTGACTGCCATCCGGCGTGCAGCGTGACCGGGACTGCGGTCCCGTCACTGCTGGAGCCACTGAACGTGGTCAGATCGGTGACTGGACCCTCGGTCTGCTCGGCGTCGAGGAACCAGCCGACGAAGGTCTCTCCGTCCTGGGTAGCCAGGGGGAAGCCGTCGACGCCACGCCCGACACTGGCCAGATCGGGTCCGTCCACGATGCTGAACTGAGTCTGGGCACCCCAGTCCACCTGCCCCCCGTTGGGGTCGAAGGACAGCCCGAAGTGATGATCGGTGACGCTCAGGTCGTCACCGATCACCATGGTGCGCCAGATCGCACCGCCGTTGTCGATGGTTCCGGCTCCGGTCAGCGGACCGGTGCCCCTGATGCTTCCGCTGTTGGTGATCGTGCCGCCGGAAGGCACCGCGATCTCGCTCTCCAGGGTCAGTGTCCCGGTTACGCCGACCGTGATGTCGCCGAGCACGCCGCCCTGGCCACCACCGACCGCGTTGGCCAGGGCGCCTCCCCTGGCGGTGACGTGTACCGGCCCGCCGGTATCGGCGCCGATGGTGATCTCGCCACCCGCCCCGGATAGTCCGCCGCCGATCGCCGCTGCGGTCCCCGGGTCCTCACCGGAGATGCTGGCCACAGCGTCCACGGTGCCGCCGGTAAGGGCGATGGACCCACCGCCACCGGATCTCCCGCCCCCGATGCCTGCACCGTAATAGAAACCCGTTGCCGTGACCGTGCCACCGGTCACCGCGATGGATCCGCCGCCGCCGCCGCTACCGCCACCGATACCCGCACCGTAGTAGCCACCGGTCGCGGTGACGGTGCCGCCGGCGATCGCGATGGTGCCGGCGTCGGCACCGTTGCCACCGCCGATACCGGCACCGTAGTAACCACCGGTCGCGATCAGCGCGCCTCCGGACCCGATGATCTCCAGGCCGGTGCCCGCCGGGACCGCGATACCCGCGTGATCATAGGTACCGGTGACCTCGAGGGTGTGCCCGTTGAGGTCGAGTGTGATGAACCGTCCCGCCGACACCTCCAACGGTAGTTCGTCGGCTGCCACGATGGTCACATCGCAACCCAGGGGCACGGTCGCACCATCGGCGGCATCGTTGAAGTCCGTCGCGAACATCGACGCCGTGCAGTCCGCGGCCATGCTCGGGGTTGCGGGAAGGAGCAGGCCGAGGCCGCTCAGCGCCACCGGCAGCGCAAGCGCGGCGACGACGGCGATTCCGCGACGATGTATCGGCGCAGTCTTGACGGACGATGTGACGCAATATTTCATAGCGGGGCGAATCTCCTCGGCGATGTCGGTCCGATGCCGATCTACGCCGTCGGGCCGCTTGTCGGCCACTCGGACCGTCGTCAGAACCTACTCATGCATGCGGGACACCGTATCGCTGTTGAGGGGTATGGGCCGGGCTTACCAGATGACGGACCAGGGATGCTCGAGACTACGAACGCCACGTCGTGTCGTCTGACTGCAAGCCTCGGGGAGTTCCGAGCCCAGGTCAGCGCGCCACTTCTCACGTACCGCTTCGAGAGAATGCGGCAGCGGCGCGACGGCATCCGGGATAGTGCCGAGGAAAGTGCTTCCAGGGCGAAAGCACAGCAGGCTCTACGGCGTCGTATCTCCCAGATCCCAGGTCCCAGCGGTCGGAGGTCACGCATTGCCTCCCATGGGAGTCCCTCGGGGTTTCCGGCAATCGATGCCGCCCTTCCTGCACGCAGAATGTGTCTGACACACATGTCCGCTGTGTCCTTCAACCGAATAACTTCGGAGGTCCGAGGGCAGACCGTCCCTCAACATGACTTGGACTGATGAGGAAGCCCCTTGACTATTGTGGACCTGGACACGGACTGGCGAATGCTGGTGGCTGGCAGGCTGACCGGATCGGTCGAGGGCGGTTCATACCTCACCCGGTCCCCCTCTACTGGTGAAGTGCTTGCCAAGGTTCCCGCAGCTTCTGCCCGCGACGTAGCCGTCGCGGTCGAGGCCGCCGCTGCAGCGCAACACGAATGGCACGTGGTTCCCCCTCGTGAGCGGGGAAGCCGGCTGCGTCATCTCGCCCAGATCCTGCGGGAGAACCGCCATGAGTTGGCCTACCTCGACGCGATCGATGGGGGCAACCCGATCACCGCGATGGAATCTGATGTCGAGAAGGGAGCCTCCGCGCTCGAGCTCTTCGCGGACTGGGCCGATCAGCTCGCCGGCGAGACCCATCTCTCCGACGTCCAACACCTTCACTACACGCTGCGCCAGCCCTTCGGCGTAGTAGCACGCATCGTGCCCTTCAACCACCCTCTGATGTTCGCCGCCTCCAAGATCGGGGCACCCCTGATGGCGGGCAACGCCGTGATCCTCAAGGCTCCCGACCAGACCCCGCTGTCATCGCTGCGGATGGCGGAGCTCTTCACCGATGCTCTGCCCTCCGGGCTTCTCACCGTGCTCAGTGGGCATGGCCACGAGGTGGGTGCGGCACTCGTCAGCCACCCCGGGATCCGGCGCATCGCCTTCACCGGGAGTCTGGCCACCGGACAGGCCATCCTCCAGAACGCCGCCGCTACCGGAATCAAGTCGGTGACTCTCGAGCTCGGCGGCAAGAACGTGATGTTGGTACGCCCCGATGCGGACGCCGCAGCGGCTGGAGCCGGCGCTGTGGAGGGCATGAACTTCGCCTGGACCGCGGGACAATCGTGCGGATCGACGTCGCGTTTGATGGTGCACGAATCGCTGGCTGACGAGATCATCGAGCGGGTGCTGTCCGGGATCGGTGAACTGCGCTTGGGTGACCCCCTCGACCCCACGACCGAGATGGGTAGCCTGGTCAGTTTCGAGCATCGGGACAAGGTTCAGGGCTATATCGATGCCGGGCATAGGGAGGGGTTGAAGAGCATCGACGGCGGACAGGAGCTCGACTCGCGTGGTGCTTTCGTCCGCCCGACCGTCTTCCTCGACGTTCCCGAGACCTCGGTGATCGCTCGCGAGGAGATCTTCGGACCGGTTCTGGCGATCACCCGCTACTCCGACGAGGCCGAGGCTCTCAACGCCATCGACCAGTCCCCCTACGGGTTGACCACCAGCATCTGGACACAGGATGTGGCCAAGGCCCATCAACTGAGCCATCGCATCCAGACGGGATACGTCTGGGTGAACACTTCATCGCGGCACTTCGTCGGTCTGCCCTTCGGCGGCATCCGAGATTCCGGCCTGGGCCGCGAAGAATGCGTGGAGGAATTGCACTCCTTCACCGAGACCAAGTCCGTCACAGTCCGACTGGGCTGAGTGAGAAAGAGTAATAGGAGCAATCGTGAGCAAGCAGTCGTACGACGGAGTCATCATCGGGGCCGGTCAGCACGGGCTGGTCCTGGCCAATTACCTGGCCCGTCAGGGTCTCAAGGTCCTGCTGGTAGACCGTCGGCTCAATTACGGTGGCGGGTTGTCGACGGAGGAGGTCACGGCCCCCGGTTTCTACCACAACCTCCACTCGATCAATCATTTCAGCATCTCCAGCACCCCGTGGTTCCGCGACCTCGGGCTGGAGACCAAGACGCGCTACATCACGCCCCGCTACGAGTTCGCCCAACCGCACCAGGACGGAACGTCGCTGGTCTTCTCCCGAGACCTGGACGAGACCGTGCGGAGCATCGCGCGTTTCTCCGAGAAGGACGCTGCCAGCTTCCGCGAGTGGAACGTCAAGGCAGAGGAGATGACCCAGAAGATCTTCCTCAAGGAGCGCTTCTCCGAACCCTTGAGCGAGGCCCGCCGCGCCGAGCTACTGGGCAAGAGCAGCCTGGGATCGGAATTCTTGGCGCTCACCCAGCGCCAGCCCGGTGACGTGGTCGACGAACTCTTCGAGGACGAGCGCGTCAAGGTGCTGTTCCTCTTCAAACTCTCCCTCTTCGGAACGGTGCTCCACGAGACGCTCGGAGCGCCGAGCCCGCTCGGCTCGTTGATCCGCGCCTTCGACCTGACCACCGGATACGAACTGTGCGAAGGCGGCAGCTTCAACCTCGCCCGCGGTTTGATGGAGACCTTCATCGCGAACGGCGGTGACTACGTCAACCAGGCCCATGTCGAGCAGATCGTGATCGAGAACGGCCGCGCCACCGGAGTCGTCTTCACCGACCGACCGGCGGTCGCGGTCACCGGATTCGTCGCCAGTACCCTCGACGTGAAGCAGACCTTCGAGGACCTGCTCGGTACCGATCACCTGCCCGCCCAGGACCAGGCCAAGGTCGACAACTTCAAGGGCACGTCCTGGGCGCTGCTCGGCGTCCACCTGGCGCTGAAGGAGGCCCCCCAGTACA
>CAYNFY010000099.1:0-14641 GCA_964396585.1 uncultured Nocardioides sp.
TCGACGCCCCCGCCCAGGGTGTCACCGTCCTTGTGGGCCTGGTCGATCCGCTCCACCACCGCCGCGGACCCTGCGGCGTCCAGGCAGCGCACCGGGTCCTCGTCGAGCCGGGCCTCGTCGGCCTTCGTCGGCAGCAGGGAGGTGTCCGAGCGGACGCCGCCCAGCTCGATCACGTGCGAGACGACGTCCACGTCCAGTGCCTGCTTGAGGAAGTTCGAGGCGACCCGTCCCAGCGCAACCCGCGCGGCGGTCTCCCGGGCCGAGGCACGCTCCAGGATCGGGCGGGCCTCGTCCCAGTCGTACTTCTGCATCCCGGCCAGATCGGCATGTCCGGGGCGCGGCCTGGTCAGCGGGGCGTTACGGGCGCTGCTGGCCAGCACCTCGGCGTCGACCGGATCGGCCGACATCACCTTCTCCCACTTGGGCCACTCGGTGTTGCCGACCTCGATCGCCACCGGCCCGCCCATGGTCTCGCCGTGTCGCACACCGCCGTGGATGGTGATCTGGTCCTGCTCGAACTTCATCCGGGCGCCGCGGCCGTAGCCGAGGCGACGCCGGGCAAGCGAATCGGAGATCTCGTCGGTGGTGATCCGCACGTGGGCGGGAAGGCCTTCCAGGATGGCCACCAAGGAGGGGCCATGGGACTCGCCAGCAGTGAGCCATCGCAGCATGGGGTGCAGTCTTTCATGGTCGTTCTCGAACCGATCACTGGTCCTCAGGCGGCGAGACCGCCGAGCACGACGCCGCCCCACAGCAGACCGGCCACGGCACCCATGAGCATGAACGGCCCGAACGGGATGTGTCGCCCCCGCATGCCCCGGAATCCACCGCGGGCCAACCCGACCACGGCACCGATCACGAACGCCATCCACACCCCGAACAGCAGTTCGGCCACGCCCACCGCTCCCAGGAGCAAGCCCAGGGGGAAGGCCAGCCGGACATCGCCGTATCCCATCCCGCGGGGGTTGATGAACCAGAGCACGAAGTAGAAGAGGAAGCATCCGGCCCCGCTGACCAGGCTGCGCCAGACGTCAGGCCAGTCACCTGCGAGTAGGCAGGCCGACAGCACCACCGGCAGCAGCACGAGACTCAACGGCGTGGTGAGTCTGAAGGGCAGTAGCCGGGTCCGCCAGTCGATCACCGCCAGCGCGACCCCGACCGGAATGGCCAGCAGCCACGGCACCAACAGCCAGGACCAGCCGATCGCGGTACCCACCAGCGCCCCGGTGCTCCCGGCGACCAGTGCGGTCCAGAGCCGCAGCCGGGGCGATCCGGCGATGTCGACGTAGCGCTCCTTGAGCTCCGGGTCAGCCTCCATCCCGGACTCGGAGTCAGCCTCCGGTACGGGCTCGGGCACCCGGGCGATCAGCCACGGGACCAGCAGGCCTCCCAGGGCACCTCCCAGCGCGACGAGCAGCACCGCGACCAGGTGGAGGCTCATCGCCGAACCGGACCGGCAGTCGAACCCTCACCGCCATGTCGAGCGCTCAATGCGGCCTCCCCCGCGGCCCGCATCACCTTCAGGGGGGCGTCGAGTCCGGTGAACAGGGAGCACTGGACCGCCGCCTGGTGCACCAGCAGGTCGAGACCCGAGACCAGAATCCGTCCGGTGGCGAGCGCAGCGGCCGCCAGCGGCGTGGGCCAAGGGTCGTAGAGGACCTCGAACACCGTCGGGATATCGGCGCACCGAGCCACCAGGGCGGGATCCTGTGCAACGGCAGGGACCGTGGAGACCAGCACGTCCCCGCTCACCGCACCGTCGGTCAGCCGACCCACCTCGATCGCCGGCGCGCTGGGGTGCGCGCTCAATACCTGGCGGGTCACGGCCGCCCGCGCCGGCTCCCGGACCAGGATGCGTAGTCGGGTGGCCCCCAGTTCCAGCAGTGCCAGGCCGGTCGAGACGGTGGTGGCACCGCCACCGAGCAGGGTCGCGCTGCGCACCTCGGTGACCCCACGCTCGCTCAGGGCGGCGGTGGCCCCGGGGATGTCGGTGTTGTCACCGAACAAGCCACCGGGCTCGTCGAACAGCAAGGTATTGACCGCACCCGCCAGTCGGGCCCGTTCGGTGGCCCGAGCCAGCAGCGGCATCGCCTCGCGTTTGAGCGGCATCGTCATCGACACCCCCCGCCAGGTGGAGTCCAGTCCGGCCACGAAGTCAGCCAGGTCTCCGGCCCTCACCCGATGGGCGTCATAGCTCCAGTCCAGTCCGAGCGCCTCGAAGGCGGCGCGATGCAGTGTCGGCGACAACGAGTGCTCGATGGGGTCTCCGAGCACCCCGCACCGCCGCCCCCGGCCCTCAGCAGGCATCCGAGGTGGTGCAGTAGGTGTCCAGTTGCCGCTTCAGGTCGAGGAATCCCGGGTAGGTGTCGGCGAACTTGGTCTCCCCGGTCTTGAGGTTGACGGTCACGTAGAACAACCAGTTGCCCGAGGCCGGATGGGTGGCCGCCTCGATCGCGTCGTCGCCGGGTCCGTTGATCGGAGTGGGTGGCAGCCCCTTGACCCGGTACACGTTGTACGGCGAGTCGAGTTCGTCGATCTGGGCGCTGGTCAGTCTCGCCACCCCGGTCTCACCGCGTCCGTAGTTGACCGCCGCGTCCACCTGGAGCAATCCGTTGGTGATGCCGTTGTCGGGGTGCTCCAGACGGTTGTAGATCACCCGGGCGATCTTCGCCATGTCCTTGCCGCGTCCCTCTGCCTGGACCAGCGAGGCGATGGTCATCATCTGCTCCGAGGTGTAGCCGAGCTTGCGGGCCCGCTTGTCCAGATCGGCGCTGTCCGCAGCCTGCTTCCAGCGGGTCACCATGGCCTTCAGTACCGTCGCGGCCGTGTCCTTGGGACCTATCTCATAGGTCGCCGGGAACAGGTATCCCTCCGGATTTCCGCCCGCGGCGGCCGGTAGCCCCAATGCCTGAGGATTCTTGAGGGCCTTCTCGATCGCGGCCTTCTTGAAGTCGGTCTTCTCGGCCATCAGGTCCACCACGTCGACCACCCGGAGTCCCTCCGGAACGGTCAACCGATTCGAGACCCGGTTGGCGGGGTCGACCAGGATCGTCACGACGTCGGCCGCTCGCATCTGTTTGCGCAGATCGTAGAAGCCGACCTGAATGGTGTTCGACTTCTTCTCGGCGTTGAAGGCGTCACGGAAGGCATCGACGGACTTGACCACTCCGTCGTGCTTGAGCTTGTTGCCCATCTGGGTACCGGTGTCACCCGCGGCGACCTCGAACACCACCCGACCGGATCCCGGTCCTGCGTAGTCGGCCGGTCCGTTGAACTGGCCGGACACCCAGTCGGACAGAGCGTGGTAGCCCTTCACTCCCCCGATTCCGGCTCCCACCGCGATCACCAGCAGCACCAGCAGCGGGACCAGGCAGCTCCTGGTCCCCGAGGATCTGGCCCGGCGTCGCCCGGGCCCGGTGCTGTCCGAGTCCCCGGCGCCACCGCCACCGCCGGAGCCGCCTCCGTCACCGGAACCACCGGTTCCTCCGGACCCGGAGCCTCCGCCCGGTCCAGGGTCGGTCGGGTCCGCGGGATAGCCGGCATGATCGACATCGGCGCTCCCGGTCGGCTCGCCGAAGAACTCCTCGGCCACGTCACGCCCGCCGATGGCACGGGGCCGCGCGGCGCGGCGGCGCCCGGGAGCTGCGGGGAGGGGAACCTCGGGTACGGGATCGGCTAAGGGGTCGGTGCCCTGTGGGTCGAAGAGATCGATCCCTTCGTCACCGACCGGGGCTGGCTCCGCCGGCGGCGTCGAAGCCTCGGCCCCGCTCTGCCGCATCTCGCCGAAGAGCGCCTGGAAGGCTGCCACGTCGGAGTCCTGCAGGCCGTTGGCGGAGCCGGGTCCGCCCTGCTGCACGGGGTCGGTCCTGGGGTCGCGGGCTATCGGGGGCAGCGGTGCCGCGGCGGCCGCGGCATCGCGCAGTTCCTCCGGGATGCTGTACTCGGCGGTACCCGGCGCCGGATCGAACGAATACGCGGTGACCGGTGCACTGGTCACGCTACCGGTCGCGGGGTTGGAGATCCGCCAGGCCGGCGAGTTCTGGGCGTCCTGCTCCGCGTACAGGTCACCGTAGAGGTCGACCACCGGAGGCCTTCTGAGTTCCGGCTCGGGTTCCCACGCGATCACCGGCGATTCGTCCACCGGATCGAGACTCTCCACCACCGCGCTCCGGGCACCGGGCTCGTCCGACGTCACCGGGCGTTCGGCCTCGGCCGACTCGAAGAGCGCGGTCCAGAACTCCGTGTCGACGCCCTCTACCAGGGGCGAGCCCCCGGGGTCGCGTACCGGTTCGGAGACCGTCGGGTCCGGCTCCGCCTCCAGGTGACGGCGGGCACGCTTGCCTGCTCCCGGGTAGACCGGACGATCCGGCGGCTGCGACGAATCGTCGTCCGCCAAGTGTTCACTGCGCATCGATGACCTCGACGACCTCTCCCGGGGCTCGGCCCGATCCACGCTCGGTGTCCAACGCTGTCTGCAGAATCAGTACGGCTGCTGCCATGTCCACCACCTCACGTCGTGACTTGCCCTTGCGACCCTGCTCACGAAGGATGGCTTCGGCCGAGACCGTCGTCAACCGTTCGTCCACCAGTCGCACTGGAACCGGGGCGACCCGACGGGCCACCTGCGCGGCGAATTCCCGCACCTTGAGGGCCGCGGGGCCCTCTCCGCCGGCCAGGGAGCGGGGCAGTCCGATGACGACCTCCATCGCCTCGGACTCCGCCACCAGCTTCCGGATCCGGCTCACGTCACCGCGACCGCGGCGCACGTTCTCCACCGGGGTGGCCAGGAACCCGGTGAGGTCGCAGCGGGAGACCCCGATCCGCGCGTCACCGGGATCGAGTCCGATCCGGACACCTGAACGCATCCTCAAGCGCCAGCCTGTGTCGCGACCTCGGCAACCACCTGGGCCACCGCGGTGTCTACCCCGCCGACCTCGGTCCCACCGCCCTGCGCCATGTCGTCCTTGCCGCCGCCCTTGCCGCCGACCAGAGGCCCGAGGGTCCGGATCAGCTGGTTGGCCGAGACCCCCCGCTGCCGCGCCGGCTCGTTCACCGCGGCGATCACCGCGACCTTGTCGCCCTCGACACCGAAGAGGACCACCACGCCGGGCCGCGATCCCTCAAGACGGGCCCGGACGTCGGTGGCCAGGGTCCGCACGTCGCCGCCACCGGCACCGTCGATCCGCTGGGCGACCACCGCCACGCCATTCACATCCACCGCCGCGTCGGCCAGCCCGGCACCGGAGGACAACAACTGGGCCAGGCGTAGTTTCTCCAGTTCCTTCTCGGTATGCCGCAGCCGCTCCACCAGGTCGTGCACCCGGTCGACCACCTGGTCGGGCTGGGTCTTGAGCGAACCGGTCAGCTCGCGCACCACATCGCGTTCGCGTGCCAGGTAGCGGAAGCCCTCGACCCCGGTGAACGCCTCGACCCGCCGGTTGCCCGACCCGACCGAGGACTCGCTGGTGACCACGATCGTGCCGATCTGACTGGAGTGCGCGACGTGCGTGCCACCACACAGTTCCCGGGACCAGGGTCCGCCGATCTCGACCACCCGGACCTTGGACTCGTCGTAGGTCTCGCCGAAGAGGGCGACCGCGCCCCATTCCTTGGCCTCGGGCAGCGTCATGTAGTCCCAGGACACCGGCAGGTCGGCTCGCAGGGCCTCGTTCGAGACGCTCTCGATGTCGGCCACCTGGGCCGACGTGAGTCCCTGGGTCCAGCCGAAGTCCAGGCGCAGGTAACCGGGCCGGTTGTAGGACCCGGACTGCAGGGCCGTGGGACCGAGCACCTCGCGCAGCGCGGCGTGCACCACGTGGGTGCCCGAGTGGGCCTGTCGGGCACCGATCCGCCACTCCGGGTCCACCTGGGCGTGCAGACCGGAGGAGCCACCCGGGGTGAACTCGCCGTCGACCACCCGCACCTGGTGCACCACCAGTCCGCGCACCGGGCGCTGGACGTCGAGCACCTCGAGGCGACCGCCGTCGAACTCGATGATGCCGGCGTCCGCGGCCTGCCCGCCGGACTCGGCGTAGAAGGGGGTCCGGTCCAGGACCAGCTCACCGACCTCGCCGTTGCCCAGCGAGGTGACCGCGGCACCCGAATGCAGCAGCGCGACCGGGCGGGACTCGGTGCTCAGCGTCTCGTAGGCCAGCCAGTCGGTGGGACCGTGGGCATCCAGGATGTCGCGATACACGTGGGTATCGGCGTGCTGGCCCTTCTTGGACTTGGCATCGGCCTTGGCACGTTCCCGCTGCTCGGCCATCAGCGACCGGAATCCGGCCTCGTCGACGGCCAGTCCGGCCTCGGCGGCCATCTCCAGGGTCAGATCGATCGGGAAGCCGTAGGTGTCGTGCAGCGCGAACGCCTGCTGACCTGCGAAGACGGTCGCCCCCGAGGCCTTGGTCTCGGCCGCGGCCTGGTCGAACAGCTGGGTACCGGCCGCGAGGGTCTTGCGGAACGCGGTCTCCTCGGCTCCGGCCACCTGGGCGATGCGCTCCCAGTCGGTGCGCAGGTCGGGGTAGCCGAGCTCCATCTTGGCCAGCGACACCGGCAGCAGCTGCTCCAGGGCCCGGCCCTCGAAGCCCAGCAGGCGCATGGACCGGATGGCGCGGCGCAGCAGCCGGCGGAGTACGTAGCCGCGGCCGTCGTTGCCCGGAGTGACGCCGTCACCCATCAGCATCAGGCCGGAACGGACGTGGTCGGCCACCACCCGGAAGCGGACGTCATCGCCGGAATCGGCGCCGTAGGTCTTGCCGCTGAGCTCGGCCGCCTTCTCGATGACCGGGAACATCTCGTCGATCTCGTACATATTGCTCTTGTCCTGGAGCAGGAAGGCCACCCGCTCCAGACCCATGCCGGTGTCGATGTTCTTGGCCGGCAGCGGACCGGCGACGTCGAAGTCGTCCTTGGCCCGGACGGTCTCCAGCGACTCCTGCATGAAGACCAGGTTCCAGATCTCCAGGTAGCGGTCCTCGTCGGCCTCCGGACCACCCTCCGTGCCGTACTCGGGTCCGCGGTCGAAGTAGATCTCGCTACACGGGCCACCGGGGCCGGGTACGCCCATGTTCCAGTAGTTGTCGAGCTTGCCGCGCTCCTGGATCCGGTCGTCCGGCAGGCCCGCGATCTGCTTCCACAGCTGCTTGGTCTCCTCATCACCGTGCAGCACGGTGACCCAGATCTTCTCCGGGTCGAAGCCGTAGCCGCCGTCGGAGACGGCATTGGTGATCAGCGTCCAGGCGAACTCGATCGCACCGGGCTTGAAGTAGTCACCGAAGCTGAAGTTCCCGCACATCTGGAAGAACGTGCCGTGGCGGGTGGTCTTGCCGACCTCTTCGATGTCGAGGGTGCGTACGCACTTCTGAACACTGACCGCGCGCAGATAGGGCGCCGTCTCCTGGCCCAGGAAGTACGGCTTGAACGGGACCATGCCGGCGTTGACGAACAACAGGGTCGGGTCGTCGAGAAGCAGTGAGGCCGAGGGCACCACCGTGTGCTGGTTCTTCTCGAAGTGGGCGACGAACCGTCGGCGGATCTCCGCGGTGTCCATCAGTTGATCTCTCTCTTCCTGCTGTCGTCGCGTGCTGCTGCTCCCGAGGTCAACTCGGGCACGTAATGGGTGGGAAGACCGAACCGCTCACGCAATTCGATCTCCCGCTGGTGGCTCTCGGTACGCATCTCATCGGCGAACATCCGCCACCCGACTCCGAGGCCGTTGATCCGGTCCTTGATGCCGTCCGCGGTCAACGCCTCGGCCACCCGGCGGGCCCGGACCACCGCGTAGACGCCGGCACCCGCGCCGGCGACGAACCAGAGACTCCTGGGAATCATGCGTACCTCGACCCTGTCATGCCACATTCTCCCCGGCGTCGCCGTCAGCCGCCATTCGGGCTCGCTGCCGGGCCCTGAACTCGCGCAACGCCAGCTTCGCCTCCGCCCTGCGCTCCTTGCGGGAGCGCTTGACCTCACGGCGCATCTCGAATCGGATCCGGTTCCGGGTGGCCGGTGACAGCGCGTGCCGCAGGCCGTATGCCAGCGATGCTCCCTTGACCACGGATTCACGCACCACCACGTCGACGAAGAGACGTCCGTCGAGCCGGGTCGGTACCGCACCCCCGGTCAGTATCGAAGGCTCGACGGTCTCTCCGGGCAGATGCACCGTGCCGGTCAGTGGGGTGGGTACCACCCAGGTCTCCGCGCTGCCGAGCGCCGACGGACTCGCCACCTGCTGCTCCAGCCTGGCCAGCCGCTCATCGAGCTCGGTCCGCGACTGCTCGGTACGCGCCAGTTGCTCCGCGACCTCGGTGACGGTGCGACGGCTGCGAGCCACCACGACGGCAGCGACGACCAGGGCGAGCAGGCCCAAGAAGAGGCCGGCCCCGCCCAGCACGGTGGCGGTCGTGGGTGTCACAGGCCAGAACCCTACCTGCCGGGCCCGCCCCTGATGATCCGGCGGATCCTGGTCCAGCGTTCTCGGACGGCTGCCTCGGCGCCGTACTCGCTCGGCCGGTAGTACTCGGCACCGGCCACCGCCTCGGGGGCGTACTGCTGCTCGGCGACACCGAAGGGGGCGTCGTGGCTGTAGACATAGGTGTCCCCGTGACCGATCTGCTCGGCTCCGGCGTAGTGCGCATCGCGCAGGTGTGCGGGAACCGGGCCGATCTTTCCGGCCCGTACGTCCGCGATGGCCGCGTCGATGGCCAGATAGACGGCATTGGACTTGGGCGCTACCGCCAGCGCCACCACCGCCTGGGCGAGATTCAATCGGGCTTCGGGCATCCCGATCAACTGCACCGCCTGGGCCGCGGCCACCGCCGTGGTGAGCGCGCTCGGGTCGGCCAGGCCGACATCCTCACTGGCCAAGATGACCAGCCGACGGGCGATGAATCGTGGATCCTCGCCGGCCTCCACCATCCTGGCCAGGTAGTGCAGGGCCGCGTCGGCATCCGAGCCCCGGATCGACTTGATGAAGGCACTGGTCACGTCGTAGTGCTGGTCACCCTGACGGTCGTAGCGCACCGCCGCCACATCCACGGCGGTCTCGGCAGTGTCCAGGTCGATGGTGTGCGCGCCCTTCGAGCTGGCCGCGCCTGCCGAGGCTTCCAAGTAGGTCAGCGATCTGCGAGCGTCACCGCCGGCCAATCGGACCAGGTGTTCCCGGGCGTCCTCGTCGAGCGTGAACTCGCCGGCCAGGCCACGCTCGTCGACCAGCGCCTCTTCGATCACCAGGCGGATGTCGTCGTCGGTCAGCGACTGAAGGCGCAATAGCAGCGAGCGCGACAGCAGGGGTGAGATCACCGAGAAGAACGGATTCTCGGTGGTCGCCGCCACCAGCGTCACCCATCGGTTCTCCACCCCCGGCAGGAGCGCGTCCTGCTGCGCCTTGGAGAACCGGTGTACCTCGTCGACGAAGAACACGGTCTCCTGGCCGGTCCGCGCCAGCCGGGTCCGGGCCCCCTCGAGTGCCGCCCGGACCTCCTTGACCCCGGCGGCCACCGCCGAGACCTCCACGAATCTACGGTCGGTCTGCTGGGAGACGATCGAGGCGATCGTGGTCTTGCCCGTCCCCGGGGGACCCCAGAGCAGCAGCGACATCGGCTGATCGCCCTCCACCAGCCGACGTAAGGGTGATCCCTCGGCACGCAGCTGGGTCTGGCCCACCAGCTCGTCCAGCGTGCGTGGCCGCATCCGAACCGCCAAGGGTGCCGAAGCGTGACCGGTCGCGGAAAGCGATCCGGCGGTCCCGGGGCGGGGCTCCCGTGACGCCTTGGAGCCCTCATCGGGAAGTTCGAACAGACTTTCCACCGGATCAGCCTACGTCAACGTCCGACTGCGCTCAGCCGGGGCGATGCACGTCCAGCCACTCGTCGTCCCATCCCGCGTGCTCCCTGATCCCGGCCGCCTCGGCCGCGGGTCCGATCGGTTCGGGTGCGTGATTGCCGAGCGGACCCGGGAAATGACAGGCCACCTTGTGCCGACGGCCGATCTGCAGCAGCGGCGGCTCCACCTCGGCACAGATCGACTGAGCGATCGGGCACCTGGTGCGGAACCGACATCCCGAAGGCGGGTTCAGCGGGCTCGGCACGTCGCCGGTGAGCTGGATCCGGTCCCGCTTCCGCCCCGCGGTCAGCTCCTTCACATCGGGAACCGCCGAGAGCAGAGCCTGGGTGTAGGGATGGTAGGGGTGCTCGTAGATCGAGTCCCGGTCGCCGATCTCGGCGATCTTGCCCAGATACATCACCGCGACCTCGGGGCAGAAGTGCCGCACCACGGCCAGATCATGGGCGATGAACAGGAAGGCGATGTCGAACTCACGCTGCAGGTCCTGCATCAGGTTCACGACCTGGGCCTGGATCGAGACGTCGAGGGCCGAGACCGGCTCATCGGCCACGATCACCCTGGGCTGCAGCGCGAGCGCCCGGGCGATGCCGATCCGCTGACGCTGTCCCCCCGAGAACTCGTTGGGGAACCGGTTGTAGTGCTCGGGGTTGAGGCCCACCACCTCGAGTAGCTCCTGCACCCGGCTCAGCGTCTTGTCCTTGGGCACGAGATTGTGGATCCGCAGCGGGGCACCGATGATCGACCCGATCGTGTGCCGTGGGTTCAGCGAGCTGTACGGGTCCTGGAAGATCATCTGCACGTCGCGGCGCAGGGGCTTCAGGTGGCGGCCGCTGATCCGGGCCAGATCCCGGCCCTCGTACATCACCGAGCCGGCGGTCGGCTTGTAGAGCCGAGTGATCGCTCGTCCGGTGGTGGACTTGCCACAGCCCGACTCCCCCACCAATCCCAGCGAGCCGCCTCGCGGCACCGCGAATGAGACCCCGTCGACGGCCTTGATGTCACCGACCTTGCGCCGGATCAGCCCACTGGACCTGACCGGAAAGTACATCTTCAGGTTCTCGACGGTGAGCACCGACTCCGCGTCCGGATCGAGCGTCGCGGCCACGTTGCCGGCGGTGACCACCTGCTCGAACGAGAGCGGAGCCGAGTCCGCTGCACTGTTCTGCTCACTCATGCCTGCTCCTCATCAAGGGTCGGGGCGAGGTCCGGGGTCGGAGCGACGTCTGGTGCGATCACCGGCACCACGATGCTCTGGTACACCTGGCCCGGCTCGGCCAGATGACACCGACTGAGATGCTCGATCGTTCCGGGCACCGGCAGCAACTCGGGCCGGACCGTGGTGCAGAGGTCGTCGGGGACCCGATCCTGGAACGTGCAGCGCGGGTGGAAGGCGCAGCCCGAGGGCGGAGTGAGCAGGCTGGGCGGGTTGCCGGGGATCGGCACCATCCGCGCATTCGGGTCACCGGAGAGGTCCGGCATGCTGCCCAGCAGACCCCAGGTGTAGGGCATCTTCGGGGCGGTCATCAACTCACGCGCGGGCCCGCTCTCCACGGCGCGGCCGCCGTACATCACCAACACGTCGTCGGCCATCTCGGCCACCACGCCCAGGTCGTGGGTGATGATGATGATGCCGGCATTGAACTCCGACTGCAGGTTGCGCAGCAGATCCAGGATCTGCGCCTGGACCGTCACATCCAGGGCCGTGGTCGGCTCATCGGCGATCACCAGCGAAGGGTCGTTGATCAGAGCCATCGCGATCATCGCGCGCTGCCGCATCCCGCCGGAGAACTCGTGCGGGTAGGCGTCGACGCGTCGATCGGCCTGTGGGATGCCGACCAGGTCGAGCATCTCGATGGTCTTGCGTCGGGCGTCTCGCTTGCTCACCTTGTTGTGCACGCGGTAGGCCTCGGCGATCTGGTTGCCCACCGAGTAGTAGGGGTGCATGGCCGAGAGCGGGTCCTGGAAGATCATCGCGACCTCCTTACCCCGCTTGCGGCGCATCTCTTCGTCGGTCAGCGAGAGCAGGTCGACGCCGTCGAGCCGGATGCGTCCCTTCACCATCGCGTTGGTGCCTCGATGCAGGCCGAGAATGGCCGAGGAGGAGACGGACTTGCCGGACCCCGACTCCCCCACGATTCCCAGCGTCTTGCCACGCTCGAGGGTGTAGGAGAGGCCATCGGTGGCCTTGACCACGCCGTCGGGGGTCGGGAAGTGGACGAACAGGTCCTCCACCGAGAGGAACGAGAGCTCGTCGCCGCTTGCCGAGGACTGACCGGAAGCGTGCGATCCAACCGCCGTGGATGTGGTGGGGGTGTCGAACGAGATCGCGTCCGCGTTGCTCGATCCGTCCGCGGCCGCGGGGTTCGTGGGGCTGTTCATGGGCCAGTCAGTCCTTTCAGCCGAGCCGGACGCGTGGGTCGACGAAGGCGTAGAGCACATCCACCACGATATTGGCGAGGATGACGAAGGATCCCGCGATCACGACCATCGCGATGATGGTGGGCAGGTCGCCGGCGGAATTCGCCTGAACGGTCAGCAGGCCGAGCCCGCGATAGCTGAATACCGACTCGGTGATGATGGCGCCACCGAGCAGGGCCGCGAAGTCGAGGCCGACCATGGTCAACAGTGGCGTCAGGGCCGCCCGCAGACCGTGCTTGAAGAGGATCACCGGCTTACGCAGGCCTTTCGCCTTCGCCGTTCTGATGTAGTCCTCGGTCATCGACTCGAGCACGAAGGCGCGGGTCATCCGGACGTATCCGGCGATGTAGACCAGAGCCAGGGTCAGGGAGGGCAGGAAGAGCCCCTTGAGCCACCCGCTCACTCCCCCGTCGGCGATGCTCTGATACACCGGATAGGGCACGAGTTGCCACTGCACCGAGACATATCGGATCAGGAACACCCCGATGAAGAATGTCGGGAAGGCGTAGACGACCAGGGTCAGTGCGACGATGCCGCGGTCTATCAACGTGCCCTTGTACACGGCCGCCAGGATCCCGAACAGCACCCCGGCCAGCAGCCACATCACCAGGGCCACGATCGCCAGCGACACGGTGATCGGGATGGCGTCCTTGATCAGGCTGCCGACCATCGTCTCGTTGGTCTTGGAGTACCCCAGGCAGGGTGCCGAGCAGTGCTGCACCTGGTCCGGCGCGGCCTTGCGCTGCGCCGCGTCCGCGGGGAAGTCCCGGCCGACCGCCAGACCCTTCACGAAGTTGCCCCACTGGTCCAGGACCGGGGCGTCGTAGCCGTAGGCCTTGGCGGTGGTCTGCCGCTGTTGCTCGCTGCAGTTCTTTCCACAGGCCATGCGCGCGGCGTCAACGGGTGAGGCGAAGAAGAGCAGGAAGGTCACCAAGGTCAGCGCCAGGAGCAGCACCACACCGGTAACGAGCCGTCGGACGATATAGGTCCACATGGTTCGCCATCACCTCCTTCAGGTGGTTGGACGGCCGCCGCGACAGCGGCGTGAATCGGGGTTAGGTTCCCGAAGGTGCGGACAGGTCCGGGTGGACCCGCCCGCACCTTCGGGTGTGGCCGGTGAGTGAACCGACCGGTTCAGCTCAGCACCTCGAGAATCAGTGCTGGACGCCGATCTGACCCAGGTCCGGGTAGGCGTTCGACATCGGAGTGGTGACGAAGCCGGTCACCTTCGAGCCGTACAGCCAGTTGAACTTGGTCACCTCGAGCGGGATGTAGGCGACGTCCTTGCCGAGCAGGGCGTCACCTTCCTGCATGAACTTGATCTGATCGTCGACGCTGGCAGCGTTGGCCGCCTGGTCGACCAGGGCCTCGAACTCCTTCGACTGGTAGCAGCCGTAGTCCTGACCGCAGGTGTTGGCCGAGAAGTTCGGGCGGCTGTCGAACAGCGGCGGCAGCACGGTCATCATCGACGGCCAGTCGGCACCCCAACCGGCCCAGGTGACGTCGTAGTTGTCGTCGGGCTTCGCGATCACGTCGTAGTAGGTGTCGGTCAGCGGCGACAGGTCCACCTTGAACCCGGCCTTCTCCCAGTTCTCCTTCAACACACCGAACGCGTTGTCGGCGGTCGGGGTCTTGACGTAGCCGACCTTGATCGCCACCGGCATCTTCACACCGGACTCTTCCAGCAGCTTCTTGGCCGCGGCCGGGTCCCCTGCGCCAGGGTTGGGCAGGTTCGGGTTGGGCTGGTAGCCGGGGACACCGGGGCTGACGATGCTCTCACCGTTGGAGGCAGCCAGGTTGCCACCCAGGGCCTTGACGTAGCCGTCCAGATTCAACGAGACGGCGAGCGCCTGGCGCACCTTCTCGTTCTTCATGTTCGGCTGCTTGAAGTTCGGCACCAGGTAGGAGGTGTACGGGGACTCGACGTTCACGTGGCGCTGCTCGACCGGGCCGGTCAGCTTGGCGAACTGCGAGGCCTGGACACGAGCCGTCGAGATCGAGGACTGGTCGGCCGGGGCATCGACCATCAGCCGGTCGTTGATCAGCTCGGAGGCCGTGTCGGACGGGTCGACCTTGTAGTCGATCTGGTCCGGCAGCGCCTTGCGCAGGTCAGGGCTGTCGGTCGCTGCGTCGTACTGGTCGTTGCGGACCAGGGTGCCACCGGAGTTCTTGTCCCAGGTGCCGCCCTTCAACTTGTACGGGCCGCTGGCCAGCACCTTCCAGGTGCTCTTGGCGCCCTGGTCGACGGACTGCTTGTACGGGTCGGCCATCATCAGGCTCGCGATGGCCAGCGGGAAGTCGGCCCACGGCTTGTTGAACTTGAAGGTGATGGTCTTGCCGTCACAGGTGACGGCCTTGTCGAACCGGTCCTGGCCCTCCTTGG
>CAYNFY010000100.1:0-13980 GCA_964396585.1 uncultured Nocardioides sp.
TCTACCGACTGAGCTACACCGCCCTGACGCGACCAGACCCGCGCGAGGCGAGCACATGACGCACGTCAGAGCCCCTTTACGGAATCGAACCGTAGACCTTCTCCTTACCATGGAGACGCTCTGCCGTCTGAGCTAAAGGGGCGAACGGGAAGAACAGTACACACTCGGTCGGGACGTGTGAAATCGAGCCCCCCACTGCCGCGGCCGCGCAGGCCAAGCAGGGTGTCGCGACGCCCGTCGGACGCCTCGGACCCGACGAACGTCAGCCCACGATCACGACGAAGATCGGCACCAGAAGACTGACCGCCAACGCAGTGAACCCCATCGCCAGCCCCGCGAAAGCACCCTCGGTCTCGTGTTCGGCCAGCGACCGGGAGGTACCCACCCCGTGTGAGACCGATCCCATCGCCAGCCCCCGAGCACGCCTGTCCTTGATCCGGAACCAGGTCATGAGGACGGGGGCCGCTACGGCACCGAGAACTCCCGCGATGATGGCGAAGACCGCGGTCAGGGCACCGATCCCCCCGGAGACCTCGGAGACCGCGATCGAGACCGGCGTGGTGGCCGCCTTGGGCGCCATGGTCAAGGCGAGCGTCTCATCGCCTCCGAGAAGCTTCACCACGAAGTACCCCAGCGAGATCGAACACACCGCTCCGATCGGAATGGCCACCAACATCGGCAGCACCAGACCGCGAAGGCTGCGCAACTGTCGATACAGCGGGACCGCCAGCGCCACGGTGGCCGGGCCGAGGAAGAAGCTCACCAACTGAGCACCGGAGGCGTACTCGGAGTAGTCCAGGTCGAGGATCCACAGGGTCACCCCGAGCACCACCATCGCGACCAGGACCGGCTGGGCCAGGGCATGCCCACCGGACAGGCGGGCGATCTCGAGGCCGAGCCGGTAGGCCACCAGGGTGATCACCACGGCGAACAGAGGCGTGTGGATGAGTTCGGACAGGTCACTCATCACGACTCCCCGGCCAGACCCGAGTCGTTCGGCCCGGTGGCCCGGCGACCGATCCACAGCTGAATCGTCCCGCCGACGACGAGAAGACCGACCACCCAGGACACGAGCAAGGCCACCGTGATCGGGAGCAGATCATCGCCGATGGTGCGTAGATAGACGATCACCCCGACACCGGCCGGTACGAAGAACAGCTGCAGGTGTCGCAGGATGCCGATCGACGCCTGGAAGATGCCCGCGGTGGCCGGGGGCCTGACCACGACGAGAGCGCCCAACAGAAGCAGCATTCCGACCACCGCCCCCGGTACCGGGACTCCGGTCACCCGGACGAGCACCTCCCCGGCGAGCTGGAAGACCAGCAGCCAGGTGAGCCCGTTGATCATCGGGGCAGACCTCGTCGATGACAACCGCGGGCGTGCGGGTCGAATACCCCCGTCGCCTGCATCATGGCGTGCACCGTCGTGGGGCCGACGAAGCCGAATCCGCGCCGCTTGAGCTCCTTGGACAAGACCGACGACTCCGCCGATGCGGTCTCGAAGTAGTCGACCTCACGTTGCGGTGCGTGAGCCAGGACCAGTGCCTCCAACCCGCCCTCGGCCCGCAACGCCACCACGGCCGCCGCGTTCTTGATGGTGGCGGTGATCTTGCCGCGGTGGCGCACGATCCCCGCGTCCTCCAGGAGCCGCACCACATCGGACTCGTTGAAACCAGCCACCCGGTCGGGATCGAATCCGGCGAATGCGGCACGGAAGGCGGGGCGCTTCTTCAAGATCGTGATCCAGCTCAGCCCCGACTGGAAGCCCTCCAACGCGAGCCGCTCGAACCAGGCCGACTCACCGTGGATCGGGACTCCCCACTCCGCATCGTGGTACTCGACGTCGAGTGGGTTGCTGACGGCCCAGTGGCAGCGCACGATGCCGTCGGGCCCCGGTGCCACACCGGCTGTGGAAGTGCTCATGTCCCCATCGTCCTCCGGGCCTCCGACACAGCGACGCGAGGTCAGGCACACCCGAGCCGAGGGTGAGCAGTGTCTCAGACAGAGGATCTCAGGAACGGAGTCGCAGTCGGGCATTGGGCAGCACCGGCGCCGGGATCGGCGGCAGGTGCTCCCCCTCGACCAGGCCGAACCGACCCGGGTGAACCTGCTGGCCATCCTCCACCAATGGCCCCGGATCGCTGCCGTCCACGGTGATCTGACGCTGCCAGGCCTCTCGGAATGCCACGATCTCCTCGTGACTTCGCCCGACGAAGTTCCACCACATCACGATCTGCTCGCCGAAGGGCGGGCCGCCCAGGACCAGAACCCTCACCGGAGCGTCCAGCGCCTGTAACCGCAGCTCGCTGCGACCAGGCGCGAAGTAACCCAACTCGCCGGGCTGCAAGATCCCACCCGGAGTACCCGCCGGACCGGTGTCCACCAGCACGCCGACCTCGAACCGCTCATCGAGATCCACCAGCATCTCGTGACCGGGCTCGATCCGGATCTCGATACCGAGCAGTTCGGTGAAGGTGCTGACCGGTGACACCGAGCCCAGCGCCCGTCCGAGGAAGACTCGGGCCTCCCAGCCGTCACCGGTCACCGGCTCCGGTACGTGGTTCTCGAAACCGGGATCAGTGTCGCGGGCGTGCTCGGGCAGCGCCACCCACAACTGCGCACCATGCAGCACCTCGGTATCGGAGGTGGAGACCTCCGAATGGCTGATCCCATGCCCAGCGGTCATCAGATTGACCTCGCCAGGGCGAACCGTGGCATACGTACCGACCGAATCCCGGTGCTCGATCTCACCGGTGAAGAGCCAACTGACCGTCGCCAGGCCGGTATGCGGATGCGGGGCCACGCTCATCCCGCCGGTGTCGCTCACCCGGTCCGGGCCGTAGTGGTCGACGAAGCACCAGGCCCCGATCAGGGAGCGTTGTCGTTGCGGCAGGGTCCGCCGCACCAACATGGCGCGGGGCCCGCCCAATGGCACGTCGCGCGGGGTCAGTACCTCGAAGGGCGGGCCCTGCTCACTGCGACAGATCTCCTCAGCCGGGTGCTGGTCGGTGTTGCTCATCATCACTCCCCTGGACGTGGGTGCCGACCTGGGTTCTGGGCGGCAGCCCGTGGCTCCAGCCGGACCACTACCGACTTGTACGTCGGAGTGCGGCTGCCCTCAGCGTACGAGTCCACCCTGACCAGCGGATTCGTCTCGGGATAGTAAGCCGCCGCACAGCCGCGGGGCTGGTCGTAGCCGACCACCCGGAACTCGTCGGCCCGGCGCTCGGCACCATCGGGCCATTCGCTGATCAGGTCCACCATCGACCCCTCGCTCAGCCCCAAGGCGGCGATGTCCTCCGGGTGCACCAGTACCACCCGGCGCCCACCCTTGATCCCCCGGTAGCGATCGTCGAGGCCGTAGATGGTGGTGTTGAACTGATCGTGACTGCGCAGCGTCTGCAGGAGCAGCCGACCTTCCGGAACATGGAGAACCGCCACCGGGCTGGCCGTGAAGACCGCCTTGCCCTGCGGGGTCGGGAAGGTACGCGAGTCACGCGGAGGGTGCGGCAACACGAAACCCTCGCGTCGCTCCACCAGCGCCTGGTACCCCTCGGCGCCCGGGACCACCTTCTCGATCGAACGCCGGATCCGGGAGTAGTCGGCCCGAAACTCCGACCAGGGCAGGTCGTGGCCGTCCCCCAGCGTGGCCTGAGCCATCGAGCAGACGATGTCGACCTCCGATCGCAACTGGTCACCAGCCGGCTTGAGCGGGCCCCGCGAGGAGTGCACGGCGCTCATCGAGTCCTCCACCGTGACCCGCTGCTCGATACCGCCGGTGCGGTCGATCTCGCTGCGTACGAGGGGCGGCAGGATCAGTGCGGTACGCCCGTGTACGACATGTGACCGGTTGAGTTTGGTGGCCACGTGCACCGTCAACTCGGCGCGCCGCATCGCCTCTTCGACCACTCCGGTGTCGGGCGAGGCGGAGACGAAGTTGCCACCCATCGCGATGAACACCTTCGACTCGCCCGCATGCAGCGCTTTGATACTGGCCACCACGTCGTGTCCATGCTCACGAGGGGGCTCGAACCCGAACTCGGCCGCCAGGTTGTCAAGGAAGTCGGGAGTCGGTGCCTCGGAGATCCCCATGGTGCGATCACCCTGCACGTTGGAGTGTCCACGCACCGGGCACAGTCCGGCGCCGGGCTTGCCGATGTCGCCGCGCGCCAACGCCAGGTTGGTGATCTCTTTGACGGTGGCCACGGAGTTGCGGTGCTGGGTGATCCCCATCGCCCAGCACCAGACGGTCTTCTCCGAGGCGCACAACAAGGAGGCGAACTCCTCGATCACCGCCTCATCGAGTCCCGTGGCGGCGCGCAGCACCTCCGGATCGAGGTCACGGACCTGGGCGACCCAGTCCTCGAACCCGACCGTGTGGGCGGTGATGAACTCGTGGTCCAGGGCATCGGCCTCGACCAGATGCCGACCGACCGCCTGGAGCAGGGCCAGGTCACCGTTGATCCGTACCGGCAGGTGCAGATCAGCCAGCCCGGTACCGGGTCCGATCAACCCGCGGGCCTTCTGCGGGTTCTTGAATCGGGTCATCCCCGCCTCACGCAACGGGTTGATGTCGACGATCTTCGCGCCGCGGCGCTTGGCCTCCTCGAGGGCGGAGAGCATCCGCGGATGGTTGGTGCCCGGGTTCTGCCCGATCACCACGATCAGATCGGCTTCGTGCAGGTCGTCGAGATGGACCGACCCCTTGCCGATGCCGATGGTCTCGATCAGCCCCACCCCGCTGGACTCGTGACACATATTCGAGCAGTCCGGCAGGTTGTTGGTGCCATAGGCACGGACGAAGAGCTGGTAGGCGAAGGCAGCCTCGTTGGAGACCTTGCCCGAGGTATAGAACTCCGCCTGATCGGGACTCTCCAGAGCGTTCAGGTGCTCAGCGACGAGTCCGAACGCCTCGTCCCACGCGATCGGGGTGTAGTGACTCGCACCGGGGCGCAGAACCATCGGGTGGGTGATCCGGCCCTGCTGCCCCAGCCACCAGTCCGTCTTCTGGGACAGTTCGGCAAGCGGGTGGGCCGCGAAGAAGTCGGGACCGACCACGTGCCTGGTCGCCTCCTCAGCGACGGCCTTGGCACCGTTCTCGCAGAACTCCGCGACATGCCGATGCTCGGGGTCACCGTCCGGCCAGGCACAACCGGGGCAGTCGAATCCGTCCGCCTGGTTGAGTTTCAGCAGCGCCCGGGCCGTGCGTACCGGTCCCATCTGCTCGACGGCTCGCTTCATCGCCACCGCTACCGCCGGCACCCCGGCCGCGTGATCCTTGGGCTCGGTGATCCGCAGATCGGCCTCATCGATGTCGTGGTCGGGAACGCGACGGCTCATGTCCCCCATAGTGCCCCATGCCCATGCCCGGACGTGGGTCTCGGCGGACTCAGTTTCCGAAGCGCTGCTGGACATGCCGGCGTCGGATCGCGATCTGCTGCGCGCGCCGGGCGGGGTCGAATCGCGGGGTGTCGGCAGGCAGTACCTCTCCGAGCGCATCGATCCGCACCGTGACCGTCTGCGGATGCTGACCGGCCGGGAAGACCGGATCCTGGGCACCGTCGAATCGCATCATGATGGCCCCCCGGGCGAGGCCTGCGGAGTCCAGCCAATTCGGTACTCCCGGGTCACGGCCGCTCACCACGAATCGGTAGGCACCGTCCGAGTCGAGGTGCGCCTGGTCACCGGTGAGGCTGGTCTGGCGATTCGCATACTCCACCGAGGAGAACCACGGGTCGAGGAGCTGAATGCCCTGGTAGTCGCCGGTTCCCGGCCAGGCGGTGATCACCATCGCCTCGTCCGCTCCGAGCGCGAAGTTGCCCCGGACCATCCACCGTCCCGGTACGCCCCCGGCCGCGCCGGGGTCGAACGGCTCCGACAGCTGGTTCGCCGGCATCGCCAAGCTGCCCTGCTGCACCATCGCCGGCCAGACCCGAGCCTGGGCGACCAGGTCGTCAGTGGCAGCTCGCAGCCGCTCGGCTAGAATCTCGGGCCGCAGCGGCGGCAGCACGTCACCTTCGTGACCCACCCGGTCGATGTGCACCTCACCCGGGGTGGTCGCGGTCTCCCAGTCGCTGTAGATCTGACGCACCAGGACACGGGTCGCGTCGGCCGGGTTCTCCAGCCAGTTGCCCGGCTGTTCCGTAGGTGAGGCGATCACCTCGAACGTCCCGTCGTCTCGCACCTGGAGATCCTCCGCCGCCAGATAGGAGGCCATCCGTCCGACGCCGCGATAGGGATCCCCGGCGTAGATCTGCACCTCGAGCCGTCGGGCATCACCCAGGGTGCCCCAGATCCGGTAGGTCTCTCCCGGATTCACCCGGGAGATCAGGTAGCGCTGGTCGGGATTGTCGCCACCCTCCCGGGTCCGGGTGTCCAGTACCCGGAAGAACGGGAAATCCGGCTCGAAGAGAACGTGCTCCTCAAGCCGGGCGATCATCATCGACACCATGAACCGGTGCGCACCGGCCCTGTTCTCGGGTGACGAATAGAACTCGTTGTCACGCAGTTCATCGGCCAGCCGTCCGACCGTGTCCAGGAAGGAGTCGAAGGTCTCTGCCAGGTCATCGGTGCTCATGCCGGGGTCCTTCACGTCGTGAGGTGATGGGGAGCCAGCGACCAACACCCCAGGGCAGTCCACTGCTCGGAGAGTCGGCGGCTGAATACCTGGGAATCCTGGGCGAGCCGTCGGTCCGGGGCGGGCCGCTTCCCAGTGATCGGGATCACCTCACGCAAACCCGCGGCGGCTACCGTGTCAGGGTGAGCGAATCGGTTCCCGCCCTGTTCCATGCCCTGGTCGACGATGCGGGGGCTCTGGACCCCACCGGGGCCGGGCTGCACGAGGTCACCGCCGCGCATGAGGCGATGCGAGCGGAGTGGTGGGGCGCCCTGACGGGCAGACTGCGGGTATCCGACACCGAGCTGCCGCTGTTGCGCGGCAACGGGTCCGCACTGGACGTGGTCCTCTCGTCCGGCGCCGGCCAGATTGCCGGGCCCGCGGCGCTGTGCCGGCGACTGGGGCTCGACCTGGGCCGAATCACGCTCGCGCTGCGCGATCTGAACGACCTG
This sequence comes from uncultured Nocardioides sp., assembly GCA_964396585.1. Classification (GTDB taxonomy): domain Bacteria; phylum Actinomycetota; class Actinomycetes; order Propionibacteriales; family Nocardioidaceae; genus Nocardioides. Next base: position 7,068 of record CAYNFY010000100.1, read on the forward strand.
GCGGGCAACGTGCGTCGCGTGGTGGCCGCCGTCGATGCCGCCCGGAGCGAAGGGGCGCTGGACGAGGATGCGACGGTGGCGCTGGAGATCCCCTTCGACGCGACTCCACACGGGTGGCTGAGCGCCGTCGATGAGATCGCTGCCGCCGAACTGCAGGTGGCGCTACGACTGGGCGGTCAGCATCCCGCCGAGTTCCCCGACGCCGGCACCGTCGCGGGCTGGATCGACGCCTGCCTCGATCGGGAGACCCCCTTCACCTGCACCCGGGGACTGAGCCGGGCGGTACGGACCCATGATGCCGACCTCGGGGTGATCCGGCACGGCTTTCTGAACGTACTCGTCGCCACCGGAGCCGCCTGGGACGGCGCCGGCGCGGACACGGTCGCCGCGCTGCTGACTCAGAACAGCGGCGCGGACCTGGCCGCGCACGTGCCCGAGACTCCCGTCTCCACCCGCCGCTGGTTCACCTCATTCGCCGTCGCCGACCCCCGGAGCGTGGTGAGGGAGCTCACCGATCTCGGGCTGTCGGGGGCGGTGTGAACCCGCCCGATAGCCTGGAGTCGCTCACCGTCCGAGAAGGAGTTTGTTGAGATGCCCCCCTTCCGTCTGCACCTGATGCGACATGGTCAGACCTTTTCGAACGTGAGCGGCGCCCTCGATACGGGGCGGCCGGGCGCCGACCTGACCACGCTCGGTAACGCCCAGGCTCATGCGGCCTCCAGGGCGCTCGCAGACCGGCCGGTGACCGGCCTGTACGTCTCTGCCTTGGTCCGCACCCACCAGACCGTGGCGCCACTGGCTGCGGCCAACATGCTGGATCCCGTCGAGTTGGGCGGCATTCACGAGATCACCGCGGGCAGCTTCGAGATGAAGACGGACGCCGCGTCGGTGCACGGCTATATCGGCACAGTCGGTGCCTGGCTCGCCGGCGACTGGAGCGTGCGGATGCCCGGCGGCGAGTCCGGCGAGGAGTTCGTCGAGCGCTATACCGAGGATGTGCGCCGGATCGCTGCCGACGGCCATCAGGAGGCCCTGCTGGTCAGCCACGGCGCCGCGATCCGCAGTTGGGTCGCCTGGGCACTGGGCGACCTGGACTCGCTCCCCGAAGCACACGCCCCCTTGGGCAACACCGCGCTGATCACCCTGGAAGGGCATCCGGACTCCGGCTGGGAATTGGTGCAGTGGGTCGGCACCCCGGTAGGCGGCGCGTATCTGGAGGACGACCAGGCTCCGGACCCGACCGCGCACGAGTAGGCGCTCGCGCAGGACTCCCCGGGTTCCCGGTGAGCGGGATCACATCGATGTCATGACGTGACGGAATTCCTATGGTGATGCGTGACACACAAGGTCGGTGGTCATGCCTCCGCCCGCACCACCTCCCCGAAGGAGCTTCTCTTGAAGCCACGTCTCCACCTGCGTTCCCGGCTGGCTGTCGGCCTGGTCGCCGGCGCGCTACTGATCTCTGGTTGCGCGTCCTCCTCCGACAGCGACGACAAGAAGTCCGAGAACAAGAAGGCGGCCGAGAACTCGTCGCTCGTCTCGGGCATGGTCAACACCGACGACACCGGCAGCCCGGTCAAGGGCGGCACCCTCGTCGTCGGCGAGTACGGCGAGGCCCGCTCCATGGACCCGACCAAGACCTACACCAGCGGTTCGGTGGGCGGTTCGGCACTGGCCGCCGTCTACGACACCCTGGTGCGTTACGACTGGACCAGCCACAAGTGGACGCCGCAGTTGGCCGAGTCCCTGGAGACCAGCGACGGTGGCACCACCTGGACCCTGAAGCTGCGCGACGGGGTGAAGTTCACCGACGGCACCGTGCTGGACGCCGACGCCGTACTCGGCTCGATTGAGTACTACCTCAAGAACTACGGCTACAACTTCGCTACCTGGTCGACGAATGTGAAGTCGAGCAAGAAGATCGACGACTCCACGGTCGAGTTCGACATGAACCTGCCGTGGCAGTCCTTCCCGGGCATGCTGGGGCACGGCCCCGGGATGATCCTGGCGCCCGCCGCCTACAAGGATCCGGCGAACTTCCAGCCGATCGGCGCCGGCCCGTTCAAGTTCACCGGCTACCGCCCCGCCGAGCAGTTGACGGTCGAGGCGAATGACGACTACTTCAACGGTCGCCCGAACCTGGACGGCATCAAGTTCGTCTGGCCGGGTGCCGACCAGGCCAAGAACGAGGCCCTGGCCAACGGCGACATCGACGCGGCCTTCCTGCGCGACCCGGCCGAGATCGCCAAGGCGCTCGACGCCAAGCATCCCGGCATGGTGTGGGTCACCGGCGCCGGAAACACGTTCGGGATCAACCAGGTCGAAGGTCGCCCCGGCGCGAATCTGAAGGTTCGTCAGGCGATCAACCTGGCGATCGACCCGGAGACCTACTACAAGCGGATCGGCAACGCCGCCGCGGTGCCGAACAAGAACATCATGCCCAAGAACTCGCCCTGGTACCAGGACGTGACGATCGCCCCGGCCGACGCCGATGCAGCCAAGAAGCTCGTCGACGAGGCCAAGGCCGAGGGCTGGAACGGCAAGATCTCCTACACCCACCTGGCCGACCCGGTGAGCCAGAAGGCAGCGGTCACCATGAAGGCCATGCTGGAGGCGGTGGGCTTCCAGGTGACCCTGGACCCGCAGAAGTCGGTCACCGACCTGACCCAGAAGGTCTACATCGACAAGAACTTCGACATGACCGCCGGCGCCATCTCGATCGGTGAGGAAGACCCCTACACCGGCCTCGCCGCGCCCCTGATGCCCACCTCCCCCTCGAACCAGACCGGTTACAAGAGCCAGAAGATGGTCGACGCGTTGACCAAGCTGGCCGCCGCCTCCGGCCCCGAGGACGGCAAGGAAGCCATGACCGAGGTTCAGCAGGTCTGGCAGGACGAGTTGCCCAGCATCAACATCGCGGACGGCAACTTCATGTTCGCCAGTGACAGCAAGCTGCACGGCATCCAGCCCTCCACCCAGTTGCTGACGCTGTACGACAAGGCGTGGTTGGACAAGTGACCCGGATCGACTGATCCCGACGAACGGTGCCCCGGAGCTCAGCACGAGCTCCGGGGCACCGTTCATTTCGTTCCGGTATGTCCGCCCCGACTCCGGCACTCGCAGCCCAATGAGACGGGCTTCTTAAAATCTCCCGATGAGTGGGAGTGGGACCCAACACATCCGCGCTGGACTGTTCTGATCGAGGGGATATACCTGGTGCCTCGGGGCACACCCGTCAGCAAGGAGCTCCACCCAGTGACCCTTCGTCCCCTCCTCCGCGCCCGCATCGTGGTCGGACTCGCCGTGAGCGCGCTGCTGGTCAGCGGCTGCGCCAGTTCCTCAGACTCCGGTAGCAGCAACAAGGCTGCTACCAAGTCGCCCGACCAGCTGGTCAGCGGCCTGATCAACGTCGACGACTCCGGCACCCCGGTCAAGGGCGGCACCCTGACCATCGCCGAGTACTCCGAGGCCCGGTCCATGAACCCGGTGCAGACCTACAGCAACGGCGCCGCCGGCGGTTCGGCGCTGCTCGCGGTCTACGACTCGCTGATGCGCTACGACTGGACCGAGAAGAAGTTCGTCCCCCGGCTCGCCGAGTCCTTGGAGACCAGCGACAACACCACGTGGACGCTGAAGCTGCGCGACGGCGTGAAGTTCAGCGACGACACCCCGCTCGACGCCGACGCAGTGGTCGACTCCATCGACTACTACACCAAGAACTACGGCTACGGCTCCCTGCAGTGGCTCTCCAACGTGGAGAGCACGAAGAAGGTCGACGACTCCACCATCGAGTTCAAGACCCGACTGCCCTGGGGCAGCTTCCCGGACCTGCTGGCGCACGGCCCCGGCCTGATCATGGCCCCGGCCGCCTACCAGGACCCGGCGAACTTCAAGCCGATCGGCGCCGGCCCGTTCACCTTCGCCAGCTATGCCACGGCCGAGTCGCTGATCCTCAAGGCCAACGACGCCTTCTGGGACGGCCGCCCCAACCTGGACCAGCTCAAGTTCGTCTGGCCCGGCGGTGACGAGGCCAAGGTCGAGGCGCTGGAGAACGGCGACGTCGACTCCGCCTACCTGCGTGACGACAAGCTCGTCACCAAGGAGATGGCCAAGAACGCTCCCGGCATGCGCTGGGTGATCGGCCAGGGCCGGAACGTCTGGATCAACGTGCGCAAGGACCGCGACACCGCGATCCCCGAGGTCCGTAAGGCCCTTCAGTTGGCCTGGAGCCCGGAGACCTACCTGAAGCGCAATGGCGAGGACGTCTCGCTGGCCACCAGCTCGCTGATGCCGACCACCTCCGAGTGGCACACCGGCGTGCAGGGCCCCGAGCAGGACCTGACCAAGGCCAAGGAACTGGTCGAGCAGGCCAAGAAGAACGGCTTCGACGGCACCCTGGAGTACGCCCACTTCGCCGACCCGGTCAGCACCAAGATGGCGGTCACCGCCAAGGCGATCCTGGAGTCCGCGGGCTTCAAGATCGAGCTGCGTGGCCTCAAGTCGGTCGCCGACCAGATCAAGATGATGTACACCGACCACAACTTCGACCTGGCGGTCTCCGCGGTCACCATCCCCGACGAGGACCCCTACCTGCGTCTGGCCGGTGTCACCTCGCCGAACTCGCCGACCAACTCCACCGGTTACGACAACCCGGAGTTGAACAAGCTGGTCGCGGAGCTGGCCGCCGCCACCGGCCCGGCCGACGGCAAGGCCACCCTGACCAAGATCGAAGAGGTCTGGCAGGCCGATGCACCGTCGCTGCCGGTGTCCACCGGCCTATGGATGCAGCCGTGGAGCGAGAAGGTGCACGGAATCAACCCCACCACCGAGAACATGCTCTTCTACGACAAGGCCTGGGTCACCAAGTGACCCTACGGGTCTGACTCCAGTACACACACTCAGGAGTCGACCCATCATCTTCGCCTGTCATCGGCGATGAACGAGTCACCCAAAAGCGCTCGGCTGGCACTGTCCAGCCGAGCGTTTTTCATCCCCCGGGGCACCGATGGGTGACGAGCTCCGAGCCTTGGAGTCGCGCGCTCCCACTGAACGGGACATGTGGCGCGAAACACAATCGGCCCTGGTGTGATCACACTCACAATTCCCGCGGTCCAGCGTCCTACCGCGGGTACTGCATCACCACCCGAGGAGTCCCCGTGAAGTTTCGTCCCCTGCACCACAGCAGATTGGCAGTGGGTCTGGCCAGTGCCGCGCTGCTGGTGAGCGCCTGCGCCAGTTCCTCCGATTCCGACTCGCCTGACAAGAAACCTCCGCCGAAGGCCGACACTGGGTTGGTCACCGGGCTGGTCAATGTCGACGATTCCGGCACCCCGGTCAAGGGCGGCACCCTGACCATCGCCGAATACTCCGAGGCTCGCTCGATGAGCCCGATGGTCAGCTACAGCAACGGTGCCGCCGGCGGTTCGGCCCTGCTCGCGATCTACGACTCGCTGATGTCGTATGACTGGGAGTCCCAGACCTTCGTTCCGCGGATGGCCGAGTCACTTGAGACCAGTGACAACATCACCTGGACGCTGAAGCTGCGCGACGGCGTGAAGTTCAGTGACGGCACCCCGCTCAACGCCGACGCGGTGATCGACTCGATCGACGTCTACACCAAGGCCTACGGGTACGGCTCGGTGCAGTGGCTCTCCAACGTGGAGGGCATGACGAAGGTCGACGACTCCACCGTCGAGTTCAAGACCCGCTTCCCGTGGGCGACCTTCCCCAACATGCTCGCCCACGGTCCCGGCCTGGTGATGGCCCCGGCGGCATACAAGAACCCGAAGAACTTCAAGCCGATCGGTGCCGGCCCGTTCACCTTCGCCAGCTACGCACCGGCCGAGAACCTGGTACTCAAGGCCAACAACCAGTACTGGAACGGCCGCCCCAACCTGGACCAGCTCAAGTTCGTCTGGCCCGGCGGTGACGAGGCGAAGTACGAGAACCTGCAGAACGGTGACGTCGACGGTGCTTTCCTGCGCGACGACGTTCAGGTCAGCAAGTTGCTCAAGGACGGTGCTCCCGGCATGCACTGGGTGCTCGGTGGCGGCGCCAATCTCTGGATCAACCATCGTGAGGGGCACGCCGGCTCGATGAAGGAGGTCCGCGAGGCCCTCCAGCTCGCCTGGGACCCGGTCAAGTACATCCAGCGCCTGGGCGAGGACGACTCGCTGGCCACCAAGAGCCTGTGGCCCGAGAGCTCGCCCTGGTACACCGGCACCGAGGGTGTCCCGCAGGACGTGGAGAAGGCCAAGGAGAAGCTGACCGAGGCTAAGGCCAAGGGGTTCGACGGAAATATCGACCTGATCCACTTCGCTGACCCGTCCTCGCAGAAGGGTGCCGTCGGCCTCCAGGCCCAGTTGGAGGCGGCCGGCTTCAAGGTCACCCTGCACCCGATGAAGTCGGTGGCCGACCAGATGCAGGTGCTGTACCAGACGCATGACTTCGATCTGGCCTTCTCGGCCCTGTCGATGTCGGACGAGGACCCCTACCTGCGCCTGGCGGGAGTCACCTCGCCGACCTCGCCCACCAACACCGCCGGCTACGACAACCCCGAGATGAGCAAGCTGGTCACCGAACTGGCCGCCGCCAAGGGCCCCGAGGACGGCAAGGTGACGATGAAGAAGATCGAGGAGCTGTGGCAGTCCGACGCACCGGCTCTCAACACCTCAACCGGCATCTCCTTCGGTACCTGGACCAAGAACGTCCACGGCATCGTGCCCACCACCGAGACGATGCTCTTCTACGACAAGGCCTGGAAGCAGTAGGCCCGGCTTGAACCAACGATGAGGTAGCGCCCGGGAATCCCAGTGAAGGGGATGACCGGGCGCTACCTCATTCGCACGTCGGTGACCTGACTCGTGGTCGTCCGGTTCAGGCCAGGGCGGTGATCAGCAGCGACACGGCGGAG
>CAYNFY010000101.1:0-13816 GCA_964396585.1 uncultured Nocardioides sp.
GGTGGCCGAGCGAAGTGCCGGGGGCACTCATCTGACGACCGATGGAGAGGCCGTCGTCTCGTGGGCGGGCCGGGTACTGCACGAGGTGGACCTGATGCGTAGCGCGATGACGGCGATGGGGGTCGAGCGAGCGGTCGGACTCGGGATCGCGGCCAGCCTGACCGTTGCCGAGTACCTGCTGCCCCAGTGGTTGGGTGAGTTGCATCTCCGCTTCCCCGGGGTACAACCACGACTCAGGGTGGTCAACTCGGCCTCGGTGGGACAGCTTGTGGCGGCAGGCGAGGTCGAGGTCGGGTTCATCGAGTCCGCTGCGGTGCCCGTCGACCTGGTCACCCAGCAGATCGGGCGGGATCGGCTCGCGCTAGTGGTAGCGCCGACCCATGAGTGGGCTCGTCGCACCCTGCCGGTGTCGACCGAGCTGATCGGTGACACCGCCTTCATCCTGCGTGAGGAGGGGAGCGGCACCCGGAGCACGTTCACCTCGGCGCTACGCCGGGAGCCGATGGTCGCGATGGAGGTCAGTTCCACGGCTGCCCTACTGGGTGCTGCCCGGGCCGGCCTGGCGCCGGCGGTCGTCTCGCGACGTGCGGCTCTGCCGGAGGTCGAGACCGGACGACTTGCGGAGGTGCCGCACGACCTGGATCTACTCCGGCCGCTGACCGCCTTGTGGCGACAAGAGCACCGGCTCTCCGAGCAGGCCAGGACGCTGCTGACGATCGCAGCAGTCGCGTTGCGTGGCCGGGGGGAGTGAATGTCGCATTAGTCCGACTTGTTAGGGATCGAACGAACTTCGTTGACAACGCATCCGGCTGAATGTCACGGTTTTGGAACGCAATTGCGTTCAGCGGAATAGCGTTCCAGATTTATCAGAATCCCACGTCGGAGGTGGAACTCATGGGCATCAACAGCGCGGAAGCAGCGGCGGACATCGATGCGGCACAGTTCCGTGGCGTGTTGAGCCGCTACCCCACCGGGGTAGCGGTGATCTCGGCTGTCTCGAAGCAGGGGGAGCCCCTGGGCATGACTGTGGGCTCGTTCTCCTCGGTATCGCTCGACCCTCCACTCGTCTCCTTCATGGCAGACGTGAATTCATCGTCCTGGGCCTCTCTCAAGGCAACCGACGGACGGTTCTGCGTGAACGTGCTGGCCGACTCCCAAGAGGAGGAGTGCCTGACGATCGCTCGCCGTAAGACGGACAAGTTCGACGGGCTCGACTGGGCTCCCGGGCCCACCGGTCTCCCGGTGCTCAACGGATCGCTGGCCACGGTCGAGTGCCGTACCGAGGCGATTCACCGGGCCGGGGATCATGACATCGTGATCGGCCGAGTGCAGGCGCTGGCCCCCGGTACCGGCAGGCTCCCCCTGCTCTTCTTCCGAGGTGGCTACGGCTCCTTCCGTCCGCGAGCGGTACTGGCCTCGGAGAACATGCTCCCCGCCCACCTGGCTGCCGTACAGGCGCTGCGCCCGACCCTGGACCAGCTCGCGGCCCGCAGCGGGGCTCGGGTCAGCGTGACCGCGATCAGGGGCGCCGAGCTCATCGTGCTGGCCACCGCGGGGTGGGCCGACGGGGATCCCGGCGGCTGGGTCGGCCAACGCCTCCCGTTCGTGCCGCCGATCGGCAGCGTCCACGCCGCCTGGGGTGCCGCCGAGGTACGGGAGCAGTGGTTGCGATCGGCAACCGGGGCGCCGGGGGTGCCCCCTCGTGCCGAGCTGGAAGCGTGGCTGGACGGGGTCCGGAGCCGCGGGTACGCGCTGGCCCTGGGACACCGGGCGATGGACGGCTTCCCCGAGGTGGTGGCCAAGGTGAATTTCGGAGACACCGATGGCGCGTTGCGTCGGCTGGGTGAGGTGATCGGGGAGTCCTTCATGGAGTGCTACCCGATCGGACCACCCGCTGACGGCGCTGTGGAGTTTCGTTCGGCCACCGTGCCGCTGGTGCATCCCGCCGGGGTCTTGGGGCTGAGCGTCTGGGGTGGTCCCGGACTGACTTCGGAGGTGGCCTCGGCCCTGTCCACCCCGAAGAACGTGGCGAAGCTGGCGCGTGCGATCGAGAACAGCGCCTATGTGGTGTCTGCCAATACGGCTGGCCTATACGGCACAGGTCTGCCCGAGATGTCGGGCGACGGTTCGTCCAAGGTGGTCGACCATCGCGGACTGGTGCTTGCCGAGGCGGGTCCGGGAGCATCGATGGCGGCCAATGCCGAGATCGATCTGGGAGGCCTGCGCCACTTCCGTCGTCGGATCGGAATGGAGAATCTGCTCGCCCGGCAGCGCTTCGAGCTTTACGCACCCACCTACGCTGGAACCCGGGTTCATCCGGCCAACCAGGTCACCGGGGTACCGGTACGGACCGACTTCCGGGCTGCACAGGAGCGAGTGGTCGCGGATCTGGTTGAGCGTGGCGTGATCTGAGGGCGCTTCTCGGAAGCACCGACCTACGACGGGCGCTGACCATCGCCACTAGACGGCGGTCAGCGTCCGTCGCTGGCCTGGAGCGGGTCTCAGCCGCCGAGGACGTTGGCGCCGGGCTTCACCACGCCGAGGAAGGCAGCCACCAGGATGAGCACCCAGATCGAGTAGACCCACGGCACGGCTCGTTTCATCGACCCGCTGATGACTGCCTCGATGTCGGGGGTGGAGCCGTCGGCCAGCAACCGGCCGAAGGCGGGACCGAAGGGCAGCAGGCTGACCCGGATCATGATCCCGCACAGGATGCAGAGGGCATATGCGCCCACCTTCGCGGCAAGCCACTTAGGATTGGTCTCGACACCGAATGGTTCGGCCACGAGCAGGGCGTAGGCGGAGGTGGCCAGCAGACCGATCGTGATAGCGATCCGGACCACCCAGTCGGCTCGGTGAGCCAGTTCGGCATGTCGTGCCGGTGCCTTGAAGAAGGCGATCAGCATGATCGCCAGCCAGATCAGGGACCCGGTCCAGGCGAGCGCGAGAGGCCAGCCCAAGAACAGATCACGGCCGAAATCGCTGGCCGCCATCAAGGTCACGCCGCTGGGGAGCATCAGGATCAGGCAGATCCGTGGCGCCAGGTCAACCAGGTGCATGATCTTCAGTGCGACCGATCGGGCCGGTGCCGACGTCTTCGGATCGACTACGAACCTCGATGAGTAGTAGACGCCGATATCGCTGCCGAGCCAGTACGTGAGCAAGATGATGTGGAGGAAGAGGGCGAAGCTGTGCAGGTCGAGACCGACGGCGGGTTCGAGCGTTAGCGCGAGATGCATGGGACTCCGTTCATGGGGATTCAAGCGTCGTGTCCGCAGACGCGATCCGTACAGTGGAACACTGTTCCATATTTGTCGGTAACAGTCTCCTCCTGACTCGTGTGACTTATCACCGATGGCGTCGAATTCGGCTCGTGACATTGCGTCGGAGGGGTAGGTCGTGGGAGAAAGGGCGTTGCGTCTGGTGGAACGGTCTTTCGCTCACCTGCCCGCCCACGATTCCGGGCCCGGAGTGGCCCTTCTGTCCCCACGACCCCAGGAGTTGAGAAGCATGTCGCCACGCGTCAATAAGAAGACAGACGGCGCGGCCCCGACCTCGGGCACCACGATCGCCGCTGTCGAGCGAGCCGTCGATCTGCTGCTCCACGTCGCCACTAGTCCCGGACCCGACTTCGGCATCACAGAACTCGCCGAGGACCTGTCCATGTCCAAGGCGGCGGTGCACCGGGTGCTGGCCTCGCTGAGAGGACGACATCTGATCGAGGTTGATGAACGAACTCGCCGCTACTCCCTGGGAGTGGGGGCGCTGCGGTTGGGCCTCGCCTATCTGGATCGCATCGATGTGCGCAGAATGGGCCATCCCGCACTGGAGCGTCTCTCTGAGCGGACCAACGAGACAGCCACGCTGTCGGTCCTGTTGGGGAATCACGAACGGATTTATGTGGACCAGATCACCCCGGACCGGGAGGTGATCATGTCGGTCAGTATGGGAGAGCCCTACCCGCTGCACGCCGGCGCCACTGGCCGGGCCTTCCTGGCTTTCATGGAGCAGGGGCTGCGTGAGGACTACCTCGCTCAGAAGCCGTTGCGCTCCATGACCGACAGCACGGTGGTTGACGTCTCGGAGTTGAGAGTGCTGCTTGAGCAGGTGCGAACCCAGGGCTGGTCGGTCTCGCTGGCTGAGCGGAAGGCCGGCGCCGCCTCGGTCGCGGCGCCGGTGTTGAGTCACGACGGCTTCCCGGTAGCGGTGATCAGCGTGTGTGGCCCTCTGGAGCGGATCTCCGATCGGGTGGACGAGTGTCGCGCTGCGGTGTTAGAGACGTCTCGGATCATGTCGCGGCAGTTCGGGTGGATCGAGAGGTAGCCCGACTCGACCCAGATCTGAACAGCCGAGGGCTCTCCATCTGATGGAGAGCCCTCGACCGCTCCCGCACTAACGCCGAGGTAGCAGTTCGCGCTTCACAACCTTCCCTCCGGCATTCCGTGGTAAGGCGGGGGTGGCGTACCAGCGGCGCGGGATCTTGTATCCCGCCAGGGTCGCCCGGCAGTGCAGGTCCAACGACTCGGGGTCGAGTGCGATTTTCGGTGCGAGCACCACGTGGGCGACCACCGTCTCGCCCCACTGTTCGTCTGCCTCGCCCACGACGGCGCACTCCAGCACGTGCGGGTGCGAGGCAAGGACTTCCTCGATCTCGCGCGGGTACACGTTGGTGCCGCCCGAGATGATCAGGTCCTTCTTGCGATCCACAATGGAGATGAAACCCCCCTCGTCGCGGACCGCGATATCGCCGCAGGTCACGAAGCCGTCCTCGGTTGTGCATGCGGCAGTGGCTTCGGGGTCGTTCAAGTATCCGTTCATCAGAAAGGGAGAACGGCTGAAGAGTTCCCCGGGCTCGCCGGGAGGAACCTCGTGGCCGTCCTCGTCGAGGATTCGGACCTCGGTCAGATACCAGGGATGGCCGACCGAGCCTGGTTTGCTGCGCATCTGGGCCGGCCGCAGGTTGGTGATGATGCCCGACTCGGTGGAGCCGTAGAGCTCATGAACGCCTCGGCCGGGGAAAGTCTCCATCACCCACTCCTTGAGATGCCAGGGCAGTGCGGCCGCATTGAAGTAGAGGGTGTCGAGGCTGGCCAGATCGTGTGCGGCGATCGTCTCGTCGCCGAGCGCCCGCAGACCCTGGGCCATGGTGGGGATGAGGAACGCCGACTGGACGCGGTCCCTCTCGACAAGGTCGAGGAAGCCGGTGGGGCTCCACTTGCGGAGCATGGTCACGGTACCGCCGGTGAACACCGGTGCATACCCGAAGGCGAACCCTGCGCCGTGGTACATCGGGGCCACTGCGGCTGACACTCGTCCGGTGCCGAGCCCGTATTCGAGGGCGCTCATGTAGATGGTGAGCACGCGGCTGCGGTGGGAGATCAGCACGCCTTTGGGCTTCCCGGTGGTTCCGGAGGTGTAGGTGATGCAGAACGGATCACGCTCATCGACGAGTACGGCAGGGTCCTCCGTGCCGGCTCCGGTCAAGGCCGTCTCGTAGGGGTCGCCTAGCGGTCCCTCATCGAGGGTCAGTGCGTCCAGTCCGCGCTCGGAGACCACGGGCGTGACCGTCTCGGAGAGTGCGCCATCGAGGACGATCGTTCGGGATTCACTGTGTTCCACGATGTAGCCGGCCTCGGACGGGGTGAGACGGGGGTTGAGGGGCACCATTACCAGTCCCGCCTTGGCGATCGCGGCGGCGATCTCAGGAAATTCCAGACGGTTGCCGAGCAGCACCGAGACTCGGTCGCCCTTCCGGTGGCCGGTGTGCAGGAAATGGTCGGCAAGTCGACTCGAGCGCTCATCGAGTTGTGCATAGGTCTGTCTCCGATGTCCGTCGATCACTGCGATCGAGTCGGGGGTCGCGCGAGCGAACTCACGGATGCCGTTGACGATGGACAGCGGTGCTCCATCGGGGTGTGTGGCCATGTCGTTCTCCTGAGGGATCGAGTGGCCGGGCGAGCGTGGAGAGGTCGACCGGACCGTCGAACCCGCTCGGCATAAATGGAACAGTGTTCCGACTAGTGTAAGTCGAGAGTCGTGCTCGGTGCCGGGTTGGTCGATCGTGACACGTGAAACTCAATAGATCAGACTTTTGCAGCTAAGGTGGACTTTCCGTCCCCCTTCATAGAACTGGAGATGTCTGTGCCTGATGATGTCGGTGGCCTACCGGTCAGTCGGGTCAAGCCCGCCTATCAACAGGTGGCGGATCAGTTGCGCGGGCTGATCCTCTCGGGAGATCTTCAGGCTGGCGATCGGCTGCCCAGTGAGACCGAACTTGTGGCTCAGTTCGGGGTGAGCCGATCCACCCTGCGCGAGGCGTTGCGGGCCCTGGCCTCGCGAGACCTGGTGCATACCCGGCGCGGTGTGACCGGTGGCACCTTCGTGAGTGTGGCGGATGTGGAGCAGGTGTCGCGATACCTGGAGACGAGCCTCGGGCTGATGTCGGGCCGTGACGACCTGAGCGTGCAGGACATGCTGGAGGCGCGGGAGATACTGGAGGTGCCCTCGGCCAGGCTGGCCGCCCGGCGCCGCTCCGCACACCACCTGGAGGCCCTGCGGGCCGCGCTGGACCGAGAGGCTTCCCAGCGCGACGCCGAAGGGCGCTTCGTGGAGCACCGGACGTTTCATCAGGTGGTCGTCGAGGCCGCCCAGAATCCGCTGCTCTCCATGATGACCGAACCCGTGTTCCGCGTGCTTCAGGCTCAGTATCTGCGGCCGGGCGCGGGTGATGGTGCGATGGCGGAAGTGGATCGCGATCACGAGGCCATCGGGGCGGCGATCGTGGCCGGTGACGATGACTTGGCGGCGTCCTTGATGGCCGCTCATCTGGTGCGCCTGCGCGGCATCTATCAGGAGTAGGCCTCGGCGGGCTGAGGCCTCGCCGACCCCATGAGAATGGAACATCATTCCAAATGATGAAACGGCGATTGACCTCTTTATGTCTGATGTTTACGGTAGGGGCACTAGAACATCAGGCGCAAGGGAGTCGGCAGTGACTGTGAAGCAGGGTTGGGTCGGACGGTTCTTCGAGGACTTCGAGGTCGGTGATGTGTACCAGCACCCGTTGGGGCGCACCGTCACGGAGTACGACAACATCTCGTTCTCGCTGCTGACGATGAACACCAACCAGTCCCACTTCAACAGCGCCTATGCCGAGCGCTCGGAGTTCGGCAAGCCGCTGGTGGTCTCCACCCTGACCGTCGCGATCGCGGTCGGGCAGTCGGTCACCGACCTCACCCAGAACGCCTTCGCCAACCTGGGGTGGGACGAGATCCGGATGACTCATCCGGTCTTCGCCGGCGACACGCTGTACAGCGAGTCGATCGTGCTGGAGAAGCGGGAGTCGTCCTCTCGCCCGCATGCCGGGATCGTGACGGTGAAGACCCGTTCCTTGAATCAGGACGGTGACGAGGTCTGCTCGTTCAAGCGCACCTTCTACGTCTACAAGCAGGGCGCCGATCAACTCGAGGGGATCTTTCCCGAAGGCAAGGTGGCGCTGACCGACGGCACTCCGTTCGTCGGGAACTGAGTGTCATGAGGATCACCTACGCGCCCTGGGGCGAGACCCTGGCCGAACTCGCCGACGCGGCGAGTCGTGCCGAGCGGGCCGGCGCCGAAGTGCTGTGGGTTCCCGAACTCCACCGCTCCGCGACGCTGAGTGCCGCGGTCCTGGCCCAGGCGACCAGCACCGCTCAGGTCGGCACCGCGATCGCACTCGCCTTCACCCGTTCGCCGATGGTGACCGCTCTGGAGGCGCTGGATCTGGACGAACTGAGCGGAGGCCGGTTCATCCTCGGCCTCGGGACCGGTGTGCAGCGGCTCAATGAGGACTGGCACAACGCGCGGTGGGGCAAGCCGGTGCCACATATGCGCGAGGTCGTTCGCAACATCCGGCACTTCGTGGCCCATTCGACCTCGGGTAAGGAGATGGCCCTGGACGGTGAGTTCGAGCCGGTTCGGATCCGTGGCTACGAGCGCCCGTTCCCGGTGCAGCGCACCGAGATCCCGGTCTATCTGGCCGCGATGGGTCCGGCGATGACCCGCCTCGCGGGCCGGATCGGTGATGGCTGGATCAGTCATGAACTGTGCTCCCCGAGGTACCTGGCCGAGCGGATCCTGCCCGAGATCCAGGCCGGGATCGACGCGGTCGAGGGTCGCACCCGAGGTGACATCGAGTTGGTGGTCTCCGCGTGCTGCTCGGTGGACCCTGACCGTACTGTCGCGACCCGCCGGGTCGCCGGCCTGGTCGGCTTCTACGCCAGCGTGCGCACATATGCGGACTTCTTCGCCTTCCATGGTCTGGGGGAGCAGCAACAGGCCGTGATCGATGCCTTCCGTGCCGGCCGAGGTGCCGACTATCTGGCGGAATCGGTTACCGACGAGATGGTCGATGTGCTCACCCTGAGCGGGGACTTCGACCAGGTCGCCGAGCGAATCGCCGGCTACGAGGGCCTGGCCGACGCGGTCAAACTCAGCCCACCAACGCACGGGATCGTCGCCGCTGAAACCCGGTCTGCCCAAGACCGGATCATCGACCTGATCTCGCATCTCACGGGAGGTCGCAGATGAAACCCCTGCAAGACGTTCGGATCATTTCGTTGGAGCAGTACGGCGCCGGTCCGTTCGGCAGCGTGCATCTGGCCGATCTGGGAGCCGAGGTGATCAAGATCGAGGACCCCGGTGCCGGTGGGGACGTGGGCCGCTACGTGCCGCCGTATTGCGAGGAGGAGGACTCGCTCTTCTTCGAGACCTTCAACCGCAACAAGCTGTCGCTCTCGCTGGACATCAAGACTCCCGAGGGCCGCGCGGTCTTCGAGGACCTGGTTCGCAACGCCGACGCCGTCTACTCCAACCTGCGCGGTGATGTGCCGGAGAAGATCGGCATCACCTATGACCAGCTCAAGCATCTCAATCCGGCGATCGTCTGCTGCTCGCTGACCGGCTTCGGGATGACCGGACCGCGTAAGACCGAGCCTGGCTACGACTACGTGCTGCAGGGTCTGGCCGGTTGGATGGAGCTGACCGGGGAGCCGGACGGGCCACCGACCAAATCGGGGTTGTCGCTGGTCGACTTCTCGGGTGGTTACGTGGCGGCACTGGCGTTGCTGGCGGGTCTGCACGCTGCCCGGCGGGACGGAGTGGGGATGGATTGTGACGTCTCGCTGTACGACACCGCGATGACGATGCTCACCTACCCGGCCACCTGGCACCTGAACGCCGGGTACACCCCCCAGCGCACCAGCCACTCGGCGCACCCCTCGCTGGTGCCCTTCCAGGCGTTTCAGGCTGCCGACGGTTGGTTCGTGGTGGGCTGTGCCAAGGAGAAGTTCTGGGTCCGACTGGCCGAGGTTCTCGGGCATCCCGAATGGGCCGAGGAGGGATCGCCGTACGCGAACTTCTCGCTGCGACAGCAGAATCAGGCCGAACTGACCGCCGAACTGAGTGCGATCTTCGCGACGCAGAGCGTGGAGCACTGGCTCTCGCTGTGCTATCCGGCGTCGATCCCGTGTGGTCCGATCAACACCGTCGAGGAGGCGCTCAAGGACGAGCACCTCAGCGCCCGCAACATGCTGGTCACCACGGAGCACCCGCGCTACGGCACCGTCAAGCAGGTGGCCTCTCCGGTTCGGGTGGGATCGGAGCGGCCCGAGTACCGCCGGGCTCCGCAGCGCAATGAGCACTTCACCGAGGTGCTGACCAAGGTGGCCGGCTACGACGAGGCGAAGATCGCCGAGCTCAAGGCCGCCGGTGCCTTCGGCAAGGAACGGCAGGACTGATGATCGCCCCGCAGCTCGCAGCCTGGGCGGTGAGCCCGCTAGCTGTCCCCACCGAGGTCACCGCAGCCGCATTGCGGCACCTGCTCGACGGCTTGGGCACCGCGGTGGCGGGCGCTCGGGCGGGCGCCGGCGGCGCGGCAGTGAGCGTGGCCACCGATCTTGGGGGACCGACGGAGGCGACCATCCTGGGCACCGCCACCAAGGTCTCCGCGGTGGCGGCGGGTCTGGCCAACGGCACGCTGGTGCATGCCCTGGATTTCGATGACACCCATGCCGGCGGCCTGGTGCACGCCACCTCGGTGGTGCTTCCGGCCGCGTTCGCGGTCGGTGAGCAGGTGGGTGCCGGTGGCCGCGAGATCCTCGAGGCCGCCGTGGTCGGATACGAGGTGGCATGTCGGGTGGCGGCGGCCGCCCCGAATGCGTTCCACGCCGGTGGGTTGCACGCCACGATGGTCGCCGGGGTCTTCTCCTCGGCCGCCGTGGCCTGTCGTCTGATGAGACTGGACGCCGCCACGACCACCCACGCGCTGGGGATCGCCGGCAGTCAGGCCGGTGGACTGCTGGCATTCCTGGCAGGCGGGGCCAGCACCAAACAGTTGCACCCCGGCTTCGCCTCTCAGGCTGGGATTCAGGCGGCCCGTCTGGCTGCTGCCGGGGCCACCGGCCCCGAGAACGTCTTCGACGGCCCACACGGGGTGTACGAGGCGCTCGCACCCGCCGCGCGGGCCCGCGGGATCGTCGATACCGGACTGATCCTGCGTCAGCTGGGTGGGCCCGCGGCCGAGGACTGGGAGACCACCAAGATCGGGATCAAACCCTGGCCGACCTGCCAGCTCGCACACGTGACCATGGCGGCGGCCGCCCAGGCGCTGGCCGACTCGGGCAGCACGGCCGCGCAGATCGTGTCGTTGCGCGCTCAGGTCCATCCGGACTCGGCCGCTGTCGTCTGCGCCACCGATCGGGATCTCACCCGGCCGCGTAGTGGCTACGCGGCCAAGTTCTCGTTGCCGTGGAGCGTTGCGGCTCTGCTGGTCGATGGCGAGGTCGGCGTGCAGACCTACGCCGATCCCCACCGGCTGGCTGACGCCGAGACCGCCGCGTTGGCCGGACGTATCGCCTGGGACGTGACCGACGATGCGGGGGTCGCCGCGGATGCCGCCGGTGACGTGGAACTGCGGCTGCGTGATGGGCGCACGATCACGGCTCACCTCGACCGGAGTCCAGGTGGCGGATCGAACCCGCTCACCGACACCGACCTGTACCTCAAGTTCGCCGGCAATGTCGGCGACCGGGCTCCCGAACTGGCCGCCGCGCTCCGGGCACTGCCGGAGGCGGTCGACCTCACCCAGATCCTCAGCCTGGCCGCGTTGGCGGTCGCCGACTCATCACAGGAGATCCTCGAATGACCTTGAACGCCATCAAACCAGCCGATTTTCCGTGGTTCCCGTACGAAGGCTTCACCTTCTGCCTCGGTCTGACCGAGGCGGACAACGCCTGGACGTCGGGCCATACCTCGGCCCGTTTCGACCCGGCCGTGGGCAAGATGACGGTCAACGGGACGATGACCGAACAGGCCGAGATCGCCTACGCCAAGTGTCTGGCGATCCTCGACGCAGCCGGTTTCGGACCCGAGGACGTGACCCGGGTCAGTGAGAACGTGACCAAGGCCGGGATGCACGCCTACGAGGACCAGGCCGTCGTCCGGCGCCGCCTGTTCGGCGAACGTCCCACGGTGCGCACCGTGGCGGTCGAGCGACTGGTACGTCGCAACGCCTGGCTCGAGGTGGAACTGCATGCGACCAAGGGCGGTGGCGAGCAGTTGCTCGCTTCGTCCGCAGATCCGCGCGCCGGAAACTGGCAGGCCAGCGCGATCACCGAGGGTCCCGACGGCGTGGTGTACCTGCCGACCATGGTGCCGATCGACGAGAACGGCGAGGTGGTCTTTCCCGGTGACTTCGTAGCCCAGTACCGCTACGTGATCGAGCGGGCCGGTGAGTTGTTGAAGTCGGTCGGCCTGGACCTGGGCGATGTGGTGACCACCTTCGACTACTCCACACCCGAGACCCGCGACGTCTACCGCGGCACCCACCGGGTCCGCAAGGATCTTCTCGGTCACAACGAGGGCAGGGTCTACCCCTGCGCCGGCGGCATCCTGATGAGCGAATTGCATGCGCCTGGCGTACTGGTCGCGATGGATGTGACCGCATCGCGGCAACGACTCGAACTGGTGAACCCGGGCTGGAGCCGCTACGACACGCTTACCTACGCGCCGGGGATCAAGGCGGGCCGGATGCTGTTCATGTCCGGGTTCGCCTCGTTGGACATGGAGTCGCAGGAGGCGTTGCACGACGGGGATCTGGGCAAACAGGCAGAGGTGACCTTCGGTGCGATCCTGCATCTACTGGCCGCCGAGGGGCTGACCGCGGCCGATCTGCTGGAGACCACCGAGTACTGCGTCGAGTCCTACCTGGGCGACTACAAGGCGGTGGCGCAGGTACGTGAGCGGCTGCTTCGCGCGCCGTGGCCGACCTCGACCGGTGCGCTGTGTCACAGCCTGCTGCGCCCGGAGTTCGGTCTCGAGGTCTTCCCGACCGCGCTCTATCCCGCCGATCATCCGCGGATCGCCGGATCGAAGGCCTGAGATGTCGCTACTGACTCCCGAGATCGAGGCGTTGGTCGGTACCACGCGTCGATACACCGCTCCGGAGCCGTTCGGTGCGGCCTCGGGCCGATACTTCGCACTGGCGATCGGAGATCAGAACCCGCTGTACTCCGATCCGGACTATGCCCGGGCCCAGGGTCTGGCCGATGTCACCGCACCGCTGACCCTGGTGTGTGAGACCAACCAGTACGCCGGGCTGGCGATGGACCACGAGGGGTACGCGGGTCATACCTGGAGCCTGGAGATCCCGAATGCCCGACAGGTGCGGGGTGGCAACTCCTATACCTTCCATCGGCGGATCCGCCCCGACGACATCATCACCGCCACCTGGTCGATCGACTCGGTCACCGAGAAGAGGAACAAGGGCGGCAACGAGATGCTGGTGATCGCCTCGAAGGCGGTCTACACCAACCAGGACGGCGAACCTCTGGCGGAGAACTCCGAGACGATCATCTTCGTATCGCTGGCGAAGGCGGGGGAGCAGGCATGAGTACCTGGACCGAGGAATGGCCCGAGACATTCGTCGACCAGTCGAGCATCGCGGTCGGAGACCAGGTGCCGGCGCTGGAGCGCACCATCGGACTCCCCGACATGGTCGCCTATGCGGGCGCCACCTGGGACTGGCACAGGCTGCACTACGACACCGAGTATGTGGCGCAGAAGAAGCTGCCGGGTCCGATCGTCGACGGTCAGGTCTACGGTGCGTTGCTGGTCGAGATGCTGCAGGACTGGCTCGGTCCGCAGTCCTTCGTGAGCGGGCTGGACTTCACATTCCGCAACCTGGTCTTCGCCGGCGAGACCCTGCGCTGCACCGGCGAGGTCACCGAGGTGGTACGTGCTGCCTCTGGGAGTCAGCTCACGGTAGCCATGCAGGTCGTGGTGGTGCAGGCCGACGGCGCCGAGGCCCGCCCGGCCGCCGTGCCGTGCCGTGCGGTGGTGCTGCTGGGAACCCCCGATGGTCCGGGAACAGCGGCAGGAGCACCAGCATGAGTACCGGCACGAGTACCGGCGTCGCGATCGTCGGCGCCGCTGAATGTGACCTGGGGGTCACCGACAAGTCGATCCTGACGCTGCAGTCCCAGGCGGTGACCCGGGCGCTGGCCGATGCCGGACTGACCCTGGCCGACGTCGACGGCATCGCCACGACGGGTATCTCCCGATTCTCCGCCACCCAGTTGGCGGACTACTTCGCGATCGCACCGCGCTGGACGGATTCGACGTTCGCGGGTGGTTCGGCATACGAGATGATGGTGGCCCGGGCCACCCAGGCGATCGAGGCCGGACAGGCATCGGTGGTGGTCATCTCGTTCGCCTCCAACCAACGTTCGGCCCGCTCCCGCAAGCTCGGCGGCGTGCATGAGCCGTGGATCCCCGAGGC
>CAYNFY010000102.1:0-13451 GCA_964396585.1 uncultured Nocardioides sp.
TGCTCGGCGGACCAGCGGCGGATCAGCGTGATCAGTGCCATGATCCCGCCCTCGCCGTCGTTGTCCACCCGCATGGCGAGCAGTACGTAGGTGACGGTGACGATCAAGGTGGCCGACCAGACGATCAGGCTCACCACGCCGTAGACATTGTCTTGGGTCAGCGGCACCGGGTGGGAGTTGTTCGGTGAGAACAAGGTCTGCAGCGCATAGATCGGGCTGGTCCCGATGTCGCCGAAGACTACCCCAGAGCGCCGACCACCAGCGCCGGTCTGACCAGGGCCCCCGCCGCCTGCGTCGTCATGCATCCGACCCTAGTGGCCGGCGGCTCCCCTGGATACGGATCGGTACGCTCACCCTTGTGAGCGCACGAGCCATCTTCTTCGACTCCGAATCTGCCGAGGCAGCCATCGCTCGGCTGATTGCCGCCGGCTATGCGGCCGAAATGGTGCAGGAGAGGCTGGCCGGGGAAGACGATGACGAGGACCATCCCTACGCCCTCCTCAGTGATGCACCCGAGGTGGTGCTGGACCTGCTGACCGACGAGTTCGACGGGTGGCTGGACTACGAGGACCCCGAGCCGACCGCCGGGACGGCGGGGTTGAGCCCGCTCGATCTGCCGTCCGGGCCGAAGCGGATCAAGCGGCCTGAGAACCTGCCCGATACGCTCTCACCATGAGTCAACCCACCCCGACGGCGCTGCGTCGGATCCTGCTGGTGCACGCCCACCCGGACGACGAGACGATCGGTACCGGGGCTGCGATGGCGCGCTACGTGGACGAGGGGGCCCACGTCACCCTGGTCACCTGCACCGCAGGCGAGATGGGCGAGGTGCTGGTGCCGGAATGGGCACATCTGGCTGCCGACGCCGACGACACCCTGGGTGCCCACCGGCGGGGTGAGCTGGAGGCGGCGATGAAGGTGCTCGGGGTGACCGACCACCGGTTCCTGGGCGGCTTCGGCACCTACCGCGACTCGGGGATGCAGTGGCACGCGGACGGGCATGCGGTGGCCGCCGACACGATCCACGACAACGCCTTCTGGAACGCCGACCTGCTGGAGGCGGCCGACCACCTGGTGGAGGTGATCCGCGAGGTGCGTCCCCAGGTCCTGGTCACCTATGACGAGTTCGGTGGCTACGGACACCCCGACCACATCCAGGCGCACCGGGTCGCCATGTATGCCGCCGAGTTGGCCGCCATCTACTCCTACCGAACCGACCTCGGGGAGCCACATCGGATCGCCAAGGTCTATTGGCAGGCGATCTCGGAATCGAGGATGCGTGCGGGCCTGCGCAAGATGCGGGAGGCCGGAGACACCGAGACCTTCCGTGGGATGGATCCGGACGGCGACTTCGGCCGGTGGGTGACCGCCGACGAGTTCCTGGACGCCCGGATCGACGGCACCGCACTCCTCGCCCGCAAGTTGGACGCGTTGCGGCAGCACCGCTCGCAGGTGAAGGAGGACGACTTCTTCTTCAGCGGCGCCGAGAGCGGAGGCTCGCACTTCGCCGAGGAGTTCTTCCGACTGGTCGCCGGGGAGCGAGGCCCGGTAGCCGCCGACGGCCTCGAGGACGACCTCTTCGCGGGCCTGTGACCGATTCGGCCACTCGCCCCCGAAGGAGCCGGCCTACTCGGATCCTGCTGCTGCTCGGACTGGTGCTATCGGGTGTGCTCTGCGGACTGGCGGTCGGAATCCCGGCGGTGCTCTTCGGCGAACGCTGGTGGGCGATCCCGGCAACCCTGCTGATGACGTCGGCCTGGGCGGTGGCGCTGAACGTCCCGGCGCGGATCGGGTTCGTGGTCGGCTGGTTGGTGCCGGTCGTGGCCGGAGCGGTGACCCGAGGTGAGGGCGACTACCTGATTGCGGGCTCCTTGACCGGGTATCTGTTGCTGGCCACCGGTCTCGTCCTGGTCCTGGCAACCGTGGTCACGCTGCCGGGGCCGCGCCACGGGGTGAAGCAGCGGGAAGGCGCTGTCGGGCCCACACCCTAGACTGTGGCGCGTGTCTGGATCTGACAAGAGCGAGAGCGCCGGCGGCAGGGTTGTCGTCTGGTTGCTAGTGGGCCTGGTGGTCCTCTTCGGGGGCGCTTATGTGGCGGCCGGTGTGGTGGCGGGGGACAAGGTGCCGCTGGGCACCAAGGTCGCCGGTATCGACATTGGTGGCAAGGATCCGGTGGCGGCCTCGCACACTCTCTCGGCTAAGTTCGGCACGAAGCTCGACCAGCCGGTCTCTCTGGCGATCGTCGATCACGGCAAGCAGCGGGTGATTCCTTCCGAGTGGGGCTTCTCGGTGAACTCGGCGGCCACCGTCGACGCGGCCGGTGCCACGGGTGGCTGGAGTCCTGGCAGGCTGTGGGAATACTACTCCGGGGGCAGCGCCGTGCAACCGGTGCTCGAGATCGATGCCACCGCCTTCGACAAGGCACTGAACACACTGAACAACAAGGTCGGCAAGGCGGCCGTCGACGGCACCGTCGGGTTCAAGAACGGTGCTGTCGTCACCACCGCCGGTGAACCCGGACACGGTGTCGACGCAGTGGTCGCCGAACGTGCGATCAGGCGGGCCGTGCTGGAGGGAGAATCGGGCGAGATCGCTCTCACCGATGTGAGCCCGGTCATCGACGACGCCGCGGTTCAGAAGGCTAGGCAGAGCCTCGCCGATCCGGCCGCCTCCGGTCCGGTGACCGTGGACTTCGGCAAGGCGTCGGTGACGTTGGCACCGGAGAAGTTCCTTCCGGCGCTCAGCATGCGTGAGCAGGACGGAGCCCTGGTCCTCCGCCTCGACGACAAGGTCCTGGCCGGCGCGATCGATTCCTCGACCGACTATCGGGGAGCCCCGAAGGATGCCACCGTGCGCATCGTCGACGGCAAGCCGAAGGTGATCCCCGCGAAACCTGGCGAGGGCTTCGATCCGGCGGCCCTGCACGACGTGTTCTTGGCCGCCGTCACCAGTAAGGGCGATCGCACTGCGACGACCCCGTCCACGACTGTGGACGCCACCTTCACGACTGCCGATGCCAAGAAGCTCGGGATCAAGCAGAAGGTGTCCGGTTTCACCACCCAGTACCCGTACGCCGAGTACCGCAATATCAACATCGGCAGGGCGGCCGAACTGGTCAACGGCACCCTGCTCAAGCCGGGCGAGACCTTCTCGCTGAACGACACGGTCGGTGAGCGGACCCGTGAGAACGGCTTCACCGAGGGCTTCATGATCGCCGACGGTGTCTTCAAGCAGGACCTGGGTGGGGGTGTCTCCCAGATGGCGACCACCACCTTCAACGCGATGTTCTTCGCCGGGCTGCAGGACGTGGAGCACAAGCCGCACTCGTTCTACATCGACCGTTATCCGGTGGGCCGCGAGGCTACCGTCGCGTGGGGATCGGTCGATCTGCGATTCAAGAACGACACCAAGTACGGCATCCTGGTGCAGTCCTTCATCAACCCGGCCAGCCCCGGAGGGACGGGATCGGTGACCGTGAACATGTGGTCCACCAAGGTATGGGACATCACGACCTCGACCGGTGACCGGTACAACTTCACCTCCCCGAATACTCGGACGCTCAGTGGGCCCGGATGCGTGGCCAACAGCGGTTACGGAGGCTTCGAGATCGACGTGAAGCGGTATTTCCACCATGTCGGTTCATCGAAGGTCGCCAAGACCCAGAACTTCCATACCGTCTACACGCCTTCCGACACCGTGATCTGCAAGCCGGTAGGCTCGGAGAAGGAGAAGAAGGACTGAGTCCGGGCCGAGCAGGCACCGCAGTGACGACGCCGCAGTGATGGCATAACGTCGTCGTCGTGCCGCGGATCCCCTTTACCGCTGCCCTGGTCACGGCCGTTGTGGGAGTCGGCCTACTCAGCGCGGCGATCGCCTTCGGCTGGCTGGGGCCCGACGTGGGCCGGGGCAGCCAGTTCTGTGAGGCGGCGCGCGAGGGGATCCTCAAGCAGCCCGTCAATACGCTCTCCAACGGCGGATTCGTCGTAGCCGGTCTCGCGATCGGCTGGCAGGCCCGGCGCCCTACCCCGATGGGCTCGCTGGCAGGTGTCTATGGATGTGTGGTGGTCCTCCTCGGTCCGGCCAGCGCCGCCATGCACGCGACCCAGAGTGAGGCAGGTGGGCGCCTGGACCTGCTCTCGATGTATCTGGTCGCCGCGTTCGCCGCAGGCTGGGCGCTGACCAGATGGTGGCGCCGAGCCGCCGGGACCTTCTGGTGCCTCTTCGTCGGGTTCGTATCCGGATGCGAGCTCCTGGCCGTCGTCTGGAGTGGACACATCCCGGTTCTGACGTTCTCCGGCAATGTCGCCTTCGCGGTGTTGCTGTCGACGGCGGCGGTGTTGGAGGTTCTGTTGTGGCGTCGGGCGGACCCGGGCCGGACCCGACTACGTTGGGGTGCGGCAGCGGTCGGATCGATCCTGGTGGCCTTCGTGATCTGGATTCTGGGGCAGGGCCCCTGGTGCGATCCCTCTGGGTTGCTGCAGGCGCACGCTGTCTGGCATCTGTTGGGTGCGGTGGCCGCCTGGTGTCTGTTCCGGCTCTACGCTTCGGAACGCCCGGTCGCCGGTCGGCCCAGGTAGTGGGCGCGGTGATGGAGCTCGAAGCCCAGTTCCTCATAGAACCTGATCGCCTCCAGGTTCACCTCCTCGACGTGCAGCCATACGGTGCTGGCACCTCGTGAGGCCGCCCAGTCGGTGAGGTCAGCGAGTACGGCGGTGGCAAGTCCGCGGCGACGGCGCTCGGGAACGACCTGAAGCGCATCGATCCCGGCCCAGGTGCCATTGCCGGTCAGCGTCGCCCGGCCGGTGGCGAGCGGCGCCTGGTCGTCGATCACACTGGCGACCAGCAACCGCTCCGACTCCACATCGCTCACCTGCCAGCTGCCGGAGCCTCGGGCGCAGCGGCGGGCGATCCGACTGATGGGGGCGAGTAGGTAGCGCGAAGCTCCCTCCTCCAAGACTTCCCAGCCCGTCCGAAGGAGTTCTTGTTCGGCCACCGAGCCGGGTTCGGTCTGGGCGAGGGCGGGCTGCCCACACGCGGCATAGAACTCGGCTGCCTGCTCACCCAGCGCCGCCACATCGAAGCCGACCGGGTCAGCGAAGGCAAGCACCGAGTTGCCGCGCTTGCGCAGACGTCCGTCCTGGGCCGGGGCGGCGCGTAGCGTCCATGGCCCCAGTGGCTCGACCCGGACCGGCCAGAGGTCCACCGCGTGCGCCTCGGCCTCGGGGACGGTGACCCGCATCCGTACCGAGGGACGCGGTGGTACGGGCTTGCCCGAGACGATCTGGTCCCACTGGATGCGTACGGTCTCCCCGTCCTCCTTGAGCAGCACGCACTCCCCGGACTCCCAGGCCACACAGATGCCGAGGGCGTCGGTCATCGCCGGCCCTCCGGTCGGTCCGGTCCGACCGGGTAGGAGCCGCCGCACGACCACCCGTTGACCCACCACGTGCGGTCCCAGCAGGTGCCGTCCGGGACGGGAGTCGGGGTCATTCGACGGCTGGCCGGGCGGAGGCTCGGTACTTTCGTCCAGGGAGTGGTGTTCACCGCTGATGGGCATGGCGGGATACTAGGCTGAACAGTGCTGCAACTATTCCGAACCCCCTGGAGGACAAGGTGACCTACGTCATCTCTCAGCCGTGCGTCGACGTCAAGGACCGTGCTTGCGTTGATGAGTGTCCCGTCGACTGCATCTACGAGGGCGAGCGGATGCTGTACATCCACCCCGACGAGTGTGTGGACTGCGGCGCCTGCGAGCCCGTGTGCCCGGTCGAGGCGATCTTCTACGAGGACGACGTCCCCGAAGAGTGGAAGATGTACTACGACGCTAACGTCAATTTCTTCGAAGAGCTGGGTTCGCCGGGTGGCGCGGCCAAGATGGGTGAGATCGACGCCGACCACCCCTCGATCGCCGAACTGCCTCCGCAGAACCAGGACCACTGAGTCCAGTGGTGCGGGAGTCGCACCGGTCAGGTCGGATCCTCGGCCGAGTCTCGGAGCGACTCCCGGACTTCCCGTGGGATCACCTCACCGTCTATGGGGAGAGAGCCCGGGAACACTCTGAGGGCATCGTCGATCTCTCGGTCGGAACGCCGGTCGATCCCACCCCTCAGGTAGCCCGGCAGGCGTTGAGCGCTGCCGCGGATTCGCCTGGCTACCCGGTCACCATCGGGCGGGTCGAGACCCGTCAGGCGGTCATCGACTGGCTGTCGCGTCGATTCGGCGTCCTCGGCCTCGGCCTGGACGCGGTGCTGCC
Source organism: uncultured Nocardioides sp. (assembly GCA_964396585.1). Classification (GTDB taxonomy): domain Bacteria; phylum Actinomycetota; class Actinomycetes; order Propionibacteriales; family Nocardioidaceae; genus Nocardioides. The sequence continues at coordinate 6,254 of CAYNFY010000102.1, forward strand.
GCTGATCGGCTCCAAGGAGTTCATCGGAGCCCTCCCGCTGCACCTGGGGATCGGTTCCGAGGATCTGGTCGTGTGGCCGGAGCTGGCCTACCCCACCTACGAGGTGGGTGCTGCCCTGGTCGGCGCCCGGACCTTGGCCACCGACAGCCTGACCGCGATCGGACCGGAACGCCCGGCTCTGATGTGGATCAACTCGCCCTCCAACCCGACCGGTCGGGTGCTCGGTATCGAGCACCTGAAGAAGGTCGTGGAGTGGTGTCGCGATCGGGGCACGTTGTTGGTCTCCGATGAGTGCTACCTGGAGTGTGCCTGGGAGGCGGAACCGCTCTCGGTGCTGCACCCGGACGTGTGCGGGGGCAGTCACGAGGGCATCTTGGCGGTGCACTCCCTGTCCAAGCGGTCCAACCTGGCCGGCTACCGCTGTGCCTCGGTGGCCGGCGATCCGAGCGTGGTGGCGGAACTGCTCGCGGTGCGCAAGAACCTGGGTCTGCAGATGCCCGAACCGCAGCAGCGGGTGATGGCCGCGACCCTGGCCGACGACGCTCATGTCGCCGAGCAGCACGGGCGTTACCGGGCCCGTCGCGAGCAACTGCGTTCGGCCTTGCTCGGCGCCGGTTTCACCGTAGACCACTCCGAGGCGTCCCTCTATCTGTGGGCCTCTCGTGGTGAGGACTGCTGGCAGACCGTGGGCTGGCTCGCCGATCGGGGCATCCTGGTCGCGCCCGGCGCCTTCTACGGGCCGACCGGCAAGGAACACGTTCGGGTGGCGTTCACTGCTACCGACGAACGGATCGCCGCCGCAGTCTCCCGCCTCTAACGCTGATGAGGCACTTTCCTGCCTCCTCAGCGTTGGGTGAGGGGGCAGGAAAGTGCCTCATCAGCGGGCTAGGCGACGTCGATGTGGACGTGATCGCGGTGCTCCAGGATCTGAGCCTCGCCGCTGGAGGTGGAGGGAACCCGGTAGGCCGTCCACTCTTCCTCGGAACGCGAGCCGACCTGCCAGATCCTGCCGTCGAAGATCACCGTGTTGATCCCCAGACGCGCGGCATTGGCGACCGCCCAATGAGCCAGTGCCCAGCCGCCGACCTTGTTCTCGGCCGATACCGGACGGAAGAAGAAGTCGACCGCCCGCCCCGAGTAATGCGCCGACCCCTTCATATGTCCCGAGTCGACGCCGCCGGGCGCGAAACCGCCGGTGGGAATGCGACCGTACAACTCGGCGACGTCGCTGCGGACCTGCTCTGCGCGGGTGGTCAGGCCTGCCTCGGACAGCGTGCTGGACCCGGGCCTCGGCTCGGTGGAGACGCTGCAGCTGAAGGCGGCCCGGCTGTTGCCGGTCAACGCTGACGCCAGCACCCTGGCGTCAGCCTCGTGGTAGCCGTAGGCATCGGGGAAGGCGGAGCGCTGCACCTTCTGGGCGGCGACCGTCACCTCCATCGACCGGTAGTCGCCGATCCGCTCCAACTCGTCGTAGAAGGCGTTCGCCGCGTAGATCGGGTTCTGCACCTCGGCGGCCGACCCCCACCCCTGTGAGGGGCGCTGCTGGAACAGGCCCAGCGAGTCGCGATCACCGTGGTCCAGATTGCGGATCTTGGATTCCTGGTAGGCGGTAGCCAAGGCGATCGTCACCGCCCGGGCCGGCAATTTGCGGCCCACCGCCACCGCCGCGATGGTGGCCGCGTTCTCGCCCTGCTCGGTCGACAGACGCACGGTGCGCCCACCCACGGTGGCGCTGCAGCCGTCCGGGGCCGCCCATGGCGTGACCCCACGATCGAATGCCAGCCACAGCACGCCGACCAGGATCAGGCAGGCGGTCGCCAGTATGGCCAGAGGCTTCAGCCGGTGCACCATTGGGCCTTTCTCCTGGTCGGGTGGTGGGGTCAACCGTTGGCGTGCAGCGCCGCGTTGAGGGTGATCCCCGATCCCTGCCACGGGGTGGCCTCGATGGCGCCGGTCTGCGAGTTGCGACGGAACAGCACGTTGTTGGCGCCGGACAGTTCGGCGGCCTTCAGCACCTTCTCGCCACCCTCGTCCTGCAACGTGACCTTGGTTCCGGCCGTCACGTAGCAACCGGCCTCGACGACGCAGTCGTCGCCCAGGGAGATACCGATCCCGGCGTTGGCGCCGAGCAGGCAGCGCTCACCGATGCTGATCACCTGCTTGCCGCCGCCCGACAGCGTGCCCATGATCGAGGCGCCACCACCGATGTCGGAGCCGTCGCCGACGACCACACCGGCCGAGATCCGGCCCTCGACCATCGAGGAGCCGAGGGTTCCCGCGTTGAAGTTCACGAAGCCCTCGTGCATCACGGTGGTGCCCTCGGCCAGATGCGCACCGAGTCGTACCCGGTCGGCGTCCGCGATCCGTACGCCCGTGGGCAGCACGTAGTCGACCATCCGGGGGAACTTGTCCACACCGAAGACGGTGACGTGCACCCCGGTGGCGCGCAGCCGGGCCCGGGTCGCCTCGAATCCTTCGACGGTGCAGGGGCCGGCCGAGGTCCAGACCACGTTCGTGAGCAGTCCGAAGAGTCCCTCCAGGTTCACCCCATGCGGCGCGACCAGCCGGGTCGAGAGCAGGTGCAACCGCAGCCAGGCGTCCTCGGTACTGGTCGGGGCGGCGTCCAGGTCGGCGATCTCGACCAGTACCGTCTCGCGGTGGACCTGCCGCACGTCGTCGGCGCCGACGAGGGCGCTGAGCTCGGCGGGGGCATCGGAGCCACCATGCTCACCCAGCGCCGGCTCGGGGAACCAGACGTCCAGAACGGTGCCGGCGATGGTGCGGGTGGCGATTCCCCACCCGTGGGCGGCGGAGATGCTCGAAGAAGTGGAAGTCACGCTGGGGGAGTCTACGTAGGGTGGCCTCATGGCTGATGCGGGACGGGTGGCCGGACGGGTGGCATTGGGACTGGGCTCAGGTGGTGCGCGAGGCTATGCCCACATCGGGGTGGCCCGGGCCCTGGCCGAGCGCGATCTGCAGGTGGTCACCGTGGCCGGCACCTCGATGGGCGCGATGGTGGGCGGGATGCTGGCGGCCGGGCGCTTGGAGGAATTCGCCGATTGGGCCTGCGGCCTGCGGCAACGCGATGTGCTCAGAATGATGGTGCCCAGACTCGGTTCGGCCGGAATGGTCGATGCGGACCGACTCCTGGAGAGCCTGGACGACATCTTCGAGGACGTGAACATCGAGGATCTGCCGATTCCGTTCACGGCGGTCGCCACCGATCTCGGCTCACGGCGGGAGGTCTGGTTTCAACGGGGGCCACTGCGCGCCGCGGTGCGGGCTTCGATCGCGATCCCGGGTGTCTTCACCCCGGTGATGCTGAACGGTCGGGTGTTGGTGGACGGTGGACTGACGAATCCGATACCGCTGGACCCGACGGTCAGTGTCCGCTCCGATCTGACGGTCGCGGTGGAGTTGACCGGTCCGCGGGCGGGCGACCCCGGGCCGCAACGACAGGGCTCGCCGGTGGCCGGCGAGTCGGCCGAACAGCAGCGATTCGAGGAGTGGCGACACCGGCTCCGACGCACGCTGACGGTCTTCTCGCGTGCGGATCCTGAGATCGACGACCTGGACGAGTCGGAGGTGATGGCCGAGTTCGAGCAGGCCGCTCATACCGAGCATGACGTCGTCGGTGAGCGCACCGCCTGGGGCACCGACCCGCTGCCGGCCCGGCTCCGGATGCGCGACGTCACGGCACAGTCATTCGAGGCCATGCAGGCCGTGGTCGGCCGGTTCCGGATGGCCGCGGTCCCCGCCGACGTACACATCGTGGTGCCGGTGGACGCCTGCCGCTCCCTGGACTTCCACAAGGCCCCCGAGATGATCGACCTGGGTCACCAGTTGGCGATCGAGGCGTTGGACGCCGCCGGGTACTGACACCGGGCGCGCCTATTCAAGTCAGCTGACTTGTGACGCAGTAGACAGGTAGGTCCCGCTCATCGGAGCCGGAGCCGTCGTGATGCGTACCACACCTCTACCGTGAGTCGCGTGAGCAACCAATCCTTTCCGCATCTGATGTCGCCGGGCCGGATCGGCCCCATGGAACTGAGCAACCGCATCGTGCTTCCGGCCATGGACATGAACAAGTCCGAGGACGGAGTCCTCGAGCAGCCGGAGATCGATCATTACGAGGCTCGCGCCCGCGGCGGTGCCGGTCTGATCATCACCGGCGCCTGTGCGATCGACTTCCCGGTCGGTGCGGCCTCTTTCAAGGAACCTGGTCTGTCTGACGACCGGTACCTGCCGGGACTCAGAGCACTGGCTGACGCGGTCCACGCCGCCGGCGCCAAACTGTGCGTCCAGTCCACTCACCACGGCAAGGTCGCGCGGGTCGACACCGCTCAGGGTCGCCCGTTGATCGCGCCCAGCATGCCCGACTACGGCTATGACATGAGTGCGATGGTGGACTGCACCCGTGAGGAGCTGATGCGGATGGCCGCGGTCACCGCCGGCAAGAAGCCCTCGATGCATGTCCTGACCAAGGAGGACATCGCGGCCCTGATCACCAAGTGGGCCGATGCCGCCGAACGGGTCGCCGAGGCCGGGGCGGACGCGATCGAGGTGCACTGCGCGCACGGCTACATCCTGGGTGTCTTCCTCAACCAGCGGGACAACAAGCGCGACGACGAGTACGGCGGCTCCCTGGAGAACCGGGCCCGGCTCACCTGCGAGGTCATCTCGGCCATTCGCGAACGAGTCGGCGACAAACTGGCCATTCTGGTCCGGGTCTCCGGTGAGGAGTACGGCCAGGAGGGCTGCCTGAGCCTGCCGGAGTCGATCGAGGCGAGCAAGCTGTTCGAACAGGCCGGTGCGGACGCCATCCACGTCACCGGCTGGGGCCGCAACCCGTTCAACAACTTCACCGACGGTCCGATCCCGGACAAGGTCGGTCCGTACCTGGACAACGCTGCCGAGATCAAGAAACATGTCTCGATCCCGGTCATCGCCGTGGGCCGGGTGCTGCCGGAGCTCGGCGAGGAGGCGATCAGCAAGGGGCGGGCCGACTTCGTTGCCATGGGCCGGCAGTTGCTTGCCGATCCCGATCTGCCGAACAAACTGAAGGCCGGTCACCCCGAGCAGGTGCGCCCCTGCATCGCCTGCACGCTGTGTGCCAACGAGAACTTCTTCGATGACAGTCCGTTCTGCGCGGTCAACCCGGCCCTGGGCAACGAGACGATCCTCCCGCTCAAACCCGCTTCCGCCAAGAAGCACATCGTGGTGGTCGGCGCCGGTCCGGCTGGACTCGAGTCCGCGCGGGTGCTGACCGAGCGGGGCCACCGGGTCACGGTGCTCGACAAGGGCGACCGGCTCGGCGGCACCCGGTGGTTCTCCCCGCTCACCACGCCGGACAACGAGAGCCTGCTCAACTGGCTCAAGAACGAGGTCGAGCGCCTCGGCATCGCGGTCAAGCTCAAGACCGAGGCCACCCCGGCGAATATCGCGGCGCTCAAGCCGGACCACGTGGTCGTGGCCACCGGAGCGAAGCGGCCCAAGCCGGACGTGCCGGGTGGCGACCTGCCCACCGTGCAGACCGGCGACACCCTGCGCGCTCTGATGCTCGGCACCGCCGAGAAGGGCGAGGCAGGCCTGGGCCTGCGAATCCTGGGCAAGCTGGGCAACCTCTCCGGGGCCACCAAGAGTCCTCAGTTGATCCGTGAGGCGACCAAGAAGTTCCTGCCGATGGGCCACGACGTCGTGGTGATCGGTGGTTCCCTGGTCGGTCTGGAACTCGCCGAGTTCCTCTCCGACCGAGGCCGCAAGGTGACCCTGCTGCATGAAGGGCCGAATCTGGGCCTGCCGATGTCGATGCCGCGTCGTTGGACCGCGGTGCGGCACTCGACCGAGCAGGGTGTGCAGATCCACCGCAACGTCGAGGTCACCCGGATCACCGAGAAGGCCGTGGAGTGGAAGGACGGCGACGAGACCAAGTCCGCTCCGGTCGACATGGTCATCTATGCCGAGGGCACCCACGCCGACACCTCACTCGCCGAGGAGCTCAGGGCCGCGGGGCTGAGCGTCGACGTCGCCGGAGATGCCGGTGAGGTGGGCTACATCCATGGCGCGTTCCACAGTGCCTGGGACGTGGCCGGAGTTCTGTGAGCAGCGGTTCGGGCCGGGCACTGAACATCAGGGCCTGGCCCGGGCACTACGCTGACGTCCCGTGACAGCAGAGTTGAGTTACGCGGTTGCCGGCTTCTTGGTCCTGGTGGCGATTCTGGCCTTGGTGGCGATCTGGAAGCCCGCGGTCGGTGAACCGGCCCGGATCGCGATGAAGACCGGACACGCCGCCGCGCTGGTCGTAGTGCTGGTCGACGTGATCACTCTGCTGCGGGGCCATGAGGTGGACTCGATGTTCACTCACATCGGCTACCTGGTGGCGATCGCCGGACTGCCGCTGATCCTGCTGAACCGGTTTCCCGAGACCGACGAGGAGGGCAACGAGGTTCCCGTCGAACCGCCACATCCGGTGGTGGTGGCCATCTGTGCGGTGGCCATGTCGGTACTCGTCGTCCGACTGCACCAGACCTGGTGAGCCAGATGAGCGAGACTCCCGACGGCACCGTGAAACCGCCCCACCGGCGGGCGATGGGACAACTGCTGATCGCCGCCTACGCCGTCTTCGCGATCTCGGCCGCGGCTCGAGCCCTGGCCCAGATCGTCATCGACTTCGGCCTGGCTCCGGTCGCCTACCTGCTCTCGCTGTTCGCGGCGGGCGTGTACTTCGTGGCGACCCTCGCCTTCCGCAAGCCCGGACGCACCGCCTGGCGGGTCGCCCTGGCGGCCTGCCTGACCGAGTTGACCGGAGTCCTGGTGGTTGGGTTGCTCACCTACCTGGATGCCGACCTGTTCCCCGAGGCGACCGTCTGGTCGCACTTCGGGCAGGGGTACGGCTACGTTCCGCTCGTACTGCCGTTCCTCGGCTTGGCCTGGCTGCGGCACGTCGAGCCGGAGTCCCGGGGATCTGCCCTCCGCTGATGGGGCACTTTCGTGCCTCCTCAGCGGGGCGGTGATGCGGCACGAAAGTGCCTCATCAGCGCTGCTCCCTGTAGCATCGAGACACAGGCGTTCGAGCCGTCATCAGCGGCAAGCCTCCGGAAGAAGCGCCCTCCCGACCCGGGGAGCGGCCCAGTAGAACCGGACAGCGTTCTGGAAGCCAAGCTGAAGCGCGGCCAGAAGATCACGGCCGACGACGCCC
>CAYNFY010000103.1:0-13312 GCA_964396585.1 uncultured Nocardioides sp.
AGCTCTAGGCATGCCACCCAAACTACACCACTGTAATCTTAACTGAACGGTATTGCGATTAGCCGCCGTGTTACGCACAGTGGCAGAATTCCGCTGGTTCCGGTTCACGCCACTACGCCCGGTAGTGGCGACCCGGCGACATCTAAGGAAGAGACATGAAGAAGGACATCCACCCGGAGTACGTCGAGACCCAGGTCACCTGTACCTGCGGTACCTCGTTTACCACCCGCAGCACCGCCACCTCCGGCGTGCTGAAGGCTGACGTCTGCTCCGCGTGCCACCCGTTCTACACCGGCAAGCAGAAGATCCTCGACACCGGCGGCCGCGTGGCCCGCTTCGAGGCTCGCTACGGCAAGCAGGGCAAGTAAGCCGCGCCGGACGCCGACTCCCGCCATGAGCTGGGAGTCGGCGTCTGCGTCATTTCACCGCGGGTGAGGGCATATGTGAGGCTGATTCACGGATTCGAACGATGCGGTTTACGAATCGGTTCGAATAGAGGACTCAGCATTGCAATCGGGCAGGGGACTGCTCACGGTCAAGCACCCAACCATCGTTGAACCGAGGAGCCCGATCATGTTCGAAGCGGTGACCGGTCTGCTGGCCGAACACGCCGAGTTGGAGCAACGACTGGCCGAACCCGAGACCCATGCCGATCAGCGCCTGGCCAAGAAGCTCAACCAGCGCTACGCCGAGTTGAGTGCGATCACGTCGACCTGGACCGAGTTGACCCGACTGGACGAGGACATCGAGGCAGCTCGTGAACTCGCTGCGGAGGACCCCTCATTCGCCGAGGAGGCCGACTCCCTGGGCGTGCGCCGTGAGACGGTACGGGAGAAGCTCCGTCATCTGCTGGTGCCGCGCGATCCCGCCGACGGCAAGGACGCGATCTTGGAGATCAAGTCGGGAGAGGGCGGCGAGGAGTCCGCTCTCTTCGCCGCGGATCTGTTGCGGATGTACACCCGATTCGCGGAACATCGGGGCTGGAGCACCGAGGTACTGGACAGTACGGAATCAGACCTGGGCGGTTACAAGTCGGTCACCGTCGCGGTGAAGGCCAAGGGCACCCCCGCCCCGGGGGAGGCACCTTTCGGGATGCTCAAGTTCGAGGGCGGCGTGCACCGGGTGCAGCGAGTGCCGGTCACCGAGTCCGCGGGGCGGGTACACACCTCGGCGGCCGGGGTGCTGGTTCTTCCCGAGGCCGAGCAGGTCGAGGTGCATCTGGACGAGAACGAGTTGCGGATCGATGTGTTCCGCTCGTCCGGGCCCGGTGGGCAGAGTGTCAACACCACCGACTCCGCGGTACGGATCACCCATCTTCCTACCGGGATCGTGGTCAGCTGCCAGAACGAGAAGTCACAGTTGCAGAACAAGGAGCAGGCTCTGCGGATACTGCGGGCCCGACTGCTCGCGGTCGCGCAGGAGGAGGCGGACGCCGCAGCCTCGAGCGCCCGGCGCAGCCAGATCCGTACCGTGGATCGCTCCGAGCGGATCCGCACCTACAACTACCCCGAGAACCGGATCTCGGATCACCGCACCGGTTACAAGGCCTACAACCTGGACCACGTACTCGACGGTGATCTCGGTCCGGTGCTGGCCTCCTGCCTGGACAGCGATCTGGCAGACCGGTTGGCCGCTCTGGAGGAGGCATGAACAGTGTCCGAGTGGCACGTCGCAAGGCCAGCGATGAGCTGCGAGCCGCCGGGGTGGCCTCACCCGAACGAGACGCCGACGAGTTGTTGGCGCATGTGCTGGGGATACCACTGGGACGTCTCGTCCTGATCGATGAGATCGATCCCGATGTGACGGCGCGGTATCACGAACTGGTGCTCCGACGCGCGACGCGCGAGCCGCTACAGCATCTCACCGGGACTGCCGCATTCCGCTACCTTGAGCTCCAGGTGGGACCCGGCGTATTCGTGCCGCGTCCCGAGACCGAGCTCCTGGCGGGCTGGGCGATCGAGGCTTGTGCCGGTCTCGAGTCCCCGATCGTGGTGGACCTGTGCACCGGGTCGGGCGCGATCGCCAAGGCACTGGCGCATGAAGTGCCCCGGGCGCGGGTCCATGCCGTCGAGCTCTCCGAGGCTGCCCATTCGTGGGCGATACGCAATCTCGCCGACACCACCGTCGATCTGCGACAGGGGGATATGGCGCTCGCCTTCGACGACCTGTTGGGCACGGTGGATGTGGTGGTCTGCAATCCGCCCTATATCCCGTTGGAGGCCTGGGAGTCGGTGGCCGTCGAGGTCCGTGACCACGATCCGCAGCTGGCCCTGTTCTCCGGTCAGGACGGGCTGGATGCCTTTCGAGTGTTGGAGCAGCGGGCAGCCGAACTACTACGGCCCGGAGGGGTACTCGGTGCCGAGCATGCGGATGAACAAGGCATCACCGCACCGGCGGTCTTCACCGACACCGGACGTTGGGTCGAGGTGAAGGACCATCGTGACCTGGCCGGTCGGCCACGCTTCACCACAGCACGACTGGCAGGATGATCCAGTGACCGAAGCAGGGAGTGTTCTTCCCACCACCACAGACGAGGAGCGGGGCAGAGCGGTCGATGAGGCCGCCCGGGCCGTACACCGAGGTGAACTGGTGGTGCTCCCCACCGACACCGTCTACGGCATCGGAGCCGATGCGTTCACCGGCGTTGCCGTTGCGGCACTTCTGCGGGCCAAGGGCCGTGGTCGGGAGATACCGCCGCCGGTACTGGTCAGTTCGCCTGGGACACTCGACGCCCTGGCCACGGCGGTACCCGCATGGTGCACCGCTCTGGTGGAGGCGTTCTGGCCCGGCCCGCTCACCGTGGTCTGTCACCAGCAGGCCTCGTTGACCTGGGACCTGGGGGAGACCCGCGGTACGGTCGCCGTTCGGATGCCCGATGACGAGATCGCCCTCGAAGTGCTTGAGCGTACCGGCCCGATGGCAGTCAGCTCGGCCAACCTGTCGGGGCAGGCTGCGGCCACGGATGTGGCAAGCGCTCTCGCGATGCTGGGAACTTCGGTCAGCGTCTACGTCGACGGAGGTCCGGCCAGAGGAGGGGTGGCCTCCACCATCGTGGACTGCACGGGCGAGCGGCCCCGGGTGCTGCGCTTGGGCGCCCTCGGAGTGGACCAGCTCGACTCGGTACTCGCCCCGCTGGAGACCAGCATCGACACCTCGGCCCTGCCCGCACAGCCCGATCCCGAAGAGCGCGAGGCCTGAGCCGCGGATGAAGGAGTACCTGCTCGTCTTTCTGGTCGCCGCCAGCGTGACCTATCTCCTCACGGTGCTGGCCCGTGAGCTGGCGCTGCGGTGGGGAGCGGTCGCCTCGGTGCGCGACCGTGATGTGCACAACGAACCGATTCCCTACCTAGGTGGGGTGGCGATGCTCGGCGGCATGGTCGCTGCCTACCTGGTGGCCAGGCATCTGCCGTTCCTGTCGGACAACTACTCCTTCATGTTCCCCGACGCCGGAGTGGTGCTCGGGGCCGGAGCCCTGATCTGCCTGGTCGGGGTCGTCGATGACCTGTGGGACCTGGATGCCTGGACCAAGCTCGGCGGCCAGGTGATCGCCGGCGGGCTGTTGGTGCTGGGCGGTGTCCGGTTCTACTTCTTCCCGACCACCGACGGGAGCCAGTTCTCCCTGGACGGGACGCAGGGCGCGCTGCTGAGCATCTTCGTCGTCGTGATGACCGTCAACGCCGTCAACTTCGTCGATGGACTGGACGGATTGGCTGCCGGCGTGATCGGCATCGGCGCGTGCGCGTTCTTCCTGTTCTGCTACCAGATGAGCGACATGCGTCAGATCACGCTCGCCACCACCGGAGCGCTGCTGTCGGCGATCTTGGCCGGTGCCTGCGCCGGATTCCTGCCGCACAACTTCCATCCGGCCCGGCTGTTCATGGGTGACAGCGGCTCGATGCTGATCGGGCTGGTGCTCTCCTCCAGCGCGCTCACCTTGACCGGGCAGTTCTCCGGACCGGAGCTCGATGCGTTGGGCGGTACCGGTGCCGGCCCTTCCTGGCAGACGATGCTGCTCCCGCTGCTGCTGCCGATCTCGTTGATGCTGATTCCGGTCCTGGATCTCGTGCTGGCGGTCTTCCGTAGGGCTCGGGAGGGTCGCTCCCCGTTCTCTCCGGACAAGCAGCACCTGCACCACCGGTTGCTGGAGATCGGGCACTCCCAGCGACGTGCGGTGCTCATCATGTGGCTCTGGGCCGCGATGATCGGGTTCGGTGTGGTGCTGGCCAGCCTCTACACCGGACCCAAGCTGTGGACCACTCTGGCCGTGGGGCTGGTGATCACCGTGACGTTGACTCTGGTACTTCCCAAGCTGCCGGGTCCGAAGGTCCCATCCGGAGTCGGAGAGGGCGAGAGCGGCCGGGCCGCTGTGCCGCGGGACTGAGCGGACCTCGATTGGGTGCCCCAGAAACCTTGTGATAGTTTTCACGAGCACTTCATGAGGGTTTGATGAAGCCCTCGCACCCGTTCACAAGACCGACCGAGAGAAACGGCCGACCGCATGACGACCGCCTCCCAGACAGCCCAGAAGAGCGCCGCGCGCGTCCTTCTCGGGGCCGGTGGAGTCGGGCTGCTGATCGGTCTGATGCTGGCCCTGGTCGGCGCTGTCGTCAGTGGTCAGAGCGCCTTCGCGGGTGCTCTGACCGGCGCTCTGGCGGTATTGGGTGTCTTCACCTTCGGCACCTTCACCCTCAACCTCGTGGCACGAGTGATGCCCGGCCTGTCCCTGATCTTCGCTCTGCTCACCTACTCCCTCCAGGTGCTCCTGGTGGGAGTCTTTCTATTGGCCCTGGACCGTGCGGGCGCCTTGGGTGATGAGCTTTCTCGATCGTGGACCGCGGCAGGCATCGTCGGGGTCACGTTGGCGTGGACGTTCGGTCAGATTCTGTTCGTGGTCAAGGCCCGGATCCCGCTCTACGAACTGGACGAGAACCTCTCCGAAACAACGAGCAACCCGGTGCGGGAGGTGGCATGAGCAACTGGTATCGTCCGGCGTGCGATGGCCAGCCGACCACCGAGCAACCCAGACCCCCCACCGCCTCCGGGCGATCCTTGGCGAGCCTTCGGGTACCTCGTCTCCGGAGTCGCCATCTACGGCCTGATCGGCTGGGGTCTGGACCAATGGCTGGGCACCAGTTACCTGGTTGCCATCGGCATCGTGCTGGGCGCGGTGCTCGGGGTCTACCTGACCTGGGCGCGATACCGCCCCGACGACGACCACTCGCAGAACAAGACTTCGTAGCAGTACTGCAGACACAGGAGACACCGTGATCACCACCGCAACGGCTGTCGTGCGGGCCGATGGCTTCACGCCTCCGGGACCGGGAGACTTCGACCTCCCCCCGATCGGGCCGGACAAGCAGTTCGAGTTCCTCGGCCAGACGATGTACCTGGGTGTCACCAAGCCGATGATCCAGATCGTGCTGGTGGCGGCTCTGGTCGGCTACCTGTTCTGGTTCGCCTCGCGTAAGCGGGCGATGGTGCCAGGAAAGATGCAGTATGTAGGTGAGATGGGTTACGGCTTCGTCCGTAACTCAATCAGCCGAGACATCATCGGCAGCCGGGACTTCCAGCGGTTCGTCCCGTACCTCTTCACCCTCTTCTTCCTGGTCCTGTTCAACAACATGTTGGCCAGCGTCCCGTTCTTTCAGTTCCCCACCTTCAGCCGGGCCGGCCTGGTCTACGGCCTCGCCCTGATCAGTTGGCTGGTCTACCTCGGGGTCGGTGTCAAGAAGCACGGCTTCCTGGGCTATCTCAAGCACACCTGCGTACCTGCTGGTGTGGACGCCTGGATGCTGCCGCTGCTGGTCCCGCTGGAGTTCATCTCCAACATCATCGTCCGGCCGCTGACTCTGGCGCTGCGACTGCTGTGCAACATGTTCGCCGGCCACCTGCTGCTGATCCTGTTCGCTCTGGGTGGTGAGTACCTCATCGTCGAGATGGCCGGTGCCTATGTGATCCCCGGCGTCTTGGCCTGGGTGCTGTTCATCGTCATCTTCTTCTTGGAGTTGCTGATCCAGTTCCTCCAGGCTTACGTCTTCGTCCTGCTCAACGCGATCTACATCCAGAGCTCGTTGGCTGACGATCACTGATCTCGCACGACCCGCAACACTGCTCCACTCTGAAATACACCCACAGTTCCCGAACCTGGGAACATTCCCGAAAGGAACAAGCCGTGCTTGCAATGGCTGTCGACGGCAACATGAACATGATCGGCTACGGTCTGGCTGCGATCGGCCCCGGTGTCGGTATCGGTCTGATCTTCGCCGCGTACATCTCCGGTGTGGCTCGCCAGCCCGAGGCCCAGGGTCGTCTGCAGACCATCGCGCTGCTGGGCTTCGCGCTCGCCGAGGCCCTCGCGATCATCGGTATCGCCCTCGCGTTCGTTCTCTGATCGCGTCGGCAACCGCTGACGTCAGGACCCGGAAGAAGGACTGCCAATGCAGACTCTGACCACACTCGCGTCGGGTGACGGGCTGAACCCCCTCATCCCGCACCCGGTCGAGATCGTGCTGGGGATCGTCGTCTTTGCGATCCTCTTCGTCATCGTCAAGAAGTTCATCGTTCCGAACTTCGAGGCGACTTTCGAGGAGCGCACCAAGGCGATCGAGGGCGGGCTTGAAGCCGCCCAGACCAAGCAGGCCGAGGCGGACGCCAAGCTCGCGGAGCTCGACGCCCAACTCGCCGAGGCCCGGCACGAGGCCGCTCGCATCCGTGAGGAGGCGCGCGAGCAGGGTGCTGCAATCGTGGCCGAGCTACGCGAGACGGCCCAGGCCGAGGCCTCGCGCATTCTCGAGGCCGGCAAGGCACAGATCGAGGCGGAGCGCCAACAGGCGGTCACCTCGCTGCGTGCCGAGGTCGGCAATCTGGCGACCGGTTTGGCCGGTCGCATCGTCGGTGAGAGCCTGGAGGACGAGGCTCGCCAGAGCCGAGTCGTCGAGCGCTTCCTCGCTGACCTCGAGGCCAACCAGAGCGGAGTCAACTGATGCAGTTGCGTGGTGCATCCGCCGATGCCCTGGCGGCTCTCCTCGATGAGTTCGAGGGCAGGCTGTCGGGTGGCGCGGACGCTGTACGGGTGGGGGGTGACCTGTTCATGGTCGCTCAGCTGCTCCGCAGTGAGCCGGGACTGCGTCGGATCGCCACGGACGTATCGGTCGAGGCTCCGGCCAAGCAGGAACTGGTGCGCCAGCTGCTGACCGGCAAGGTGGACCCGGTCGTACTCGACCTCGTCTCCTCGGCCGTCGGACGCCGTTGGACCCTCACCCGTGACCTGGCTGACGTGATCGAGCGTCTCGGCGAGGTCAGCACGGTGAAGTCTGCCGGTGCCGACTCGTCCCGGCTCTCCGAGGAACTGTTCGAGGTCCAGCAGCTCGTAGCGCAGAACCCTGAGCTTCGAGACGCATTGTCGGATGCGAACCGTTCTACCGACGACAAGGCTGCACTGGTGCGTTCCCTCCTGGAGGGTAAGGCATTGTCGGCCACCGTCACGCTGGTCCAGCAGTCGCTGGCCGGTACCTACCGCACTGTCGGTGTCGCCCTGAGTAGCTACCAGAAGGTGGCTGCCGAGGTGGCGGGCAAGAGCGCAGCGACCGTTCGGGTCGCCCACGCACTCTCGGCCACCGACCGCCAGCGCCTGGCCGACGTACTGACCACTCAGTACGGGCGGGCCATTCACCTGAACGTGATCGTCGACCCCGAGGTCGTCGGTGGCATCAGTGTGGAGATCGATGACGACGTCATCGACGGCACCATCGCCGGTCGTCTCGATGACGCCCGCCGCAAGCTGGCCAGCTGACCAGCACCACTGAACTTCTAAATTAAGGAAGAGAGATGACGGAGCTTTCCATCCGTCCGGAGGAAATCCGGGACGCCCTGCAGCGCTTCGTGTCCGACTACGAGCCGACGACCGCCAGCAAGGAAGAGGTCGGCACGGTCGCTGAGGCCGCCGACGGCATCGCCCGGGTCTCCGGTCTGCCCTCCGTCATGGCTAACGAGCTGCTCGAATTCGAGGACGGCACGCTGGGTCAGGCTCTGAACCTGGACACCCGGGAGATCGGTGTCGTGGTCCTTGGTGACTTCGACAAGATCGAAGAGGGCCAGAAGGTGCGCCGTACCGGCACCATTCTGTCCGTCCCGGTCGGCGACGGTTACCTCGGTCGGGTCGTAGACCCGCTGGGCAACGCCATCGACGGTCTCGGTGAGATCGAGTCGGTCGGACGTCGTAACCTCGAGGTCCAGGCCCCAGGCGTCATGCAGCGTAAGTCGGTGCACGAGCCGCTGGCCACCGGTATCAAGGCGATCGACGCCCTGGTTCCGGTCGGTCGTGGTCAGCGTCAGCTGATCATCGGCGACCGCGCCACCGGCAAGACCACCATCGAGATCGACACGATCATCAACCAGAAGTCGAACTGGGAGTCGGGCGACCCGACCAAGCAGGTGCGCTGCATCTACGTCGCCATCGGTCAGAAGGGGTCGACCATCGCCTCCGTGCGTGGTGCCCTGGAAGAGGCCGGCGCGCTGGAGTACACCACCATCGTGGCGTCCCCGGCCTCCGACTCGGCCGGCTTCAAGTACCTCGCGCCGTACACCGGCTCCGCCATCGGTCAGCACTGGATGTACGAGGGCAAGCACGTCCTCATCGTCTTCGATGACCTGACCAAGCAGGCCGAGGCGTACCGCGCCGTGTCGCTGCTGCTGCGTCGTCCGCCGGGCCGCGAGGCCTACCCGGGTGACGTCTTCTACCTGCACTCGCGTCTGCTTGAGCGTTGCGCGAAGCTGTCGGACGACATGGGCGCGGGCTCGATGACGGGTCTGCCGATCATCGAGACCAAGGCCAACGACGTCGGTGCGTTCATCCCCACCAACGTCATCTCGATCACCGACGGTCAGATCTTCCTGCAGTCCGATCTGTTCGCAGCCAACCAGCGTCCCGCCGTGGACGTCGGTGTATCGGTGTCCCGAGTCGGCGGGTCGGCGATGACCAAGGCGCTCAAGAATGTCACCGGTTCGCTGAAGGTCGACCTGGCACAGTTCCGTGCCATGCAGGCCTTCGCCATGTTCGCCTCGGACCTCGACGCGGCCTCGCGTCAGCAGTTGGCTCGTGGCGAGCGTCTGATGCAGCTGCTCAAGCAGCCGCAGTACAGCCCGTACTCGGTCGAGGACATGACCGTGTCGATGTACCTGGGCACCAGCGGCAAGTTGGACATCGTTCCGACCAGCGACGTGCTTCGCTTCGAGGCCGAGTTCCTGGACTTCATCAAGCGCAGCAACCCCGGTGTGCTCTCGGCCATTGCTGAGACCTTGAAGTTCGAGGACTCCACCGAGCACGCCGTCGATGCCGCGTACGACTCCTTCCTCGACCAGTTCGAGACCTCGGACGGTGCCTCGATCAAGCCCGGTTCGGCCACGACCGAGGCACTGGCCGACGAGGACGTCGAGCAGGAGCAGATCGTCAAGCAGAAGCGAGGCTGACATGGCAGTCTCGCTGCGTGAGTACCGTGCGCGGATCAAGTCGACGGAGTCGACGAAGAAGATCACGCGTGCCATGGAGCTCATTGCTGCGTCCCGCATCATCAAGGCGCAGCAGCGGGCTCAGGCCGCGGCTCCGTACGCCCGTGAGCTCACCCGTGCGGTGAGTGCGGTGGCCACGTTCTCGGACGTGACCCACCCGCTCACCACCGAACCCGAGAACCCGAAGCGGGCCGCGATCCTGGTCGTCACCAGTGACCGCGGCCTGGCCGGGGCCTACGCCTCGAACGCGCTCAAGGAGGCCGAAGGCCTCCGCGAGAAGCTCCAGGCCGAGGGCAAGACGGTGGACCTGTACGTGTCGGGTCGTAAGGGGGAGGCGTTCTACAGCTTCCGTCGGCGGCCGCTCGTCAGGTCCTGGTCGGGATTCTCGGACCGTCCGACCGTCGAGGTCGCCTCCGAGATCGGTGACGCTCTCATCGCGGCCTTCACGGCCGACGAGGGTGAGAGTCACGCGGTGGACGAGGTGCACGTGGTCTACACCCGGTTCCGGTCGATGCTCTCCCAGGAGCCCACTTCGGTGCGGTTGCTCCCACTGGAGGTCGTCGAAGGGACCGAGGCGCCTGAGGCGGACGAGGTGCTGCCGCTCTACGAGTTCGAGCCTTCGGCCGCCGAGGTGCTGGACTCCCTGCTTCCGAAGTACGTCAACAGCCGGATCTTCTTCGCGCACCTGCAGGCAGCCGCTTCCGAGCTGGCCGCCCGTCAGAAGGCGATGAAGTCGGCGACCGACAATGCCGAGGAGCTCATCAAGAAGTTCACCCGTATTGCCAACCAGGCCCGACAGGCTGGCATTACCCAGGAAATCAGCGAGATCGTCGGTGGAGTCAACGCCCTTGCCGACGCACAAGCCGGGAATGAGTGAGAAATGACTGCCACTGTTGAAGAGGGCACCCAGACGCATGCGAGCGGCGTCGGCCGTATCTCGCGTGTCATCGGCCCGGTCGTGGACATTGAGTTCGCGGCCGATGAGATGCCCGCCATCTACAACGCACTGAAGACCGACGTCACCGTGGGTGACGACACCAACGAGTTGACCCTCGAGGTCGCTCAGCACATCGGTGACGGCATGGTGCGTGCGATCTCGATGAAGTCCACCGACGGCATGGTCCGGGGCGCGCAGGTGCGCGACACCGGCGGCCCGATCTCCGTGCCCGTGGGTGACGTCACCCTGGGCAAGGTGTTCGACGTCACCGGTGAGGTGCTGAACCTGGAGCCGGGTGAGAAGTTCGAGGTCAACGAGCGCTGGGGGATCCACCGCAAGGCTCCGGCCTTCGACCAGCTCGAGTCCAAGACCCAGATGTTCGAGACGGGCATCAAGGTCATCGACCTGCTCACCCCGTACGTGACCGGTGGAAAGATCGGTCTGTTCGGCGGTGCCGGTGTCGGCAAGACCGTGCTGATCCAGGAGATGATCGCCCGGGTCGCCAAGAACCACGGTGGTGTGTCGGTGTTCGCCGGTGTCGGTGAGCGCACCCGTGAGGGCAACGACCTGATCGAGGAGATGAAGGACGCTGGCGTGTTCGACAAGGTTGCCCTTGTCTTCGGCCAGATGGACGAGCCGCCGGGCACGCGTCTGCGTGTTGCGCTCTCTGCTCTGACGATGGCGGAGTACTTCCGCGATGTTCAGAATCAGGACGTGCTGCTGTTCGTGGACAACGTCTTCCGCTTCACCCAGGCAGGCTCCGAGGTCTCCACCCTGCTCGGGCGGATGCCTTCGGCCGTGGGCTACCAGCCCAACCTGGCCGACGAGATGGGTCAGCTGCAGGAGCGGATCACCTCGACGCGTGGTCACTCGATCACCTCGATGCAGGCGATCTACGTTCCTGCCGACGACTACACCGACCCGGCACCGGCGACCACCTTCGCCCACCTGGATGCCACCACCGAGCTCTCGCGTGAGATCGCCTCGCTGGGTATCTACCCGGCCGTGGACCCGCTCACCTCGACCTCGCGGATCCTGGACGCCCGGTACATCGGTCAGGCGCACTACGACGCGGCTATCCGGGTCAAGGCGATTCTGCAGCGCAACAAGGAGCTGCAGGACATCATCGCGATCCTCGGTGTCGACGAGCTGTCCGAAGAGGACAAGATCATCGTGTCCCGGGCCCGTCGGATCCAGCGGTTCCTGTCGCAGAACACCTATGTTGCCAAGCAGTTCACCGGCATCGAGGGTTCGACCGTGACGGTCTCCGACACGATCGAGGCGTTCAACCAGATCGCCGACGGTGACTGGGACCACGTGGCGGAGCAGGCCTTCTTCATGTGCGGTGGCCTGGACGACGTCGAGCGCAACTGGGCCGAGATCCAGAAGAGCCTCTGATGGCTGCCTCGAACGCCAGCCTCCAGGTCGAACTGGTCGCGGCCGACCGCCTGGTGTGGTCGGGCGAGGCCAAGATGCTGCAGGCTCGGACCACGGAGGGTGACATCGGCGTGATGCCGGGTCACACTGCGCTGCTCTCGCTGCTCGTCCCCGGGGTGGTCGTGGTGACCACCACCGAGGGTGAGTACTGGGCGGCCGCCGTCTCGGGTGGGTTCATCTCGGTGGCCGACAACCGAGTCTCGATCCTCTCCGAACAGGCTGAGATGTCCCACGACATCGACCTGGAGCATGCCCGCAAGGAACTGGAGCGGCTGCATGCGGCCGGCGAGGCCGACGACGACGCTGCTGAGAAGCTGGCGGTCGCCGAGGCTCGGGTCCGCGCCGTTGAGCGGGTGTCCTGACGCACGGTCGAGACCGCACAGTAGGGTGAGCACACGCAGCGACGCGGGTGCTCACCCTACTGCATTCGCGGCTGCTTCTCGGGGCTCCGGGGGTCCGTCTGGATTCCGGTGACCAACTGATCTGACGGAGGTTCTGCATGCCGCTGTGGGCGTGGGCGCTCAGCATCGTGGTGGGCCTGCTCGTGCTGGTTCTGCTCTACGGGCTCGGACTCGTCCTGCGACGCCGGGGGATCGCACGACACGGCGGGACCTTCGAGTTGAGCCTGCACCGTGGCTCCGCGCGTCCGGAGCGGGGATGGTTGCTCGGGGTGGGTCGCTATTCCTCCGATCGGCTGGAGTACTTCCGGATCTTCTCCCTGTCGATGCGTCCCAAGTGTTCTTGGGCCCGCGACGATCTGGGGTACCGCGGGCAGCGCGCCCCGCGAGCGCAGGAGGCGATGGCGTTGTACACCGGGCACGTCGTCGTCGAGTGCATCACGCCGCGCGGACCGGTGGAATTCGGGATGAGTCCGGACTCGCTGATGGGGCTGCAGTCCTGGCTGGAGGCACGCCCTCCAGGCGCCGACTGGAACCGCCGTCCGGTCCTGTGAGCAGGTATGCGAGGCGGCACCTCACGACCGGGCCGCCCTGATTCGATGCCCGGACACGGCAGTCAGTCGCCGGGTTACTAGAACCTGTTCCATTTTCCGGTCCCTTCTGCCACGATGCCGACATGACGTGGAGCCGTGAAGAACTGCTGGAAGCCTTCGACGCCTACCAGGACCGGGTGTCTCGCTGTGTGGAGACCGGCGACTGGAGCCATTATGTCGAGTCCTTCATTCCCGACGCCACCTATGTGGAACACGCGTACGGGCGGTTCTCGGGGCGAGCTGAGATCGAGCGCTGGGTGACTCGGACGATGACCTCCTTCCCCGGGAGCGAGATGACCTCGTTCCCACCTAAATGGACGACGGTCGACACCGACAAGGGCTGGATCATCACCGAGGTGGACAACCCGAAGCGTGACCCTGCGGCGGCTCGGTCCATGCGGTGGGCAACCTGACCATCCTCCGGTACGCCGGGGATGGGC
>CAYNFY010000104.1:0-13026 GCA_964396585.1 uncultured Nocardioides sp.
AACTCTTCGAGCAGACCGGACTTGGTGTGCATGTCGCGGACGAAGTCACCCATCTGGGCCAGCGCCTCCGTCGAGGGCTTGATCAGGACGTCCACCCCCTCGCCGAGCACGTTCAGCTCGAAGTCGGTGACCAACGCCGCCACCTCGATCAGCGCGTCTGCCTTCAGGTCGAGGCCGGTCATCTCACAGTCGATCCACACGAGTCGGTCGTTCACCCGCACCACCCTACTCAGACTGCTGGGGGGAGGTCTCTTCGGCGAGCGCGGCGATGAGTGCGTCCACGTCGTCTTCGGAGGTATCGAAGGAGCACATCCAGCGCACCTCACGCTTGGCCGCATCCCAGTCGTAGAACCGGAACTTGTTGCGCAGCCGGTCGGCCACCCCCGCGGGCAGCACCACGAAGAGTCCGTTGGCCTGGGTGGGCTGGGTGAACCGCACGCCGTGGATCGTGCCGTCCGCGAGGCCCGTCTCGACCCCGGTCCGGAGTCGCCGGGCCATCGCGTTGGCATGGGAGGCGTTCCGCAGCCACAGGTCGCCCTCCAGAAGCGCCAGCAGCTGCGCGGAGACGAATCGCATCTTCGAGGACAACTGCATGTTGAGCTTGCGCAGGTAGACCAGCCCGGTGGAGGCCTCGGGGTTGAGCACCACCACCGCCTCACCCAGCATCGCGCCGTTCTTGGTGCCGCCGTAACTGAGCACGTCCACCCCGACGTCGGTCGTGAACGAACGCAGGTCCGTCCCGAGGGCGGCCGCGGCGTTCGAGATCCGAGAGCCGTCCATATGCAGGTGCATGTTCAGCGAGTGCACATGATCGGCGATCGCCCGCAACTCCTGGACCGTGTACAAGGTGCCGAGTTCGGTGGACTGGGTGAGCGAGACCACCAGGGGCTGGGCCCGGTGCTCATCCCCCCAGCCCCAGGCCTCCCGGTCGATCAGCTCCGGGGTGAGCTTGCCGTCCTCGGTCGGCACGGTGAGCAACTTGATGCCCGCCACCCGCTCGGGGGCGCCGCCTTCGTCGACGTTGATGTGCGCGCTGCTGGCCGAGACCACCGCACCCCAGCGGGGCAGCATCGACTGCAGTCCGACCACATTGGCCCCGGTGCCGTTGAACAGCGGATACGCCTCGACCTCGGGCCCGAAGTGCCGGGCGAAGACGGCCTGCAGCCGTTCGGTGTACTCGTCCTCGCCGTAGGCGACCTGGTGTCCACCGTTGGCGGCCCCGATCGCCTCGAGCACCTCGGGATGCACCCCTGCGTAGTTATCGGAGGCGAAGCCCCGCACGTTCCGGTCATGAATGGTTGCCACGGATACCCCTGGTCGACTCGATCACCGGCTTCATCTTCTTGCTGAGCGCTTCGTAGAACATCGACAGCGGGAACTCGTCGTCGAGTACCGCGTCGGTGTAGCCCTTGGGCGCTCCGGCCAGCACCTCGGGGGAGAGCCCCCGGGCCCAGGCCGAGGCCGGGTTCGGGGTCAGCGTGGCACGCACCAGATCGTAGGCGGCCAGCCAGTGCACGACCTTGGGCCGGTCGATCGAACGCCAGTACAGCTCGTTGATCTCATCGCCCAGCGCGATCACCTGCTCGGGCACGTCGTCCCAGTCGAAGGCCAGCTGGGTGTCGGTCCAGTGCAGCACACCGTGCTGGTGCAGCCAGGCGAACAGCAGCTGACCGCCCAGACCGTCGTAGTTGCGCACCCGGGTGCCGCTGATCGCGAACCGGAAGATCCGGTCGAACACGATCGCGTACTTCACCAGGCCGGCCTGCTCCAGGGTCTCGGCCTCCGCCTCGTCGAGCTCCTCGCCGCGGGCCAGCCGGGAGCGCAGCTCGCGTTCGATGTGCTCGCACTCACGAAACGCGGTGAGATCGCAGCGCAGTTCCTCCAACGAGTACAGGAAGTACGGCATCCGCTGCTTGATCATGAACGGATCGAACGGCAGGTCGCCTCGCATGTGGGTACGGTCGTGGATCAGGTCCCACATGACGAAGGTGCGCTCGGTCAGCTGCTGGTCGTCCAGCAGCCTGGCCGCACGTTTGGGGAGTCCCAGCTTGGTGATCTCGCTGGCCGCGGCCACCACCCGCCGGTAACGGGCCGCCTCCCGGTCCTGGAAGATCGCACCCCAGGTGAAGGGCGGGATCTCTCGCATCGCCACCGTCTCGGGGAAGAGGACCGCCGAGTTGGTGTCGTACCCGGGGGTGAAGTCCAGCAGGCGCAGCGAGACGAACAGTTTGTTGCCGTACTCGCCGGCCTCCAGCCGGTCGATGAACTCGGGCCAGATGACCTCGACCAGCAGCGCCTCCACATGCCGGTCGGTGGACCCGTTCTGGGTGTACATCGGGAAGACGACCAGGTGCCGGAGCCCGTCGATCCGGTGCTGCTGCGGCTGGAAGGCGACCAGCGAGTCGAGGAAGTCGGGAACACCGAACCCCTCCTCGGCCCAGCGCTCGAAGTCTCGTACCGAGGCGACCAGATACTCCTCGTCGTGCGGGAACCGAGGGGCCAGCGCCCGGATCGAATCCACTACCACCGTCACGAGAGCACGGGCCCGGTCCCGTTCATCGGGCTCGGGGACCGATCCGTCCTTGACCTGGATCGTCTGCAACTCGACGACCGCCGTCTTCAGCGCCGACCAGGCCGGGGCGGCCTCGACGTCGAGGGCCGCCGCGAGCAGGTCCTCGACGACCTCGGGCTCGCCGATAACGGCCTCGCCGGCACCGTGGGTGCGGGTCAGGTCGAGAGACATGGGAACCTCCTCTTCGTCGAGGTCGTCGGGCGCTCCTGCTACCCGGAGAATGGGTCCTGTCCAGGGTATGGCGTTCGTACCGGAATCCCTACCCCTATGGGTGACCCCCTAGGGTTCGGCCGTATGGCGAAGAACAAGTCGGGCAGCGCGCAGCCGGCCCAGAGGACGCCCCGAGAGAAGCGGGCCGAGGCCAAGCAGCGGGCCAAGGTGGCGGCGGAGGCCGCGCGAGCGGCGAAACGGCGCAAGCAGATCCGCGACAACGTGCTCGTGATCGGTGCCGGGGTGCTGGTCGTGGCGCTGGTGGTGGGCTGGCTGGTGTGGCGTGAGATCGACAAGAAGAACGCGCCGGTCCCCAGCGCGGCCACCGACTCCTACGGACTCCTCGTCGGCGCCGCCGAGGCGCCGGCGCAGGTGGTGATCTACGAGGACTTCCTGTGCCCGATGTGCGGAAGCCTGGAACGCGGCACCGGGGAGGCCCTGGCCACCGCCGCGGAAGCGGGGAGGCTGAGCGTCGAGTATCGCCCGATCTCGATCCTCAATGACTACTCCCAGCGGGCGACGATGGCGTTCTGGTCGGTGCTGGACAGCGACGGGCCCGAGGTAGCCAAGAAGTTCCACGACGCGCTCTTCGCCGAACAGCCCGCCGAGAACGGGGACATGCCCGCCAACGACCAGCTCATCACCTGGGCGCAGGGGGCCGGTGCGGATTCCGCCGCGCTGCGCAAGGCGATGGCTGACAAGACGTTCTCCGACTACGTCGACAACGCGACCGATGCGGCGACCGGCTCCAATATCCGGAGCACGCCGACGGTGCTGGTGAACGGGGAGCGACTCACCACGACGGGCCAGGCCCTGGTCAACCAACTGCTGGTACTGGCGGGGGCAGCGGGCACCGACGACTCGACGCCGTGAGTGCTGTCGGTCACACTCAGGGGGTGGACATCGACGCACCTTCCGCCCTGCCACCTGAATCGGCAGACCCGAGCCTGGCGGAGTTCGTGGCCGGGCTGCCCAAGGCCGAACTACACGTACACCACGTCGGCTCCGCCTCACCGAGGATCGTGGCCGAGCTGGCCTCGCGCCATCCGGACGGTCCGGTACCAGCCGATCCGGCCGCGCTGGCCGAGTTCTTCGAGTTCCGCGACTTCGCGCACTTCATCGAGCTGTATCTCGCCGTGGTGGACCTGATCCGTACCCCGGAGGACATCCACACGCTGACCTACGAGGTGGCGCGGGAGATGGCGACCGAGCAGCACCTGCGCTACGCCGAGCTCACCTGCACGCCGTACACCTCGGTCTTGCGCGGGATCCCGATCGAGGCCTACACGGAGGCCCTGGAGGACGCCCGGCGGGCGGCCGAACGCGACTTCGGGATCGTGCTGCGCTGGATCTACGACATCCCCGGCGAGTCGGGTCTGCCGGCCGCCGACGCGACTCTGGACTACGCACTGAAGCAGGCGCCGGACGCACTGGTCGGATTCGGTCTCGGGGGACCCGAGATCGGGGTCCCGCGCCCGCAGTTCGAACGGCACTTCACGGCCGCGCGAGCCGTCGGCCTGCATGCTGTCCCGCATGCGGGCGAGTCCACCGGGCCGCGCACCGTCTGGGACGCCGTTCAGATCCTGGGTGCCGAGCGGATCGGGCACGGGTGCTCGGCGGTCGAGGACCCGTTGCTGTTGCAGCACTTGGCCGAGTACGAGATCGCGTTGGAGGTGTGTCCTTCTTCCAATGTCGCCACCAAGGTCGTCGAGGACCTGAACGAGCACCCGTTGCGGGCCTTCGTCGCGGCGGGGGTGGCGGTCACCATCAACTCCGACGACCCGCCCATGTTCGGCACCACGTTGAACCGGGAGTACGAGATCGCGGCCTCTCTGCTGCACCTCGACCGATCGGGTCTTGCCGAGCTGGCCCGGGCCGCGGTGCGCAGCTCGTTCGCTCCCGACCTGGTGCGTCGCGACCTGCTGGCCGAGATCGATACCTACCTGGCCACAGGTCGCCACGGGAGCCGGGCTTAAATTCCTCCCATGAGCCTTCCCGCCGCCGAGATGACCACCCAGCGATCTCTCGACACCCTGTTGACAGAGCGCTACAGCTGTCGCGAGTTCAGCTCCGAGCCGGTACCGGCCGAGGTCATCGACGAGGTGATCGCACTGGCTGCGCTGAGCCCCTCGTGGTGCAACACCCAGCCCTGGCACGTGCACGTGACCGAACCGAGCACCACCGACGAGTGGCGCCGTGACCTGGCGGAGCGGCTCGCGGCCGGAGTCGCCTCCGCACCCGACATCGAGTTCCCCACCAGCTACGAGGGCGAGTTCGCCACTCGCCGCCGAGCCGCGGCCTGGCAGCTCTACGAAGCGGTCGGGGTCGAGCGTGGTGATCGGGCCGCGTCACTTCGCCAGACGATGCGCAACTTCGACTTCTTCGGCGCACCGCACGTTCTGGTGCTGACCACGGAGGCTGTGCTCGGCACCTACGGAGCCGTGGACTGTGGCCTGTTCCTGCAGAGCCTGCTGCTGGCGGCTCGCAGTCGGGGGCTGGACGCGATCCCCCAGGCAGCGCTGGCGCTGCAGGCCCCCTTCTTCAAGGACAAGCTGGGCCTGCCCGATACCCGGCAGGTGCTGGTCGGGGTCTCCTTGGGCTATGCGGCACCGGACGCTGTCGCGAATTCCTACCGGACCCCGCGCAAGGACCTGGATCAGGCTCGCACTTGGGTATGAGCAGGTGGCGAAGCCCGGCTGCGAAGGACCTTCTCTCGGACCCCTCGTCTACCCTCATCACAGGAAGGGGGCCGCAGTGACGATTCCGCAGATCAGGCCGGTGCCGGGGCCGGGCTACTGGCGGCGCGTCCTGGCCCGTGCCGCCCGGGTGGTGGCCGGTTGGCTGCTGCTCACGGTGGGCCTTCTCCTGCTGATCATTCCCGGCCCCGGCACCCTGCTGAGCCTGGCCGGACTGAGCCTCTTGTCGCGCGAGCACGAGTGGGCCCGCCGCTGGATGGTCCCGTGGGAACGACGGGTACGGGCCGGCGTGCGTGCCTCGGTGGCCACCAGACTGGCGCTGTCCGGCACCCTGTTCCTCACCCTGGCCACGGTCGCGGCCGCACTGCTCTGGTCCTGGGAGCCGGCCGCCCCGATGTGGTGGCCGCTGGCCGCGCACTGGTGGCTGCCGGGCGGAACGGTGATGGGCCTGGGCTTCGGGTGCTCGGCCACCGCCATGGTGGTGACCACGGTGCTGGCCCTACGGGCTCGTGAACTAGCCGTCGAGTGCCCGCGCCGAGAGGGACTCACCGCACAGCCGTGACGCATCGCCTCCGTGACTCCCGGATCCCACCCCTGGGTGGGCGCTCGCCCCATGTCCTGTTGCTGGTGCTGCTCGGGCTGCTGATCCTGGCCGGGGGACTGGTCCTGGGCCGCGGCGGTGATGAACGTCCCAGCGCATCGAGCATCTCGCCGATGCCCTCCCGCACGGCGGAGCCGGAGTCTCCGTCCGCTACCGCCGCGGCGGCGCTGCCCGACGCGCGTGACTCGGAGGCAGCACTGGCTCAGCGAGCCGAGAACCTGTCCCGGGCGATCAAGAGCGAGCGACGTGCCGCCGCCCGAAAGAAGCGACAGAAGGCGCGCGACCTGCGACGTCGGCAGTTGGCCCGGATGGCCACGACCGAGGTGTGGCAGTACCCCGAGATCCCGTACCGGGAGAACCGTGCCAACCCGTTGGCTAACCGGATCTGGGGGGTGTATCACGGCCCGCAGGATCAGGTCTCGGTCGCCTATGAGCGGGCGAGCAGCGCCGATCGTGCCCTCCTGGACACGATCATGGACCGGCCGCGGACCAAGTGGTACGGCTCCTTCGTCTCCGACTCGTCGATCCGCGCTACCGTGCGCGACTACATCGCCGCGTCCCAGAACGGTGACCCGGCCCGACTGGTGCAGCTGGCCGTCTTCCGGATGGAGCCCTGGGAGCACGAGGCGTGCGGACGGGCCTCGAGTGCGGGTGAACTCGCCTCCTACCGTCGCTGGATCGATGAGCTCGCGGGTGGGATCGGCTCGACCCCGATGCTGGTGGTGATGCAGCCCGACGGGCCCTTCCTGTGGTGTGCTCCCGATCGCGCGGCCAAGGCTGCGGCACTGACCTACGCCACCCGCACCCTCTCGGCGCTGTCGGGGACCTCGGTCTATATCGATGCCGGTGCCGCGGACTGGTGTGAGAACGATCGTGGCGCCGATCCAGCGAGGTGCGCGCAGATCCTCAAGGAGACCGGGATCCGATACGCCCGCGGCTTCGCCCTGGACTCCACCCATTACACCGGCCCCGCGGACAATATCGGACACGGTTCGAAGATCGTCGAGATTCTCGAACGCGACGGCTACGGCTCCAAGCACTTCATCATCGACACCGCCAAGAGCGGCCGGCCGACGATGTGGAACGACATGATCGCCTCGACACCGGGTGGTCTCAAGGACGATGCTCGCGTCTGTGTCACCTCGTCCCAGACCCAGTGCGTCACGCTCGGAATCCCGCCCACGATCCGGGTCGCCGACGAGCGCTATGCGCTGACCAAGGGGCAGCGTGCGCAGGCCCGTAGGTATGTGGACGGCTATGTCTGGTTCGGTCGCCCGTGGCTGCACAATCAGGCCGATCCCTTCGTGCTGAGCCGCGCCCTGACCATGGCCAGATCGACTCCGTGGGCGGGGCGCTGAGCGACAGCGGGGGCGCATGTTCTCACCAATCGGGACGATCGTCACTGTGTCAAAACTCACATCCTTCTGAGCGTGAATCAGATCGCTCGAGGGCTTGACAAGAGCGGCATGGAAACTTCTGGCTCAGGCCGTTGCGGTTGATCCTGTGCCTGATCTGTGATGGGTTGGGCGCAAGTCAGCGCAGTACCGACATCTGAACAGTGCAGGTCGAGCGCGAGCCGACCGTCGGTTCGTGCCCCTGTTGGGAGTAATGTGACCGCAGTCAGAGTGAATCACCTGTACAAGGTCTTCGGACGTAGATCAGGTGACGCAGTACGCCGCCTGGAATCGGGCGTCGACGTGGCGACCCTGAAGTCCGAGGGCACCACTCCGGCGGTGATCGACGCCGACTTCGAGGTCGCCGAGGGCGAGATCTTCGTGGTGATGGGGCTGTCCGGTTCGGGCAAGTCCACCCTGATCCGGATGCTCAACGGATTGCATCCGCCTACCGCGGGCAGCGTCGAGATCTTCGGTGAGAACATCACCGCAGCCAAGGGCTCCGCACTGCGCGAGATCAGGCGCCGCAGAGTCTCGATGGTCTTTCAGCATTTCGCGCTCTTCCCGCATCGCACCGTGCTCGATAACGCGGCCTACGGGCTGGAGGCTCAGGGAGTCGGTCGGGCCGAGCGCCGCGACCGGGCTCACCGAGCTCTGGAGCTGAGTGGGCTGAGCGGGTGGGATGAGCACCGCCCCGGCGAACTCTCCGGCGGCATGCAGCAGCGGGTCGGACTGGCCCGGGCGCTGGCCGCAGACACCGACGTGCTGTTGATGGACGAGGCGTTCTCGGCGCTGGACCCGTTGATCCGTCGGGGCATGCAGGACCAGTTGATCGAGCTGCAGCACGAGTTGGGCAAGACGATCATCTTCATCACCCACGACCTCAACGAGGCGATGCGGTTGGGTGATCGGATCGCCATGATGCGTAACGGGCGGATCGTCCAGATCGGTACAGCCGAGGAGATCCTGACCGATCCGGCCAACGACTATGTGGCCCAGTTCGTTGCCGATGTGGACCGGACCCGGGTACTCACCGCGGCATCGGTGATGGAGCCGCCCGCCGTCGTTCTGGGTGGCGAGCAGGGCCCGCGGGTCGCGCACAAGCTGATCCGCGAGCAGCAGGTGCCGGGACTCTGGGTGGTGGGCCGTGACCGGCGGCTACTTGGCTATGTCACCGAGGAGGGGGTGGCCGACCACCTCACCGAGGCGGGCCTGGACAACGTGTTGCACACCCAGTACGAGGCGGTCTCTGCCGACACCGCACTCGCCGACCTGTTCGGCCTCGCGGCCAGTACTCAACTGCCGGTGCCGGTGGTCGGTGAGAACGGGCGACTGCTGGGTGTGATTCCCAAGGTCACCCTGCTGACCGCCCTGGGGACCGCATCGAAGGAGGAGCTCAGTGCTTGAGACCGCTGCGCTACCGCTGGCGCTGATGCCGCGGATCCCGTTCGGGGAGAAGGTCGCCGAGGCAGTCGACTGGGTCACCGAGCACTGGGGAGTCTTCTTCGACAGCCTCAACACCCATGTCAACAACCTCGTCGACGACCTGTCCGCCTTCCTGCTCGATCTGCCGATCGTGGTGGTCGTGGTGGTGCTGGCTCTGCTCGCCTTCCTGGTGAAGGGCTGGAAGCTGGGCGTGGTGTCCGCGGTCGGGTTGCTGTTGATCGACTCCTTCAATTGCTGGCCCTCGACGATGGAGACCCTGTCGCTGATTCTGGTCGCTGCGGTGATCGCGATCCTGATCGCGGTGCCGGTCGGGGTGTTGGCGGCCAAGTCGTCGATCGCCTCGGCGATCATCCGACCGATCATGGACTTCATGCAGACGCTGCCGGCGTTCGTGTATCTGCTGCCGGTGCTATTCCTCTTCGGGATCGGCTCCACCGCAGCGATCACGGCCACCATCGTCTTCGCCATCCCGCCCGGGGTGCGACTCACCGAGCTGGGTATCCGCCAGGTCGACCCCGAGATGGTGGAGGCGGGCCAGTCCTTCGGGGCCAGCCCGAGCAAGATCCTCTTCGGGGTGGAGCTGCCGCTGGCGCTGCCCAGCATCATGGCCGGCATCAACCAGGTGATCATGCTGGCGCTGTCGATGGTGGTGATCGGCGGAATGGTCGGTGCCGCCGGTCTGGGAGCGGATGTCACCGCTGCCCTGCAGAACCTGGATATCGCACGGGGCGCCGAGGCGGGAGTCTCGGTGGTGATCCTGGCCATCTATCTGGACCGGGTCACCGCAGCGCTAGGTGACCTGGGTAGATCCCCGCTCGGTGTGTTCCGGACCCGCCGCCGGGCCGCCAAGTTGGCTGTTTCGTGACCTTCCGGGCGCCGTTGAGATGCCCGGCCGTTGAGATGCCCGAATGAACTTTCCGTCAAAGAGAATCGCGAGTAGGAGAAACAATTGAAGTCCCTCAAGATCCTGGCCGTTGCAACGGCCCTGGCCCTCGGCCTCGGCGCCTGTGCGTCGGGATCGGACGAGACCAAGTCCGATGCCGAGTCCAGTTCGTCGCCGGCCGGTGAGAAGTCGATCACCATCGGCTACATCAACTGGGACGAGGCTGTGGCCACGACCCATCTGTGGGAGCGGATCCTCTCCGACAAGGGTTATGACGTCAAGATCCAGCAGATCGCCGACGCCGGGCCGACCTATGTGGGTCTGGCCAAGGGGAATATCGACCTCTACCTGGACTCCTGGCTGCCTTCGACGCACGAGACCTACTGGAAGAAGTACGGCAAGGACCTGACCGACCTGGGGACCTGGTACGACAGTGCGCCGCTGACCATCGCGGTGCCCGACTACATGGACATCGACTCGCTCGACGACCTCAAGGGGATCGGCGACGAGGTCAACAAGACCATCGTCGGGATCGAGCCTGGTGCCGGCCTGACCGCCGCGACCAAGCGGATGCTGCAGGACTACGGTCTGGATGACTGGTCGCTGAAGACCTCTTCGACGGCTGCCATGCTGGCCACCCTGAAGAAGGAGACGGCTGCCGAGAAGCCGGTCGTCGTCACTCTCTGGCGTCCGCACTGGGCCTACGCCTCGTTCCCGATCAAGGACCTCACCGACCCCAAGGGTTCGATGGGCGAGCCCGACGAGATCCACGCGATCGGGACGAAGAACTTCACCTCGGAGTACCCCGAGATCACCGAGATGCTGACCAAGTTCCACCTCGATGACAAGCAGCTCGCCGCCCTGGAGCAGGACGTGCTGGTCGACAGCAAGGACGACATGGCCGCCGGTGTGGACAAGTGGCTCACCGACAACCCGGACTTCGTGAAGTCACTGGGCTGATCTTCGGCTGATCTACCCGGGACGTCATACGGACGGAGCCATAGCTGCTCCGATCCGTATGACGTCCCGGCGATTCGGGGCCACTACGGTGTGGGGCATGACACCCGTCGCCCCGGTCAAGGTCCACGACAACCCGTTAGCCAGGGCGGCCCGGGCTCGCGTCGTGGACAAGGTCTTCTTCGGGCTGGGAACCATCGCCGCGATCTGGCTCGCGGTTCAGGTGGCGGTCACCACCCCCATCTTCTCGTGGTGGCTGGTGGTCGGGGTGATCGGGATCTGGCTGGTGTGGGCCTATCTCGCGCTGCCCCGGCTGAACCGGATCCTCTCCTCGATCTACGTCCCCGACTACTTCATCGGCCGGACCCGCACCAGTGACGGGCTGCTGGGTGATCCGCTGAATCTGGCCTTCCGGGGTACCGGCGAGCAGTTGGCCACGGCCGGGTGGACGATGGCCGATCCGGTGACTCTGAGGAGTTCGGTCAAGATCGTGCGGAGCGTGTTGCTGCGCACAAGCTATCCCGAGGCACCGGTCAGCCCGTTGCTGCTGTTCGGGCGAACTCAGGACGCGGCCTTCCAGCAGGAGGTGCGCGGCAACGCCTCCAAGCGCCATCACGTCCGGTTCTGGCGGACGCCGCCGGGGTGGCCGTTGCCGGGTGGTACCCGGGTCGACTGGTTGGCCTCGGGGAGCTACGACCGGGCCGTGGGGCTCTCGCTGTTCACGTTGCAGGTGACGCACAAGATCGATTTCGACATCGATGTCGAGCGCGACCACATCGTGTCGTCACTGACCTCGGCGGAGCCGGCGGTCTCGGTGGAGGTGCTGGGTGACTTCACTACCAGCTACCACTCCCGCAATGGGGGAGGGGACACCGTACGGACCGACGGTGACCTGCCCATTGTCGACGTGAGCGTGGTGCCGGCCGCCCTCGACTCGCCCAGCCTGATCCTCGCCGTCACCGCGGTCACCACCCTGACTCATGTGGGCGGTGTCGCCGCCTCGTCCACGAATGCGCAGTGGCTGCCCGACTTCTTCGGCGGCAGCGTGGCCGCCCTATTGCTGATCGCTCTGTCGTCCTCAGGAGCCACGGAGTGGACCACGAGCGGCCGTCAACCATTACGGCCGCACGAAGAACCACTCCTTCCTGATGGACTCTGATGGCACCTGGCGCTTGTGGCCCGCCTACGACGTGACTACACGGCACAATGCGACCTGGGCAGGTGACCAGACAGGTCACCGATCGTGGGTGGACGGCTCCTGACCGCGGTGGAAGAAGATTCCCACCTACGTACTCAGGCTGGCGCGAACCCATCCGCGATACGGCATTCCTGACGCAGCCCAGCGCCAGTTAGACTCCTGCCCGGGTCGTCGCCGTCACCGGGCGGAATCACATCGGAGTCACACCGAGGGGTTCTTCCGATGAAACCCTCGACCCACGCCCCAGTAGCTCAGCTGGATAGAGCATCCGACTTCTAATCGGACGGCCGCAGGTTCGAATCCTGCCTGGGGCACGTCTGCCGTCATCGGTCAGATGAGCGTGCGTCAGTACGCCGTTGATTGACTACAGCGCGATGGTGCCCTGGTGGGTGACGAGTGCTTGTTGGTTGTGGGGGCCGGTCCAGAGGTAGGCGCCGTCGGGTAGGCGTTCGTAGTGCCAGTCGCCGTTGGTTTTGGCGCGGTGTTCGTAGCGGCAGCAGGGTGCGATGTTGTCGGGGTGGGTGGATCCGGGTGGCGGGTCCGCACCAGCCACAGCGGGTGGTGGTGGGCCTGTTGAGGGTTTCCAGGGTTCGGTGTGGTCCAGGTCGCTGGCTCTTGCTGGGCGGGTACACCAGGGGAACACGCAGCGTTGGTCGCGGAGAACGATTTGTTCGGCCATCCTCGGTGGCGGGTCGTGCCGTGGACTCCACGGGTTCGCATTCAAATCCAGTACCGGGACCACCGTCACCCGAGAATGTCCCACCCACTCCTTGAGCCGGGCGATCGTGAGTGGCCCGAGAGTCTCCACGGTCCCGATCGCGTCGGGGTCCTGAGCCAGCACCTGGGTGAGGTCGGCGTGGAGGTAGAGCCGCACCTTCGGCACGGAACGAGTGGCCGCCGAGGGCTCTGAGGGCTCTGCGTTGCCGTCGCTCGTGAGGTCGAGGGCTTGTTGTTCGGTGCCGTGCGCAACCAGTAGCGCGAGCGCCTGAACTTTCCGGGCACCTAACGGGGTCTGCTCGTCCAAGGTGGCGAGTTGGTGGGCGGTGTCGTTCACAACCGCGCACAGGTC
>CAYNFY010000105.1:0-12945 GCA_964396585.1 uncultured Nocardioides sp.
TCTCGGCGTGGTGCTGACCGTCTCGCACGCCACCGCGACCAACCATGACGCCACCTGTGTGCTGGGCGACCCGGATACTGCCTCCACGCCGGAGCCACAGCCTGAGCCTGAGCCTGAGCCAGTGCCGGAACCGCCGATGCCGGAACCGCTGGTCGAAGACGAGGCGATCGAGCAGGTCGCGGCCGAGCCGCCGCCACCCGAGACCGAACGGCCAGCAGCCGTCGAAGGAACGGACGAGGGAGTGGACCGATGAGGGCCTGGCAACTGACCTGGACCGAGCTGCGCCGGGTGACCTCGACCCGGATGGGCCGGCTGACAGTGCTCGCGCTGGTGCTGGTTCCGACGCTCTACGCGGGGCTGTACCTGTACGCCAATCACGATCCCTATGCCGCCCTCGATCGAGTGCCGGCGGCGCTGGTCGTACAGGATCAGGGCACGACCGGTTCCGACGGGGAGCACACCAACGCCGGTCGCGAGGTGGCCGACGACCTGCTGGACGGTCAGGACTTCGGCTGGCACGAGGTCTCCCGGAGCGAGGCCGAGGACGGGGTGGAGCACGGGCGCTACGACTTCGCCCTGGTCATCCCGGAGGGCTTCTCGGCCAGCCTGAACAGCGTCAGCGGCAGCGATCCCGAACAGGCCCGCCTGACACTGGTCACCAACGACGCCAACTCCTACCTGTCCACCACCATCGCCAACACCGTGGTCGGCAAGGTCCAACAGGCCGTCACTCGGAAGGTGGGCAAGCAGGCGGCGCTCACCTTCCTGACCGGTATCTCCGACACCAGACAGGGTCTGTTGAGCGGTGCCGACGGTGCCGAGAAGCTGCGCACCGGGCTCGTCACCGCGAACACAGGTGCCGGCACGCTCGCCGAGGGGGCCGACACGCTGCACACGGGCACGGTCGATCTCGCCGAGGGAACCGACCGGCTCGCCAGCGGCCTGGCCACTATGCAGACCAAGACCGCAGACCTGCCCTCGTCGACCCGCCAGCTCGCCGAGGGTGCGCGGAAGGTGGCCGACGCCGACGCCACCATCGCCGCCTACGGGGACACCGCCCGCACGCTGGTCGGTCAACTGCGCAGCGACTACAAGGAGCACCGCGCCACGCTGCGTGAGGAGTTGCGCGCCCAGGGCCTCGACGCCGCTCAGATCGGGCGGGTGCTGGCGGTCTACGACCGCCTCGACACCCCGATCGGCGACGCGAACAGCAAGGCCAGGCAATTGGCCGGGAAGCTGGACGAGCTGCGCACCGGATCTCGCAAGGTCGCCGACGGCGCCGACACCCTGGCCGATGCCGCGGGCGAACTGCGTAGCGGGATCGTCAGTGCGCACGCCGGAGCCGAGAAGGTCGCCGACGGTGCCACCCGGCTCGAGCGGGGCAGCAAGAACCTGGCCACCGGGGCCGACGAGCTGCACGCCGGTCTCGGTGAGCTCAGGTCCGGGGCTCGCACATTGCGCGACGGGCTCAAGGACGGCGCGGCCCAGATCCCCGCCACCGATGCCGAGGCTCGCGAACAGATGGCCAAGACCATCGCCAGCCCGGTCAGGGTGCAGAACTCCTCGGACGCCACCGCGGACTCCTACGGTGAGGGGTTGGCGCCCTTCTTCCTCTCCCTGGCGACCTGGATCGGTGGCTACGTCCTCTTCCTCATGGTCCGTCCGCTCTCGCGGCGGGCCCTGGCTGCCGGCCAGCGTCCGTGGCGGATCGCGGTAGGGGCCTGGCTGGCGCCGGCGCTGCTGGGCGCGATCCAGATGGTGCTCGCCGTGGCCGTCGTCTCGCTGGCGGTCGGGGTGGTGCCCGGCAATGTTCCGGCGGTGCTGGGTGTCCTGGTGCTGGCCTCACTCAGCTTCGTGGCCGTCATCCATCTGCTCAACGCGGCATTCGGTACCCCGGGTCAGTTCCTGGGACTGGTGCTGATGGTCCTGCAGCTGGTCAGCGCGGGCGGCACCTTCCCGTGGCAGACGATTCCAAGTCCGCTGCATCCCCTGCATCAGGTGTTGCCGATGCCGCACGCCGTCGATGCGGTCCGACTGGCGATGTACGGCGGTCCCAGTGGCCTGCTCTGGCAGCACCTGCTGGTCCTGGCGGCTTGGCTGCTCGGTTCTCTCGCACTTACCTCGCTGGTGGCGAGGCGGCAGCGGATCTGGACCCCGAGGCGGGTGAACCCCGAGTTCGAGATGTAAGAGCCGTATAGAGGCCGCTGAGAAGGTGGCAGGGCACTTTCTTCAGTGGGCCGAGTGCGCAACCATGGGGAGATGAGTGAGACACGAACGGTCCTGTCCGGTCCCGAGTTCCACGCTCTCGGAGTACCGGGCTGGGTTCACCTGGTGAACTCGATCCAGACTCGAATCCTGACCGGCAGCTTCGCTGTCGGAGTGCGGTTGCTCGACCAGATCGCCGAGGTCGCTGAGGCGATGGACCACCACCCCGATCTCGACCTGCGCTATCCCTGGCTCGACGTGCGCACCCAGAGCCATGACGCAGGCGGGGTCACCCAACGAGACGTGCGCCTTGCCGAGACGATCAACGACCTGGCCCAGAGCGCTGGGGTGACCCTCGACCCCAAGGCCCGGCAGCGGGTCGAGATCGCTCTCGATACTCCCGACCATGCTCGGCTCAAGGCGTTCTGGAATGCGGTACACGGGTTGGAACCGGAGGCCGGGGGAGACCTAGACGAGGTCCGAGATCCCTCCGAGCAGACGCCGGTGCTGTGGTTCCAGCGGGCCGAGCAAGACTCCGGCCAGCGGTTCCATCTCGACCTGTGGGTACACCCCGAGGAGGTGCCCGGCCGGATCGCCGCGGCGGTGGCGGCCGGTGGGTCGCTGGTGACCGAGGAGTACGCCCCCAGTTTCTGGGTGTTGGCCGATCCCGAAGGCAACCGGGTGTGCCTGTGCACCTGGCAGGAGCGGGGCTGAGCCCAGGCATCGGGGAGTGCCTCGCGACCGCTGGGATTCATCGCCCATGGCCTAGACTCGTACGGTTGACATCACCTGCGTGAGAAGGAGCGGAATGAGCCACCTTGCGGCAATCAGGAGCCCGCGTGACCTACGCGGTCTGACGCCCGAGCAGCTCTCCGAACTGGCCGCGGAGATCCGCGAGACCATGGTCCGGACGACCTCCCGTACCGGGGGCCATATCGGCCCCAACCTGGGGGTGGTGGAGTTGACCCTGGCCATCCACCGGGTCTTCGAATCGCCGCAGGACCGGATCGTGTTCGATACCGGTCACCAGTCCTATGTGCACAAGCTGCTGACCGGACGCGTCGAGCAGTTCGACTCGCTGCGCCAAGAGGGCGGGCTGTCGGGCTACCCCAGCCAGGCCGAGTCCGACCACGACGTGGTGGAGAACTCCCACGCCTCCACGTCGTTGAGCTATGCCGACGGGCTGGCCAAGGGGTATCGGGTCGCCGGATCCGACCGGCACGTGGTGGCGGTGATCGGCGACGGCGCTCTCACCGGTGGGATGGCCTGGGAGGCGCTGAACAATATCGCCGTGGCCCGGGACTCGCGGCTGGTGATCGTGGTCAACGACAACGAACGTTCCTACACCCCGACCATCGGCGGCCTGGCCACCGCGCTGACCAGGTTGCGCACGAACCCGCGCTACGAGCAACTGCTCGACCAGGTCAAGCGCCGCATGCTGGCGGTCCCCGGGGTGGGCAACGCGGCCTATGACGCCCTGCACGCGATGAAGAAGGGGATGAAGGACGCGCTCGCCCCCCAAGGTCTCTTCGAGGACCTGGGCCTCAAGTACGTCGGACCGGTGGACGGTCACGATCAGGCCGCGATGGAGCAGGCGTTGAGCGCGGCCAAGGGATTCGGCGGTCCGGTGATCGTGCACGCGATCACCCGCAAGGGCCAGGGGTACACCCCGGCCGTGCAGCACGAGGCCGATCAGTTCCACGCCCCCG
Source organism: uncultured Nocardioides sp. (assembly GCA_964396585.1). GTDB lineage: Bacteria > Actinomycetota > Actinomycetes > Propionibacteriales > Nocardioidaceae > Nocardioides. Next base: position 3,915 of record CAYNFY010000105.1, read on the forward strand.
GTGCCTTCGACATCGACTCGGGTGAAGAGAAGCCCAAGGGCACCATCTGGACCGACGTCTTCGCCGACGAGGTGGTCCAGATCGGTCGGCGCCGCCCCGACGTGGTCGGCATCACCGCGGCCATGATGCACCCGGTCGGGCTGCACCACTTCGAGCGGGAATTTCCCGAGCGGACCTTCGACGTGGGGATCGCCGAGCAGCATGCCGCCACCTCGGCGGCCGGCATGGCGATGGCCGGACTGCATCCGGTGTTCGCGGTCTATGCCACGTTCTTGAACCGTGCCTTCGATCAGGTTCTGATGGACGTCGCCCTGCACCGCTGCGGGGTCACCTTCGTACTGGACCGATCCGGGGTGACCGGTGACGACGGGGCCAGTCACAACGGCATGTGGGACATGTCGATCCTGCAGGTGGTTCCCGGGCTGCGCCTGGCGGCCCCGCGTGACGCGACCCGCTTGCGAGAACTGCTCAACGAGGCCGTCGAGGTATCCGACGCGCCCACCGTGGTGCGCTACCCCAAGGGCCCCCCCAATGCCGACATCGACGCCATCGGCAAGGCCGGGGGCGCCGACGTATTGGTCCGCCACGGCGAGGCCGACGTGCTGGTGGTGGCGGTCGGCTCGATGGCCGAGGTCGGGGTGGACGTGGCTACCCGATTGCGTGCCGAGGGTGTCGGAGTGACCGTGGTGGATCCGCGCTGGGTGAAGCCGGTGGACCCGGCGGTGGTCGAGCTGGCCGCCCGGCATCGGCTGGTGGTCTCGATCGAGGACAACGGGGTCGTCGGGGGTTGCGGCGCGGCTCTGCTGCAGCATCTGAATGCGGCCGGGGTGACCACTCCGGTGCAGATACACGGCATCCCCCAGGAGTTCCTGGACCACGCCAAGCGCGGCGCGATCCTGGACCGGATCGGGCTGAATGCCCAGCACATCGCCCGCGAGGTGCTGGGTGCGGTCGGAGAGGACGTAACTGCGCCGACGCAGGGTCGTTCTCTCATTGATGCCGACCACACCGCCTGACTCCTCCGTTCGACCCTCCGCTCGACCTGGAGCGATGGCTGTCGCGGGGATGGTGCTGGTGCTGCTCGGCTCGGGCGGTTGCTCGGTCCTCGACCCCGGTGTCCGGGCGCTGGCCAGTGCTCCGCACGACGTGACCGAGGGCGTCGACCTGCTGCTGAGACAGCGGCAGAACGCGGTCCGGAGCGGGAACGAGAGAGCCTTTCGGCGTACTGTCGATCCGGCCCGCCCGGGGCTGCGCCGGACCGAGCAGGACTATTGGGCCAACCTGTCCCAGCTGCCGGTGCGCCGGTTCAGTCAACGGCTCGTCTCACCGCTGCACAGCGTTCCCGGAGGGTGGTCGGGAACGGTTCGGACCCGACTCCAACTGGCCGGGTTCGACCGGGTCCCGGTCACCCAGGAGGCGGACTACACCTTCGTCGCCGGAGGCGGCGGATGGCAGATCGCCGCTCGACGACTGCCGCAGCGATCGAGAACGGTGCAGCCGTGGGATCTGGGGCCGGTTCAGGTGCACCGGGCACCCGGCGTGCTGGTGGTCACCGATGCGGGATCGACCGATCGGGGTGCGGAGCTGGTCCGTCAGGTCTCCGAGGCTCGGCGTTCGGTCCGCGCGATCGTGCCCTTCGGCCGTCACTCGGCACAGGGGGTGGTGGTTCATGCGCTCTCGACCAGGTCGCTGTTGGACACCCTGCCGAACCTGCCGGGCGGTGACCCGAGTCGACTGGAGGCGGTGGCCTACCGAGTGCACGGTGGTGCCGAAGGTCAGACCCTGGCCGCGACCAGGATCGTGCTCAACCCCACGCTCCTCACCGCCCCTGAGGCCGGCCGCTCCCGGGTACTGCGCCACGAATTGACCCATGTGGCGCTGGGGGACCGCAACGACCGGTTACCGACCTGGCTCGCCGAGGGAGTCGCGGAGTACGTGGCCGCCCGGTCGCTGCCGACGTCGGCACGGGTGATCTCGGGGGAGGCGATCCGCGCAGCCCGTGCCGGGCGGGTCACACTTCCCAGTAACGCGGCATTCGCGGCCCAGGCCTCAGGAGCGCAGTACGGCGTCTCATGGTGGGCCTGCGTCGCGCTCGCGGAGCGGCAAGGCGAGGCACGGCTGTGGCGCCTGGTCCGACGGACCTCGGCCGCGGGGAGCAGACCCTCCTCGGTGGTACTGAGAGAGGTCACTGGACTGGACCGGGAGAGCCTGGCCGAATTGGCCAGGGAGCGGATCCTGGGCACCTACCGCTGAGCCGAGTGGACTCGACATGGGTTGTGGCGCGCATCACAATCCGGGCGTACTTTCAGTTTCATGAGCGTGCTGCGGACGAAGTCGATCGAACGGTCGTTGGCCGATACCGAGGACCCGCAGTTCAAGCTCAGGAAGAACCTGACGGCGCTCGACCTCACGGTCTTCGGGATCGGCGTGATCATCGGCGCCGGGATCTTCACCACCACCGGCACCGCGGCGGCCCTGTACGCGGGCCCCGCGGTGGTCTTCTCATTCGTGTTGGCGGCGGTCTGCTGTGGCCTCGCGGCGCTGTGCTACGCCGAGTTCGCCTCGACGGTCCCGGTATCGGGATCGGCGTACACCTTCTCCTACGCGACCCTGGGCGAGATGATCGCCTGGATCATCGGCTGGGACCTGATCTTGGAGCTCATGCTGGGGGCATCGGTAGTGGCCCAGGGCTGGAGCAGCTACTTCGTCGAGCTTCTCGATGAGATCGGTCTCGGCTGGCCCGACGACCTGGGTCCGGCCGAGGGGTGGGGCCACCTCAACCTGGCCGCGTTCCTGCTGGTGCTGGTACTGACGGCACTGATCGCGGTCGGGATCAAGGAGTCACTTCGGGTCAACCTGGTCCTGGTCGGCATCAAGCTGTTCATCGTCGTCTTCGTGATCGTGGCGGGCCTCTTCTACATCAAGGGCGAGAACTACCAACCCTTCATCCCGCCCTCGGCCGGTCCCGAATCCGCAACCGGGCTGCAGCAACCTCTGTTCCAGGCGGTATTCGGGATCCATGCACAGACCTTCGGGGTGCTGGGCATCGTCTCGGGCGCGTCCCTGGTCTTCTTCGCCTATATCGGGTTCGACGTGGTGGCCACTACGGCGGAGGAGGCCAAGAACCCGCAACGTGACCTGCCCCGCGGCATCATCGGATCGTTGGTGATCTGCACGATCCTCTACGTGCTGGTGGCTCTGGTGCTTACCGGCATGGTCAGGTACGACGAGATCCATCAGCAGGCGGCGCTGGCCGATGCGTTCCGGTCGGTGGGCCGGGCCGGATTCGCCACCCTGGTGGCCGCCGGTGCCGTCGCCGGGCTCACCACGGTGGTGATGACCCTGATGATCGGGGCGGTGCGGGTGCTCTTCGCGATGAGCCGAGACGGCCTGTTGCCGCCGGCGTTTGCTCGCGTCAGCCAGCGCACCGGTACTCCGATCAAGATCACCCTCGCCATCGGTGCGACCGTGGCCGTGATCACCGCGGTCACCCCGGTCGGAGATCTTGAGAAGATGGTCAACATCGGCACCCTCACCGCCTTCACCCTGGTCTCGATCTCGGTGCCGATCCTGCGGCGGACCAGACCGGACCTGGAGCGCAGCTTCAAGGTGCCGTGGTCCCCGGTACTGCCGATCCTGGCGGCGGTGATCTGCGTCTATCTGGCGCTGAACCTGAGCCTGGAGACCTGGCTCAGGTTCGTGGTGTGGATGGCGCTGGGCTTCCTCCTCTATTTCGGTTACGGCTACCGGCACTCCCGGGTCGGTCGCGGTGAGGGCCTGCCCGCTCCCGACTACTCCACCCCCGACCAACGTTGAGGGGGCGCTTCTGCTGGACGACCGTCCAGAAGAAGCGCCCCCTCAACGTTGTGGCCAGGTCAGCGATCGGTCAGTGGAACCTCGAGCCGTTCACCTGCTCGGAGACGCCGGTACGGTCCAGGAGCATGGTCAGACCACCGTTCCAGAAGGAGAACCCGGCCCCGGTGATCATGGCCAGATCCAGGTCCTCGGGGCCGACGACGACCCCCTCGTCCAGCATCAGACGAGCCTCCTCGGCCAGGCCGCGCAGCGCACGCTCCCGGACCTCCTCGGGGCTGAGCGCGACCGGGTCGGTCGGCTGCTCCAGCAGCGCGGCCACCTCGGGGTCGAGCTCGCCGTTCGCATCGAAGTAGCTGCGCTTGCCCGCCTCGACGACCCGGGCTAGAGCCGGCGAGAGGTAGAACCGGTCGGGGAACGCGGCATGCAGGGTCTCGGAGTTGTGCAGTGCGATCGCCGGTCCGACCAGAGCCAGCAGTGAGAACGGCGGCATCGGCGCGACGCCGGCGAAGGCGGAGTCGGCTACCTCGATCGGGGTGCCCTCGTCGACCATCTTGGCCACCTCGCCCAGGAAACGGCCCAGCAGCCGGTTCACGATGAACGAGGGGGAGTCCTTCACCCCGACGGTGGTCTTGCCCAGCGTCCTGCCGGTGGCGAATGCGGTGGCCAAGGTAGCGTCGTCGGTCCGCTCGCCGCGCACGATCTCCAGCAGCGGCATCACCGCGACCGGGTTGAAGAAGTGGAAGCCGACCACCCGCTCGGGGTGAGCCAGATCGGCGGCCATCTCGGTGATCGACAACGACGAGGTGTTGGTGGCCAGCACGCACTCGGGACCGACGATCGACTCCGCCTCGGCGAAGACCTTCTTCTTGACGCCCATCTCCTCGAAGACGGCCTCGATCACGAAGTCGGCATCGGCGAAGTGGGTCTGCTTGTCGGTGGTGCCGGTGACCAGGGCCTTGAGCCGGTTGGCCTTGTCCTGATTGATCTTCCCCTTGGCCAGCAGCCCGTCGATCTCACCGTGTACGTAGGCCACGCCCTTGTCGGCGTGGGACTGGTCGAGATCGGTCAACACCACCGGGACACCCAGCTTGCGCACGAACAGCAGCGCGAACTGGCTGGCCATCAGTCCGGCACCGATGATGCCGACCTTGGTGACCGGGCGGGCCAGCGAGCGGTCCGGAGCACCTGCGGGACGCTTGGCACGCTTCTGGATCAGGTCGAAGGCGTACAGCGAGGCGAGTGTCTCCGGCGTGGTGACCAGAGTGGACAGGGCATCGTCTTCGGCTGCGAAGCCCTCCTTGCGGGTGGCGGTCCGGTTCGCGCCGAGCAGGTCCACCGCGGTCCGCGCGGACGGGGAGGCGCCCCCGGTCTTGGCCTCGACCAGCGCAGCGGCCCGCTCCAGCGCGGCGTCCCAACCGGCGCCGCGGTCGATTTCGGGGCGGGTCACCTCGACCTCGCCGCGCAGCACCGAGGCAGCCCAGAGGAGGGACTGCTCCAGATAGTCGGCGCCGTTGAAGATCGCGTCGGCCAGGCCCAGATCGAAGGCCTGACGGCCGTTCAGGGTGCGGCCGTTGTTGAGCGGGTTCTCCAGGATCAGGGTGACCGCCCGCTCGGCCCCGATCAGGTTCGGGGTGAGCCAGGCGCCGCCCCAGGCGGGGACCAGTCCGAGCATCACCTCGGGCAGCCCGACGGCCGCCGCGGAGTCCATGATGGTGCGGTAGGTGCAGTGCAGCGCCACCTCCAGGCCACCGCCCAGCGCCAGGCCGTTGATCAGTCCGAAACTGGGCTTGCCGCCCTCGCCGAGCTTGCGGAAGACGAAGTGACCGAGCTCGGCAACGGTACGGATCCCGTTCGGGCCGGCCGCGGCCAGCGAGGTGAGGTCCGCTCCGGCCGCCAGGATGAACTGCTTGCCGGTGACCGCGAGCGCCGTGACCTCGTCGTCGGCCAACGCCTGGTCGATCGCGTCGTTCAGGGCCAGCAGGGAACCGGGTCCGAACGTGTTGGGCTTGGTGTGGTCCAGGCCGTTGTCCAGGGTGATCAGACCGATCACGGCCCCGGGCAGCACCACCTTGCGCAGATGTGCGGCGGTGATCCGTTCGGTGTCGGTGACCAGCGCCTGGGCGCGGGCCAACAGGTCGTTCTGAAGAGTGTCGCTCATCGCTCTCACGCGTCCTTCTCGTTGCTCTCGGCACCGGTCCAGTGCGGGTTCTCCCAGATCACCGTGCCACCCATGCCGATGCCGATACACATGGTGGTGAGGCCGTAGCGGACCTCGGGGCGCTCGGAGAACTGCCGGGCCAGCTGGGTCATCAACCGCACGCCGGAGGAGGCCAGCGGGTGGCCGTAGGCGATGGCGCCGCCGTAGGGATTGACCCGAGGGTCGTCATCGGCGATGCCGTAGTTCTCCAGGAAGCTGAGCACCTGGACGGCGAAGGCCTCGTTGATCTCGAAGGCGTCGATGTCGTCGATGCTGAGCCCGGCCTTGGCCAGCGCCTTGTCGGTGGCCGGGATCGGTCCCACCCCCATCACCTCCGGCTCCACCCCGGCGAATGCGTAGGAGACCATCCGCATCTTGACCGGCAGACCGAGCTCCCGGGCGGTCTCCTCATCGGCCAGCAGGGCCGCCGTGGCGCCGTCGTTGATCCCGGCCGCATTCCCGGCGGTGACCCGTCCGTGGGAGCGGAAGGGGGTCTTCAGGGTGGCCAGCGACTCCATCGTGGTGCCCGGGCGCATCGGCTCGTCGGTGGTGGCCAGGCCCCAGCCGAGTTCGGCCGACGCGGTGGCGACGGGCACCAGGTCGGGCTGGATCTTGTGGGCCGCGTACGCCTCGGCCGCCTTGCGCTGCGATTCGACCGCGTACCGATCGGCGCGCTCCTTGGTGATCGTGGGGTACCGGTCGTGCACGTTCTCGGCGGTCGTGCCCATCACCAGGGCGTCGGGGTTCACGATCCGCTCGGAGATGATCCGCGGGTTGGGATCCACCCCCTCACCCATCGGGTGTCGGCCCATGTGCTCGACACCCCCGGCGATGGCGACGTCGTAGGCACCGAAGGCGATCCCACCGGCCACCGTGGTGACGGCGGTCATCGCTCCGGCACACATCCGGTCGATGGCATAGCCGGGCACGCTCTGCGGCAGACCGGCCAGGAGGGCAGCGGTCCGGCCGATGGTCAGACCCTGGTCGCCGATCTGAGTGGTGGCCGCGATGGCCACGTCATCGACGCGCTCGGGCGGCAGGGAGGGGTTGCGACGGATCAGTTCGCGGATGCATTTGATGACGAGGTCATCGGCGCGAGTCTCGGCGTACTGGCCCTTGGCCTTGCCGAACGGAGTGCGCACGCCGTCGACGAAGACGACCTCTCGCGACATACGGGACACGACTTCTCCTGAGGAGTGGAAGGAATGGTTCGTGACGCTTTCACCGATCATATTACTCCTGAGTAACAAGACGCGCCAGGGGGCTCATCATGGGGTGGAAGGCGGTGGCCTGTGGTCTGGGCCATAGGCTTGTGGCATGGCTGAATCCGTTTCTCGTCTGGTGCACATCGTCGACGAGGTCCCCGAGCTCCAGGGGCTCGAGGACCTGACCATGGTGGTCGCACTGACCGGATTCCTCGACGCGGGTCAGTCGGCCGATATCGCTGCCACTCATCTGGAGGAGCTGACCTCCGGGCCGGTGGTGGCGACTTTCGACGTGGACCAGCTGCATGACTACCGCGCGCGACGACCTCCGATGACGTTCGCGCGCGACCACTACACCGGCTATGAACCGCCCCGACTGGTGGTACGTCTGCGCCGTGATTCCGGTGGTACTCCCTTCCTGCTACTGCGCGGTCCCGAACCCGATATCCGCTGGGAGGCGTTCTGCCGCGCCGTGCGCGAAGTGGTGGAGCGCTTCGAGGTGACCCGGGTAGTGGGCATGGGGGCGGTGCCGATGGCCATTCCCCATACCCGCCCCGTCGTCGTCACCCATCACGGCAATCGGCCCGAGCTGGTCGCCCAGACCTCACCGTGGACCGGCGAGTTGCGCGTGCCGTCCAGTGCCCAGTCGTTGCTGGAGGTCCGGCTCGGGGAGTGGGGGCACGACGCCCTGGGCTACGTCGCCCATGTGCCGCACTACCTGGCTCAGTCCGAGTACCCGTCGGCTGCGGTGGCTCTGCTCGAACAGCTCGAGATCGGCGGACACCTGATCGTCGACCAGACCGCATTGCACGAGGCCTCGGCCCAGACCGCGCAGGAGATCGACCGGCAGGTCGAGGAGAACGCCGAGGTGGCCGACGTGGTGCAGGCCCTGGAGCGGCAGTACGACACCTTCCAGCGGGCCGAGCAGCCGGGTGTCTCACTACTGGCGGAGAACCAGCCGATCCCGACGGGTGAGGAACTCGGACGTGAATTCGAACGGTTCCTGGCCGGACTCGACGAGGACCCGGGCACCCAGGACTGAGCGGCCGCGAACTCAGGCGTCGAGGTCGATCACGTCCACGCCGGTGGGTGGGTACTTGACCAGAGCGCAGTTGCGCTTGATCAGTTCCTCCCCGGCGCTGTCACCGGTACGCCGGTCGATCAGGGTGCGCCAGATCTCGTTGCGACGGTAGTGCTCACCGTGCTTCTTGAGGAACTGCTCGTCGCGCGCGAAGACGGAGTAGGAGTACGGCTGTTCGGAATCGACCCGTAGTTCCCCTTCCAGATGCCTCTCTCCGACCTTGGTGAAGAGCTGGAAGGTGGCGTCGGTGTCATTGCGGACGACCAGGTCGACGTAGTTCCACACGATCGAGCAGCCCACTCCCCAGGGCAGTACCCTGCCGTTGTCGGGGAACGGGTCGAACGAGTGCTCCGAGCGTTCGACCACGGTCAGCGATGAGTGCAGGAACATCCAGTGCAGCAGGTTCGCCAGTTGGCAGATGCCGCCCCCGACTCCGGCCAGCGCCTCGCCGTTGGAGAGTCGCATTCCCTCCACGAATCCACGGCGTGGGGTGCAGTTGCCGATCACCCGATTGAACGAGAACGTCTCGCCGGGACCGATCAGCAGACCGTTCACCGGCTGACTGGCCAGCCTCAGGTTGGTCACCTTGTTGTGCTGCAGCCACATCTCGGACTCGCCCAGTTCGCGCAACAGCAGCGACTTGTGCTGCTTGACCCGGATCGGCAGCGGGTCGACCCGATGGTCGCGGGCCCAGTCATCGCCTGAGCGCTGCCACCGCCACCAGCGCCGGGC
>CAYNFY010000106.1:0-12934 GCA_964396585.1 uncultured Nocardioides sp.
TCTCAACCGAGAGCCGCAACCCGCATAGAAGCGGCAGAGAACCTGGGGCGCTTCACGCGGAGCACGACGCCGCAACCCTCATCCCCCTCATCACCAACCTGAAAGCGATGGTCGACGTCGGACACCTCGCCCGATCACTCGACTGGAAACGACCCCGCCTCACCGCCGCCCTCGACGCCATCCCGCACTCGCTCCAAGGCACCGGCCTACGCCTCCACCAAGCCCACAACGCCATCAAGATCGTTCCCGCGACCCGTCCCAACAACGAAACCAAGAAGGCCATCGCGCAACTTCGCACTAGACGCACAGGACTCAACCTCATCGAAGCCCGCATCCTCACCCGCGTCATCAACAACGAGAACGTCCTCTACAAGCAACCCAGCAACGCGACCCGCGTCGCTGTCGGCGCCATCAAGAACCTCGGCTGCATCCGCATGGACAACGCCGGGGTCTTCGTCACCACCGAAACGCTACGGGCAGCACTACCCGACATCTGACCCATCAGCACCCTCACAACGAACGAAGGGCCGCCCCGCACCGGGGTGGCCCTTCGTTTGTGTTCAAGACCGGATTCTGTTTGCTGACAGATCCCGGATCAGCGGTGACATTTCATGCGAATCACTGGTGACATTCTCGATGCGAAACCAGTGACATTCTCGCGCGAAACCGGTGACATTCTCGCGCGAAACCGGTGACACCTTCGTGAGATTCGATATTACGAGCACCCGCTGGTCGAGCCACATCCTTCGCACACGTAGCACGAACCGGCCGGTCGCATCTTGGTCCCGCAGGTCAAGCAGAGCGGCGAGTCGACGGCGGTACCGGTGATCAGCTCCAGCAATTCGGCCGAGGTCTGAGCCTGCTTGCCGGCCGGCCGAGTCGCCTCCGTCACCGGCTGGGCGTCGATGACCTCGACCTGCGGCGCCTCGGGGACCGGGGTGGCCTTGAGCGACTCGGACTCGCTCAACTCGGCGAGCGGCTCGTACGAACCGGTCTCAAGGTGGCGCCCACGCCCACCGGCCGAGTAGATGCCGTGCATCGAGCGCTCCACGAAGGACATGTAGTCCAAGGCCAGGCGACGGAACACGTAGTCCATGATCGACTGAGCCATCCGCACGTCCGGGTCATCGGTCAGGCCGGCCGGCTCGAACTTCAGGTTGGTGAACTTACTGACGTAGGTCTCCAGCGGCACGCCGTACTGCAGGCCGATGCTGACCGCGATCGAGAAGGCATCCATCACTCCGGCCAGGGTCGAGCCCTGCTTGCCCAGCTTGAGGAAGACCTCGCCCAGCTCGCCGTCGTCGTGCGCACCGGAGGTCATGTACCCCTCCGCGCCACCCACGGTGAACGAGGTGGTCCGCGAGACCCGCGACTTGGGCAGTCGCTTACGGGTCGGGGCGTAGACGATCTTCTCGATGACCTTCTCGACCACCTCACCGGCAGCCGCGGCGTCTGCCGCGTCCTTCTTGGCCTTGCCGCCGCCGTCGGCCAGCGGCTGGCCGACCTTGCAGTTGTCGCGATAGACCGCGGTCGCCTTCAGGCCGAGCTTCCACGACTGCAGGTAGATGTCCTCGATCTCCTCGACCGTGGCGCTCTCCGGCAGGTTGACCGTCTTGCTGATCGCGCCCGAGAGGAAGGGCTGGGTGGCAGCCATCATCCGCACGTGACCCATCGGCTTCAGCGCCCGGGCACCCATCGCGGTGTCGAACACGTCGTAGTGCTCGGTCTTCAGGCCGGGTGCGTCGATCACGTGACCGTGCTCGGCGATGTAGGTGACGATCGCCTCGACCTGCTCGGGCAGGTAGCCCAGCTTCCTCAGCGCACGGGGGATGGTCTGGTTGACGATCTGCATCGAACCCCCACCGACCAGCTTCTTGAACTTCACCAGGGAGAAGTCGGGCTCGATGCCGGTGGTGTCGCAGTCCATCATGAAGCCGATGGTGCCGGTCGGGGCGAGCACTGAGGCCTGGGCATTGCGGTACCCGTTGACCTCGCCGAGGGCGATCACATCGGCCCAGGCCTCAGTGGCCAGCGCGTGTACCCGCTTGTCTTCGATACCGAGCGTGCGCACCTGATCGTTGGCCGCCTGGTGCTTGCGCATCACCCGCTTGTGGGCGTCGGCATTGCGGGCGTACCCGTTGTAGGCGCCCACCACACCGGCCAGCTCGGCCGAGCGCTTGTAGGAGACACCGGTCATCAGCGAGGTGATGGCGGCAGCCATGGTGCGGCCACTCTCGGAGTCGTAGCCCAGGCCCATGGCCATCAGCAGTGCACCCAGGTTGGCGTAGCCGATGCCCAACTGGCGGTAGTCGACGGTGGTCTTGCCGATCGCCTCGGTCGGGAAGTCCGCGAAGCAGATCGAGATGTCCATCGCAGTGATGATGACCTCGACAGCCTTCGCGAACAATGCCGCGTCGAATGTGTCGTCATCCCTCAGGAACTTGAGCAGGTTCAGGCTTGCCAGGTTGCACGAGGAGTTGTCCAGGCTCATGTACTCCGAGCATGGGTTCGACGCGGTGATCCGGCCCGTTTCGGGGTTGGTGTGCCAGTCATTGATCGTGTCGTCGTACTGCAGCCCCGGGTCGGCGCACGCCCAGGCGGCCTCCGAGATCTTGCGGAAGAGGTCACGTGCGTCGACCCGCTCGATGACCTCACCGCTGGTGCGCGAGCGCAGGCCGAAGTCCGACCCGTCTTCGACAGCGCGCATGAACTCGTCGCTGACCCGCACCGAGTTGTTGGCGTTCTGGTACTGCACGGAGGTGATGTCGGCGCCACCGAGGTCCATGTCGAAGCCGGCATCGCGCAGCGCGCGGATCTTGTCCTCCTCCTTCGCCTTGGTCTCGACGAACTCGACGATGTCGGGGTGGTCCACGTCGAGTACGACCATCTTCGCGGCCCGCCGCGTCGCACCGCCGGACTTGATGGTTCCAGCCGAGGCATCCGCCCCGCGCATGAACGAGACCGGACCCGACGCGGTACCACCGGAGGTCAACAGCTCCTTGGAGGAACGGATCCGGGAGAGGTTCAGACCGGCGCCGGAGCCGCCCTTGAAGATGAAGCCCTCTTCCTTGTACCAGTTCAGAATCGAGTCCATCGAGTCGTCGACCGACAAGATGAAGCAGGCCGAAACCTGCTGGGGGGACGTGGTACCCACGTTGAACCAGACCGGGGAGTTGAACGAGAAGTACTGGTTCACCAACAGCCAGGTGAGCTCGTGCTCGAAGGTCTCGGCGTCGTCCGCGCTGGCGAAGTAGCCGTGGTCCTGGCCCGCGTCGGTGTAGGTCTTCACCACCCGATCGATCAACTGCTTGAGGCTGGCTTCCCGCACGTCGGTGCCCAGGGCGCCGCGGAAGTACTTGGTGGTCACGATGGTGGAGGCGTTCAGGCTCCAGCTCTGAGGGAACTCCACGCCCCGCTGCTCGAAGACCGACTCACCGGTCTTCCAATTGGTCTGGACGACGTCGCGGTGCTCCCACTTCAACTCGTCATAGGGATGCACACCCGCGGTCGAGAAGATCCGTTCGATCTTCACGCCCTTGCTCGCGTTCTGCTGTGACTCCGGGTTCACCGTCTCGGTCATTGTCCGACTTCGCCCCACTCTCGACTGGCATGAAAACTGAAATGCTGCGTACTGCCGTATTCAGGTATGACGCCCGACGCGCAGCTTCCCCACCACGCGCCGGGCAGTTCGTGGATCAGGAACTGCCGAGGACGACCGGCTGGTCGAGCACCTCGTCATCGAGCTCCTGGGCGCGCTCCGTGCGCAGCGAGGCGATCTCCTCGATGAAATCATCGGCTGACTCGAACGCCCGGTAGACGCTGGCGAAGCGCAGATAAGCCACCTCGTCCAACGCGCGCAGCGGCGTCAAGATGGCGAGTCCAACCTCATTGGCGTCGAACTCGGCGGACCCGGCACAACGCAATGCGTCCTCGACCTCCTGGCCGAGACGCTGCAGCTGGTCCTCGGTCACGGGGCGGCCCTTACAGGCCTTGCGCACCCCGTGGATCGCCTTCTTACGCATGAAGGGCTCGGTAACGCCCGAGCGCTTGACCACGGTCAATTGCATCTGCTCGGTGGTCGAGAATCGCTTACCGCACGACTGACACGCCCGACGCCGACGGATCGCCGACCCATCCTCAGAGACCCGGGAGTCCAGCACCCGCGTATCGGTGTGCCGACAGAACGGACAGTGCATTCCGAGCCTCCTCTCATGAGCCGTCATCTCGCGCGATACTCCACATCCCGGTGGAGAACGGTCGATGATCCTGTGGATGAAACACCGCATCCTGTGGAATTCATGCCCAGTTCTGTGAACTAGATGTGGAGAACCACAGCGGTGTAACTACTAGATGTAGTGGTAGACCCTACGCTCTGCCGCACCGTCACGCAACCCGACCCGCAAGCTCATCGGGACTTTCCTGCCACCACGACATATGCCCACGTCAGAGCCGGTATCGAGACCCACCACAACCCTGAGGGAACCCACCGAAGAAGCGCGATCACGGGGCTCATGTGACGCAAGTGACTCGATCGAGCCCCACCTCGGGCGCCCCAGTTCGCATTGTCGCAGCGGGCGCTGGCGGCATCGGGGACAATGATCGGCGTGAGCACCAGGAAGCGCGCTGGATCAAGACGTGGGCCCCGTCAGTCCCGACGCCCACGCCCTCGACCCCTGGCCTATGCCGCGGGGATCACCCTGGCCGCGATCGCCTGGGGATACCTGGTCTATATGGCCATCGACTTCGGCCAGAGCGCACGCGGCGGCCAGAACTCCGCCTGGGCGTTCTTATCGGTCGCGGCGGTCGGCGCCATGGCCTGCCTCTTCGCCGGTCTGATGCTGGGCATCCGACTACTGCGCGAGGTCGGCATCATCACCAACCCCTCGAGCAGCACCGAACAACCCCCGACTCAACCCACCCCTCGGGGAGGGCGGCGGAGAGCCTGAACGACCCCAGCACAACGATCGTCAGCGAGACCCCGCCCCGAGTGATGGCCGGTCGATGGCGGTGCCCTCAGATCTTGGGCACTCGGATCCGCTGACCAACCCGAAGCATCCCGTCGTCCAGCCCGTTCATCTGCTGGATCTTCCCCACCATCTCGGACACGTTGCCACTACCGGCCACTGTGGAGGCCACATCCCACAGCGTGTCACCTTCGCCCACGATCATGGTCGTCGTGGTGCGTGCCGGCACATCAGTGGAGGTGGCGACCGATCCGGCGCCCAACAGCACAGCGGCGCCCAGGACAATGATCAGGGCCGCCACGAACAGCACGATCCGACCACGGCGAGTCAGCCTGATCTGCCCGTGAGGCGGGACAGTGCCGACAGGGCGGCGACTCGCCCGGAGTTCACGCGGGCTGGTCAACGGGGTGGTGATCGTGATGCTGCTCATCGGGACCTCCTGGGGAAGGTGGTGGTCTGGCTTGTCGTTCTCGAACAGATGTCTATGCCCAACCCCCGACACAACTTCCGCGCCGAGCGAAGATCCGGATCGGGAGGGGTTTTCGACTCTTTGTTCGATCGAACACTTGTTTGAGACTAGAGCACCCGTTCGAACAAAATCAAGTGCTCTTCGCAGATTTGTTCGAATGAATGCGCCCGCGGTCGGCCACAACAGCGTGGACGGACCCGGATCCCGACCGCCACGACGACACGCCCATCTCGAACATCTGTTTGAAATGCGGGATGCTCGGGCACTACATTGACCTCACCCAACGGGAGGCTCAGGAGACGACATGGCCAAGCGCACAGCTGACGAAGATGACGGTAGGGACGACCGGGACGACAAGGTGGTGCGCCTGCCCGAGGGTGCCGCGAATGTGCCTGGGCTGACGCCGCGGCAGCAGCGGGTGCTCTCCACGATCAAGGAGTCCCTGGAACTGCGGGGCTATCCACCGAGCATGCGTGAGATCGGGTCCTCGGTGGGGCTGACCAGTTCATCCAGCGTGGCGCACCAGCTCCGGGTGCTGGAGGAGAAGGGCTACCTCAAGCGTGACCCCAACCGGCCACGGGCATTGCAGGTGTTCCTGCCCGAGGTGCTGGCCGCGCGTCGCTCGATCGGCAACGCCGACGAGGAGAACTTCGACGCAACGGGGATCGGCGACTCCGCGCCGGTGCCCACCATGGTGCCCCTGATCGGCCGGATCGCGGCTGGCGGCCCGATCCTGGCCGAGGAGAACCTCGAAGAGGTCTTCCCCCTCCCCCGGCAGCTGGTCGGCAGTGGCGAACTCTTCCTGCTCGAGGTCCAGGGCGATTCCATGGTGGACGCCGCGATCTGCAACGGCGACTACGTGGTGGTACGCCGCGAACAGACCGCGATGAACGGAGAGGTGGTGGCGGCAATGATCGATGGAGAGGCCACCGTGAAGACCTTCCAGCGCAAGGACGGCAAGGTCTGGCTGCTGCCACACAACCCTGCCTACGAGCCGATCGACGGTACTCACGCCTCCATCCTGGGCAAGGTCACCGCTGTGCTTCGGCGGCTCTGAGCATTCGGCTCAGACAGCGGACCCGGCGGCCGCAGCGGCCAGCCTTCCCAGGGCCAGCCGGACGACGGCTGGGTCGGTGGTGGTCCACATCGGCGGAAGGCTGGCCTTCAAGAAGGTGCCGTAGCGGGCGGTGACTAGTCGCGGGTCCAGAACCGCCACCACACCACGGTCATCCGTCGCCCGGATCAGTCGACCGGCCCCCTGGGCCAGCAGCAGTGCGGCGTGCGTCGCCGCAACCTGCATGAAGCCGTTGCCGCCGGATTGATCCGCGGCGCGCTGACGGGCCGACATCAGCGGGTCGTCCGGTCGGGGGAATGGGATCCGGTCGATCAACACCAGGGAGCAGGTGTCGCCAGGCACGTCCAGCCCCTGCCAGAGGCTGAGGGTTCCGAACAGGTTCGCATGTGGATCCTCAATGAACAGTCTGGTCAGCTCCGGAAGCTGTGCCTCCCCCTGCGCCAGAGTGCTCAGGTGCGGCAGCCTCTTGCGGACCTCCTCGGCCGCCGCGTCGGCCGCACGGCGCGAGCTGAACAGACCCAGGGTGCGGCCTTCTGCGGCGTCGATCAGTTCGACGATCTCGTCGAGTTGCGCCTTCCCGAGACCGTCCCTGCCGGGGGTCGGCAGGTGTCGAGCCACATATAAGATGCCCTGTTGGGCGTAGTTGAACGGGGACCCCACGTCTGTCCCTCGCCAGGGCAGGGCATCCTCGGCGAGTCCCGGCGGTGTCGGACTGTCGACGACGACACGCTCGGTGGGCTTGAGGCCTACCGTGGTGGCCACCGAATTGAAGTCACCGCCCAGCATCAGCGTGGCGCTGGTGAACACCACGGTCTTCTCCGTGAGCAGCTTGTCGCGCATCTGCCCCCACACCTGTAGCGGCGCCACATGCAGCTTGGCCGGGATCCGTTCACGCTTCTCGCTGAGCCACAACACATCAGAGTTCAAGTCCGCAGCGATTCGCTCCGCCACGGTGAAGACCTCTTGGGCGAGACCGCGTGCCTGGGTCCGACCCGCGTCCGCGGTGACATCGGTGTCCTTGGGGAATGCCGAGACCAGTGCCCGGGCAGCGTCGCGCACCAGCACCATCGCGTCCGAGATGGCCACCGGCATGTTCTCCAGCCTGCCGGGAGGGGTCTCCTCCAGCGCTCGCTCCAGCGCCGTCGCCGCATCCCCGAGGTCATCGGCCTGGTCACCCTCGACATGACGCTGGGCGCGCTTCGCGGCTCGCTCGACGTCGCCGACCCCCAGTTCATCGGTTGCCGCCTGGGTCACCCGGGCGACCAATTCGTGGGCCTCGTCGATCACCACCGCGTCGTAGTCGGGGATCATCGGCACACCCTCGATCGCATCGATCGCCAGCAAGGAGTGGTTGGTGACGATGAGATGCGACTTGGCGGCCTTCTCCTTCGCCAGCTCGGCGAAGCACTCGGCACCGAACGGGCACTTGGAGGCGCCCAGACACTCACGGTGGTTCACACTGACCTGACGCCACAGGCGGTCGTTGTGCCGCGGGGCGTGGTCACGTTCCCCAGTACCGCCGTCCTTGGCCTCTTGCTCGACCCATTCGCGCAGTTTGAGAACCTCTGCCCCCATGGTTCCGGCCGGCAGATCTACCAGCACCCCCTGGTCGTCCGGGACCCCTTCGCGAACCCGGTGCAGACAGGCGTAATTGGATCGTCCTTTGAGCACCGCGTAGGAGGTGTCGAGCTTCGAGCCAACAGCCTCCACGAGGCGGGGGATGTCGCGCTCCACCAGTTGATGCTGCAGCGCCAGGGTAGCGGTGGCCACCACTACTCGGTCCCGGTTGAGCAGGCTCGGAACCAGGTAGGCCAGGGACTTTCCGGTGCCGGTGCCGGCCTGCACCAGCAGGTGCTGCTCATCGCGGAACGCGGCGGCCACAGCCTCAGCCATCTGGACCTGCCCCGCGCGCTCGGAACCCCCCAGGGCGGCGACTGCCTCGCTCAGAACGGCGCGAACCGCCGCGACCTGTTCGCCCGAGGGCTCAGCAGGTGCGGCGGTTGGCGTCTCGTCTGAGGAGATCTGAGAATCGGGCACCGACAAACCCTAGTCCCAACCCCCGACGGGTCTGGTCCGCGGGCGACCGGCGAGCCCTCTCAGCCGAGCTCAGACCACGGCCCCCGCATCGTTGGCGTCGCGCTGCTTCCTGACCTTCTTGGCCCGCTCCAGCGGCCACTTCTGCTGCAACACCGTGACCAACGGGGTAGCCATGAAGACCGACGAGTAGGCACCGATCAACAAGCCCACCAGCAGGGCTACCGAGAAGTTGCGCAGCGAGTCACCACCGAAGATCGCCAACGCTCCGAGGATGAACAGCGCACCCATCGTGGTGTTCACGGTTCGAGGCACGGTCTGCAGACAGGCCTTGTTGGCGAGGTTATTGAATGTTTCAGGTGGCGAGGAGCCCTGCCACGTTTCTCGCACCCTGTCGAACACCACCACCGTGTCGTTGACCGAGAGCCCGACGATCGTCATCGTGGCGGCCAGGAAGATGCTGTCGATCGGCTTACCGAGCCAGGCGAACAGCCCCACCACAAGAACCACATCGTGGGCCATGGCCAGCACGGCCGCGATGCCGAAGGTCCATTTGAATCTGATGCCGAGATAGAGCCATTGGGCCAAGAAGGCCAGGGTGAAGGCGAGAATCGCCTTGTTCTTCAACTGACTGCCCAGACTCGATCCCATGGTCTGGTCGCTGACCTTGCTGGTGTCACCTCCGACCGTGGACAGGGCTTTCTCGATCTCGGTCGCCTCGGTATCGGAGATCGCCTTGGCTCGCACCACGATCTTGTTCTCGGTACTGGACTGCACCGTGACCTCGTCGAAGCCGGCCCCCTGGACCGCTTCGCGAGCTTGGTCGGCGCTGATGTGGGTGGTGGTCGAGTAGGTGATCCCACGGCCACCGGTGAACTCCAGGCCCCAGTTGAGGCCCTTCACCGCGATCCCGCCGATCGCGACGATCAGCACCGCCGCCGAGATCGCGAACCACAACCTGCGCTTGGACATGAGGTCGACCTGGGCATGGTCGAGGAACTGCCGCACCTTGGTCTTGTGCGCGATGCCCGAGAGTCGGGGACGCTTCTGCACGCCCTTGGTGGAGAGCACCAGTTCGACGAAGATCCGAGCGATCACCAGCGCGGAGAACATCGAGGCCAGGGTTCCGATGGTCAACGTGATACCGAAGCCCTTGATCGGACCGGTACCGAGCAGGAACAGCAGCACCGCGGCCAGGATCGTGGTCACGTTGGAGTCGATGATCGCACTCCAGGCCTTGTTGAATCCGATCATCAGTGCGCGTTTGAGACCGCCACCCGGATAGGCCAGATACTCCTCCCGGGCTCTCTCGAAGACCAGCACGTTCGCATCGATCGCGAGTCCGATGGTCAACACGAAACCGGCTAGCCCCGGCATCGTCAGGGTGGCCCCCAATACCAGCAGGGACGCATAAGAGATCAGGGCATAGCAGAGCAGCGCGAAGGTCGCCATGAGGCCGACCAGGCGGTAGATGCAGATGATGAAGATCGCGGTCAGGACCAGCCCGACCAGGCCGGCCTGCCAGGAGGCCTTGATGGCCTCCTGGCCCAGGGTGGGGCCGACCCATTCCTTGTTGAGCATCTTGATGTTCAGCGGCAGTGCGCCGCCTTCGATCAGGGTGGCCAGGCTCTTGGCCTCTTCGAGGCTGTTCTGGCCGGTGATCATGGTGCTGCCGCCGGTGATCCCGACGCCACAGCCCACGGCCGACTCGGGGACCGGGTTGGTGATGATCTTGTCGTCCAACACGATCGCGGTCATCGACTTGTATTGGTCGCCCTGGTCACGCGCACACGCGGCATCGGCGGTGACCTTCTGCCACATGTCACCTGCTTTGCCGTTGAAGTCGATCGAGACGACCCATTCGGTGGAATTCTGAGGCTGCTCGGCTCGGGCCTTGTTGATCTGACTTCCGACGATCTTGACGGGGCCCACCCGGAGGAACTGCGCGTTCTGCAGGGCCTCGGCCGAGGAGTCCGCCCCCGGCGGAACCACCGGGAACACCTCTTCGCCGTTCTGACCGCCCTTGTCGGCATCCTTCGCCGAGTCGGTGTTCTTCGCGTCAGGCTTATCGCTGGCCTTATCGCTGGCTCCGTCACTGGCGTCAGCGCTCGGCGTCGCCGAGGGGGACCCGGAGGCCTCGTCACCGACCTCCACATCCTTGGCAGGCTCCTTGGCGGCCTGCTGCTTCTGGTACTCCTGGTAGGTACCAGCGCCGAGCACCTCGCGCACGGTGAGCTGGGCGGCCGTGGTCAGGATCTGGACCTGCTCCTGGGTCGGCTTGGCGCCGGGGAGCTCGGCGATGATCTGGTTGGACCCCGAGCGGTAGATGCTCGGCTCAGCCACCCCCAGCGCATCGATCCGACTGCGGAGCACGTTGACCACCCGATCGGTGTTCTCCGCGTTCGCCTTGGCGGTCGGCCCGTCGGTGGTCTCCAGGTTGAACTGGGTACCGCCCCTCAGGTCGAGACCGAGGGTGGGCTTCAGGCTGAGGGCCGCCGCCGCGCAGGCGCCCAAGAGGGCGACCACGAGGAGGAGGCGGAAGATAACACCGCGTGACATGAGCGACATCATGTCGCACGTGTCCAACCCATGCCGAATAGGGACACGCCATTTTGATATCGGTCATACCGCGTTCACCCTGCCGTCAAACCGCTTAGGCAGCAGAATCGACTGGATTTCGGCACGCACATAGCCGATTCGGAACGGCCTCAGAGACTGGTGTAAGGCTCCAGATCGGCGGCCAGATCGGGATTGACCCGGCCCCGCACGAGCGTTCCCTCCGCGGTGTGCTCCAGTTCGGCGATCTGGCCCTTCTGATGCACCTGATTGAGCAGGTCACCACGCTCATAGGGCAGCAGCACCGAGACCTCCACCTGCGGATTGGGTAGTTCGGACTCGATCAGCCGTTGCAGGGCCTCGATGCCCTCACCGGTCTTGGCCGAGACCGTCACGGAGTGCGGCTCACGCTGCCGGAGCCGGGCCAGCACCAAGGGATCGGCCAGATCCGCCTTGTTGATCGCCACGATCTCGGGCACCTTGTCGGCACCGATCTCGGCGAATACTTGACGCACGGCCGCCAACTGGCCCTCGGGGTCCGGATGCGAACCGTCGACGACGTGCACCACCAGGTCGGAGTCCGCTACTTCTTCCAGGGTCGAACGGAACGCCTCGATCAACTGGTGCGGTAGATGCCGGACGAAACCCACGGTGTCGGACATGGTGAACACTCGCCCGTCCGAGGTGGACGTCCGCCGGGTCGTCGGATCCAAGGTCGCGAAGAGCGCGTTCTCGACCAGCACCCCGGCATCGGTGAGCCGGTTCAACAGCGAGGACTTGCCTGCGTTGGTGTATCCGGCGATCGACACGCTCGGCACATGGTTGCGCCGCCGCTCCTGCCGCATCGTGTCACGGGTGCCTTTGAGCTCCTTGAGCTCACGGCGCAACTTGGCGATCCTGGTCTTGATCCGTCGTCGATCCGTCTCGATCTTGGTCTCGCCCGGACCACGTCCGCCGATGCCCACCCCGTTGGCGGAGCGGCCACCTACCTGGCGGGATAGGTTCCCGCCCCAGCCGCGCAGGCGCTGCTTGAGGTACTGCAACTGCGCCAGCTCGACTTGAGCCTTGCCCTCCTTCGACTTCGCATGCTGGGCGAAGATGTCCAAGATCAGGGCGGTCCGGTCCACGACCTTGACCCCGATCTTGTCCTCAAGGTTGCGCAATTGACTGGGCGCGAGCTCACCGTCACAGATCACCGTGTCGGCCCCGGTGGCCTCGGCGATCTCCCGGATGGCCTCGACCTTGCCGCGACCGATGAAGGTGGCCGGATCGGGGTACTGACGGCGCTGGAAGACGGCCTCGAGGATCTCTGAGCCTGCCGTCTCGGCGAGCAGTGCCAGCTCGGCCATGGAGTTCTCGGCATCGGTAACGGTGCCCTCGGTCCAGACGCCCACCAGAACGACCCGTTCAAGACGCAGTTGGCGGTACTCGACCTCGGTGATGTCCTCGAGTTCGGTGCGGATCCCGGCCACCCGGCGCAACTGGTGCCGTTCGGCGAGGTCCTGCTCGCCGGCGGTGAGTTCGGGATCGACCCCGTCCACAGCGACGTGGGCGTCCGCGTATCCGGACTCGAAGTCGTCGGCCGGGTCGTCGAGGTCGTTCTCGAGGTCCCAGTCCCGGGTCGCAGCCAGCGCGGCGGCCAGGTCCAGAGGTTCGTCATCGAGCTGCTGGGCGTTGGAGGGTCGCGTGGAATCAGATGTGTTCGTCATACGCTCACCAGCCTACGCGGGCCAGGTGGGAGCGGCATCCCATTATCCCCGCGGGGCCGGTCATGACCGGCCCCGCGGGGATCAGTCAGATCCCTTGGGAGGCACCCGGATACCGCCCTCGAGATGG
>CAYNFY010000107.1:0-12918 GCA_964396585.1 uncultured Nocardioides sp.
TGCTTGTAGTCGTAGCTGAGCACCTGGGTCAGTCCGCGGGAGACCACCGTGATCACGCCCTCCTGCGCGGCCTGATCGAGCATGGCCCGGTTCTCCAGAGCCGGGTCCTCACGCAGGTCCCGGGTCTGCCAGGCGAGCACGGCCGCGATCACCAACAGCGCCGCGGTCACTCCCATCACCAGCCCACGGAGGGTGGCCACGTTGCGCAGTATCGTGCTGGCTCGGCTCATCAGACGTTCACCGCCACTTGCTGCAGGTTCTCGATCTTCCAATGCCCGCTCACCAACACCAGGTCTGCGGAGAATCGGTTGCGTTTCACGGCCGGCTCCTCGGTCTCGTCCTCGGACTTCACGGTGACCTCGACCGCCGTGATGAGGGTGGCGGTGCGGTCCGTGAGCTCGGTGAGCGCGGACTGCACCACCCGGCCGGAGGCGATCTTGCCCTGATCGGCGAGCATCTGCTGCTCGTCGTCACCCACCGACACCAACTGGTCGTGCAGCACTCCGGTGGACACCTCCTGCCAGGCCGCGATACCGGCTGCCACGTCGCGATGGTCCATCGAGGTCATGGTCTCCACCGCTGCGGTCCCCTCGATCAGGGCCCGGTCGCGCATCGCCGCCCGGTCCAGATCTGAGTTGCCGTCGGCGTCACGCCACGACAGGAACGTCATCACCACCGCCACCAGGGCGACGGCCAGGAGCACCCAGGCGAGCGTGCCCACCCGCGGGGAGCCGGAGTTCGACGACACCTCACCGAGACCCGGCCCCTGCGAGCCTGCGCCCTGACCCAGCTCAGCTGGCTGGTCCGCTGCGTCCGACACATCCGGGTCCCCCTCGCTGTCACCGGCCGCCCCGGCGGAATCGACCTCGTCCTGATCGGCTGCTTCATCGCTCGCCTTGATCGCCTGGACCTCGACGGTGTCGTCGGCTGCGGCAGACGACGCGGCCGGCTTGGTCGGCCGCTTGCGCAGTTCGAAGGGCGCCTTGTCGGTGTCCTCCGGCTCCGGGCTCCCCTCCGTTGGATCGGTGGGGTCTTTGGACTCGTCGGTCACTCCGTGCCTCCCATGAGGTCCTCCATGGTGTCAGCCGAACCCACCACCGTGGCGCGTGAGTTCTTGTTCTTCGCCTTGTTCCCCTTCAGCACCGCGCTCGGGCCTCGCACGTTCACACCAGTGGATCGCGGCATCGTGCAGCCCGCCTTGTGGTTGAACGGCTTACCCGGGCTGGTGTCGGTACCTTCCCGCATCTGGGTGCTCTCGTAGCCCTGGACACACGGGAGCGGGTTGAAGAAGCTCAACTGAACACCGGATTGCATACCCTTGCTGGTCATCACCGCGTAGACGATCGAGATGCCCTCGGGCAGCCGGATCATGGTCTCCTTGACCCCGGCAGCATTGGTACCGAAGACCTCTGCGGTGGAGATCAGGTTACTCATCAACTGGCCGAGCGGTTGACCCACGGTGCTGAACAGCCGGTCCAGCTGCCGGGCCGACTCGGGGGTCTGCTCGAGCAGCCGCCGCCAGTCCGCGTCCTGTTCCTTGAACGAGTGCGCCAGCTGGTTCAGGCTCTTGCTGAAGCTCTGGAAACTGGAGGCCGCCTTCTCCTGGGTCTCCAACACCTTGCCGGAGTTGTCGATCAGGCTGACGGTGACCAGGAAGTTGCGGTCCGCGGTCCGAGCGAAGTCGGTGGAGGTCCGCAGCAGCTGAGCCAGATGCGTGCCGTTGCCCCGGGTGAACTCGTAGCCCTCGTCGATGACCGTGTTCAGAGCATCGGAGGGAACCGAGGCGACGAAGTCGCGGCTACTGCGCAGCAGCCCGTCGATGGAAGGCGGCAGGTCGGCGCCGGTGAGCGTCAGGTGCGCGCCCTCCCCCAGTGTCTTGCCGTCCGTCGAGCCGCCGCGCAGGTCCAGGTACTGCTCGCCGATGGCGGAGCGGTTCACCACCCGCGCCTCGACCTCGGCCGGCATCGTCGGGGCACTGCGCGCGATCCGGAGCACCGCATGGGCCCCCTCCCGGCTGGCCTCCAACGACTCGACCCGACCGATCGGCACCCCGCGGTAGGTGACCTCGGAGTTCTTGAAGAGGCCTCCCGCCTCGGGCATGTCCACGGTGACCCGGTAACCGCCGAAGTAACGATCCAGGCCCACATAGTGCACCGCCAGGAAGGTGGTGGTGACCAACGCGATCACCACGAACACGACGACCTTGGACTTGGTCATGAAGGTGAGCATCAGTCCTCCTTGCTCGAAGTCGGCGCTGCGTCCGCGTGCCCGCTGGGGCTCGGTACCTGGACCGACGGGGCCGGTAGGCCCGGAAGCGCGGAGTCGGTAGGCGGCAATAGGCTGGGCGAGGCCGTGTGCTGCGGATCGGGCGACCCGCTGGCCGAGCCACTCGCCGCCCCACCCGGTGTTTCACTGGCCGATCCGCTGGGGGACGCGCTGCCCGACGGGTTCGACGATGCCGAACCCGACGCGGTCGGCGAAGAGGACGGGGTCTTCGACTGCTGACCCGAAGGGCCCTTCACCGACTTCTCGTCCTGTTCCCCGACCGCCTTGGCGATCCGGTTGCCGGTCCGGGCGAATGGGTCGACCGGGGGCAGGTGACCGGTGTCGGGCAACTGCGGCCACGGGCACCCGTAACCGGCACAGCTAGCGGGCAGCGAGGAGTAGTTCGCGGTGGCGAACACGTTCATGTAGTCACCCTTGATCGCGCCCAGAACCGAGTCGGGGAACGGGAAGGTGAGCAGCAGTTCGAGCGAGTTCGGCAGCGCGTCGCCGGCCTTGGCCAGCTGGCCCAGGATCGGCTCGAGCAGCCTCATGTCCTCGACCATGTCCTTCTGCGAGATGTTGAGCGTGCGCACCGTGACGTCGCTGAGCTTGTCCAGCGCGTTCAGCATGGCCACCAACTCGGTGCGCTGATCGACCAGTACCTGCATACCGGGGCTGAGCCCCTCGAGGGCCTGAGCGATCTTGTCCTTGTCGCTGTCCAGGGTCTTCGAGAGCTTGGCCACCGCGTCCAGGGCGTCGGTGATGGCACCCTTGCGCTCGTCCAGGCTGGTCACGAAGGTCTTCATATTGCGCAGGAAACCGCGGATCTCTTCGGGACGACCGGTCGAGACCTGCTGCAGTTCGCGGGAGATGTCTTGGAACTTGGCGATCCCGCCGCCGTTGACGACCAGCGACAGCGCACCCAGTACCTGTTCGATCTCGGCGACCTGACTGGTCTTGGCGAGCGGGATGTTGGCCCCCGAAGCCAGTGTGGTCGCGCCCGGTGCCGGCTTGGTGGGCCGGATCAGAGCCACGTACTTCTCACCCAGCAGCGAGGTCTGCTGCAACCGGGCGGTGGTGCCCTGGGGCAGGTCCACGTCACGGCGTACCAACAGGGTGGCCCGGGCGGTACGCCCGTCCGGGTTGAGATCGATCCTGGCCACCCGGCCCACGGCGATGTTCTCCACCTTGACGCTGCTCTGGGGTACCAGGTCGACGACGTCGGTGAAGTCAGCGCTGATCTCCACCGGATTGCTCCCCACGTCGGCGCCACCCGGCAAGGGCGTGTTGTACAGGTCCTTGCCCAGGCTGCAGCCCGAGAGCATCAGGGCCAGGCCCACGACCAGGCCGACGACAGATCCTCGGCGTCGACCGTTACGGGTCCGGGTAGTCATCGCCCCTCCTCGTTGGTGTTGCCGAGCATCGTCGGCGGAGCATTGCGTGAGGACTTGGCGGTAAGGCCGTCCTTGCTCCACAGGGAGACCTCGTTGACATTGCCTCGACCGCCGATGATGTTGTTCACCGGGTCGTAGGCGTCCTTCAGGTTGTTCAACAGGAGCGGGGCCAGCTTGATCATCGTGTCCAGCGAATCCTTGTTCTTGGTGAGCGCCTTGGCCGTGGGCACCAGGTTCTCGACGCTGGTCTGCAGGTTCGCCCGGTTCTTCTTGATGAAGCCGTGCAGCACCGTCATCGCCTCGGACAGGTTGTCGGCGGCCTTGCCCATCTCCTCCCGGTCGTCGGCCAAGAATCCGGCCACGTCCGCGAACTGGGTGTTCACCTTGGCCACCGTGCTGTCGTTGGCCACCAGCATCTTGTTGAGCTTGTCGAGATTGCTCAGGGTGGCGAAGAAGTTCTCGTCCACATCCGACAACGTCGAGCTGGCCTTGCCGAACTCGCGGATCATGGTGTTGAGATTCTCGCCCTGGCCGTCGAGGTTGGCGGCGCCGACCTCGAGCAGGTTACTCAACGCGCCGTGCTTGTTGGCTCCGTTGGGGCCGAGCGCGTCGGAGATCTCCTTCAGGCCCGAGTACAGCTCGTCGATCTCGACGGGCACCGCGGTACGGTCCCGGCTGATCACGGCGCCGCTGCTCAGCTTGGGGCCGCCGGTGCTCTTCACCCACGGCACGGTCATCTGCACGAACCGGTCGCTGACCATGGTCGGCGCGATGATCACGGCCTTGGTGTCGGCCGCGACGGCCTGGTCCGGGTCGAGCTCCATGTTGACCCGCACATGGTCGCCCTCGGCGTTCACCTGGGTGACCTTGCCGACCGGTACCCCCAGCACCTGCACGTCGGATCCGGGGTACAGACCCACGGTGGAGTCGAACTGGGCACTGACCCGGATCGGCTCGGTGCGCAGCATCGCGCGCACCCCGACCACTCCGGCCACCACCAGGCAGACGATGAGCGTCAGCACCAGCCGACGACGCCATGTGCGGCTCATTTGGCACCTCCGGGGTAGCAGTTGCGAACCACGTCCTTCTCGAGCACGGGGTCGTTGTTCTTGTCGAAGAGCCCGCACAGGTAAGCATCGACCCAGCGACCGTTACCGGTGGCCGAGGCCATCACCTTGTAGTAGGGGCCGAGTGTGGAGAGCGCCTGGTCGAGGTTCTTCTGGTTCTTGTTGAGGATCGCGCTGACCCGGTCGAGCTTGGCCAGGGCCGGGGCGAGCGTCTTGTCGTTGTCCTTGACCAGGCCGCGCAGTTCCACCCCCAGGGCGGAGGTTCCGGTGAACAGTGCGTGCACCGCGTCGCGCCGGTTCTGCAGTTCGCCGAGCAGGTCCGAGCCGTCGTTCAGCAGCGCGGCCAACTCGGTGTTGCGCTCGGCCAGGGTGCCGCTGACACCGGTGGTGGCGTCCAGCAGTCCGGCCAGTGCGGAGTCACGCGATGAGATGGTGCGCGACAGGTCGGTCAGGCCGCCGACCATCTTCTGGACCGAGGCCGGGGTGTTCTTGAAGGCGTCGGCGAGCGCGTTGAAGCTGGCCTCCATCTTCTTGGTGTCGATCTCGGTGAACGTGCTGGACAGGTCCGAGACGGCCGCGTTCACGTCGTAGGGCGTGGTGGTGCGCTCCATCGGGATGGCGCCCTTCAGCGATCCGGTGCCGACCGGGTCCAGCATCACGAACTTCTGGCCCAGCATCGTCTTGACCTTGATCGCCGCGGTCGTCCCCTCGGGCAAGGTCACGTTCTTGGCTTGGAAGGTGACCCGCACCTGGTTGCCGTCGAGCTTCACGTCGGTGACCTTGCCGACCCGGACGCCGGCCACCCGGACCTGGTCACCCGAACGCAGGCCGCCGCCCTCGGCGAAGATCGCCTCGTAGGTCTTGCCGCCACCGACGATCGGCAGCGAGCTCATGTTGATCGCACCGAAGAAGGCGACGGCCAAGATGAGCAGACCGATCAAGGCCAGCACTACTCGGTTGCGCTCCGCGAATGCGCGGGGGAATCGAGACATCACCGACACCTTCCTGCCACGGGGTTCACACCGAGGTCACCCATATAGCCCTCGGGCATCGGGATCCGTCCGTCCATGGAGCACATGTAGAAGTTGAGCCACGATCCGTAACTGCCGAGCCGACCGATCCGGTCGAGCTTGATCGGCAGCTTCTTGAGGAAGTTGTCGACCTGGTCGCTGTGCTGGTCCAGGTTCGCGGAGATCTCACCCAGGTGTTCGATCGAGCCCTTCAACGCGGGGCGGGTGTCGTGCAGCAGGCCGGCGACCTTGGTGGTCAGCTTGCCCATGCCCTCGATGGACTCCCCGATCGAACCCCGGTCCTCGGCGAGCCCCGAGACCAGCTTCTGCATCGTGACCAGGGTGGTGTCCAGTTGTCCGGAACGTTCGTTCACGGTGGTCATCACGCCGCTGAGGCTGGTGATCAGCTCGCCGATCACCTGGTCCTTCTCGGCCAGGGTGGAGGTGAGGCTGGCGGTGCTCTGCAGCAGACCGTCGACGGTGGCGTCCTCGCCCTGGAAGACCGCGACGATCTGCTCGCTGAGCTTGTTCACGTCTTCGGGGTTCAGCATCCGCAGCAACGGGCGGAACCCGTTGAAGAGCACGGTCAGGTCCAGGGCCCCTCGAGTCTCGTCGACGTCGAAGGTGTGCCCGGCCTTGATGGTCTTCACGGTGCTGGCCGCTGACGAACCGGTGGTCGAACTGGCCGGCTGAATGTCGCTACCGGTGGCGTCGCTCCCGGGCAGCGCCGGCTGTTCGATGGCCAGGTACCGCTGCCCGACGAGGTTGCGGAACTTGATCTGGATCACCGAGCCCACGTCGACGGGCACACCCTTGCGGATGGTGAACTTCACCTTGGCCAGCCGGTTCTGGTAGATCGAGACGTCTTGGACGGTGCCCACCTTGACGCCCGAGATCCGCACGTCGTCACCCCGGTTGACGCTGGTCGCGTCGCTGAAGATGGCCGTGTAGTCCTGGGCCACCCCCGGCGAGCTGTTCTGGATCGTGGTGGCCAGGATGCTGGTGGCCGCCACCGTGGCCACGGTGAAGACCACGCTCTTGATTCCAATGGACCAGAGCGGGCCGTGATTGGCGTCCTTGGTCATTTCAGTACCACCTTGACGTTACGGAGCGTGGGACCGAGCAGCAGGCTGTTCCAGTCCGGGTAGTCGCTCGGCGCCATCCCCTGGGTGGGGGCGACGAGTTGGGCGATCAGTGCGTTCTCTCCCGGCGAGTTGACGTCGCCGAGCCCGGCCAGAGCGCTCAGGTAGGACTGCGAGTTGTTTCCCGGCGGAGGCGCGATCTGTTCCGGCTCCTCGGTACTCGCCAATCCGGCATCGCCCTTATCGGTGCTGTCGATGGTCTCGTTGGTCTGCGGCCAGACGGCGGGTTCGCTGGTGTTGGCCGCGATCCGCTTGGCCGGTTTGGTGCCGACCTTTCCGGTCACATAGGGGCACCTGGGCGGCGGGTCGCCCTTGGTGTAGGTGATGTCGTCCTTGCCGACCAGGTACTTGCTCCGCGCCGGCACCACCTTGAGCACGGCGTGCATCCCCGGCTCCTTGGTGCCCTTGCCCAGCGCCGTGTCCATCTGTGGCTTGAAGTCGGCCACCGCCTGGAGCAGGCAGGGGAACTGCGAGGCGTAGGGCGAGGTGGCCTCCAACGCGGCCCGACTCTCGTGCGAGAGCACCACGATGGTGTCGTGGTTCGCGGCCATCCAGCCGCGGGCCGTGTCGGCGGAGCTGATCACGCTGGCGTAGACGTCGCGCAGGTTGGCCTGCTCGTCGACCAGCAGCTTCGAGCTGGTGGTCATGGTGCTCAGGGCGTCGATCAGATCGGGCATGGCCACGTCCCATTTGTCCGCGACCCGGGCCAGCTTGGCCATGTCGTCGGCCATCTGCGGGACCTTGGGGTTGAGCTTCTTCACGTAGTCCGACCACTGGACCATGGTGTCGCCCAGGTCCTTGCCCTGGCCGCGCAGCATGTCGGAGAACTCGCTGAGCATCGCCGAGAGCTTCTCGGGCTGGATCGCCTTGAGCATGGGCAGCAGTTCGTCGAGCACCTGCTGCAGTTCGGCGGCCTCGGCGGAGGCGTCCTGGTGAATCACGTCGCCGCTGCGCAGGTTGGTGGCGCTGGGGTGTGGCGGGTCCACCAGGGCCACATACCGCTCGCCGAACATGGTCTTGGGCAGCAACCGGGCCACCACATTGTCGGGCACCTTGGCCAGCGTGTCGGGGTCGAGCGCCAGTTTCAGGTCGGCGCCCTCGTCGGTGGCGGAGATCTTGGCGACCTGGCCCACCGGGACCCCGTACAGCTTGACGTCGGAGCCCACCTGCAGTGCGTTGCCGACCACGTCGGTACGCAAGATCACGTCCCGGTGCGGTACCAGGGCTCGGTTGTAGGAGAGGTAGGCGACCGTCAGGCCGCCCACCAGCAGCGCCAGCGTGAGCACCCCGAGCAGGGCGTCACGGATCCTCCCGCCGTTCATCCGGCGATCCTGACAGTGGTGACGGCGCCCCATAGCGCCATCGACAGGATCAGGTCGAGCACGGCGACCGTCACCAGGCTGCGGCGGACCGCGCGGCCCACGGCCACGCCGACTCCGGCCGGACCGCCGCTGGCCTGGTAGCCCATCCGGCAGTGCACCATGATGATGATGACCGAGAAGATCAGCACCTTGATGAACGACAGCAGAATGTCCATCGGTGGTAGGAACAGATTGAAGTAATGGTCATAGGTGCCGGCCGATTGCCCGTAGATGAAGACGGTGACGAAGCGGGCACCCCCATAGGAGGTCAGCAGGCCGATCACGTATAGCGGGATGATCGCCACGAAACCGGCGATCACCCGGGTGGTGATCAGGTAGGGCACCGGCGAGACGGCCATCGCGCTGAGCGCGTCGACCTCCTCGTTGATCTTCATCGCGCCCAGTTGGGCGGTGAACCCGGCCCCGACGGTGGCCGAGAGGGCCAGGGCGGCGACCATGGGCGCCACCTCGCGGGTGTTGAAGTAGGCGGAGATGAAGCCGTTCAGCGCCGAGGCACCGATCTGGTCCAGCGCGGCGTAGCCCTGCATACCCACCACGAGGCCGACCGAGAGGGTCAACCCGAGCATCACGCCGATGGTGCCGCCGATCACGGCCAGGGCACCGGAGCCGAAGCTCACCTCGGAGAGCAGCCGCAGGACCTCTTTGGGGTAGTTACGCAGGGTCCCGGGGATGTGCATCAGCACGCTGATGTAGAAGCGCAGGTTCTCGCCGAGTTCGGCGAGCTTGTCCACCGGACGCATCAGCACCCGCGTCACGGGGCTGCTGCGTGGGCTCTTGCGCTTCGGCTTGGGCTGGGACGACTTCGGCGCCGCGGGAATCGCGGCCGGGAGTTGAACGGTTGGGTTGTCGGCCATGTCAGGCCCCCTTCATGGGCACCAGCGTCAGGTACAACGCGGTCAGCACAGTGTTGACAAGGAAGAGCAGCAGGAAGGTGACGACCACGGACTGGTTCACCGAGTCGCCGACGCCCTTGGGGCCCGGCGCGGTGTTCAGCCCTCGGTAGCAGGCGACGACGCCGGCGAGGAAGCCGAAGATCACCGCCTTGATCTCACCGATCCACAGGTCGGAGATCTGAGCGAGCGAGGTGAAGCTGGCCAGGTAGGCGCCGGGGGTACCACCTTGCAGCACCACGTTGAAGAAGTAGCCGCCGAGCACACCGACCACCGAGACCAGCCCGTTGAGCAGGACGGCGGCGAGCACACAGGCGATCACCCGAGGCACGACCAGGCGTTGCACCGGATCGAGTCCCATCACCCGCATCGCATCGGTCTCGTCCCGAATGGTGCGGGCCCCGATCTCGGCACAGATGGCGGCACCACCGGCACCCGCGATGACAAGGGTGGTGACAATCGGTGAAGCCTGTTGCACCACCGCCAGCACGCTGGCCGCGCCGGTGAACGACTGGGCGCCGATCTGTTGGGTCAGGGTGCCCAGCTGTAGTGCGATCACCGCGCCGAGCGGGATCGAGATCAGCATCGCAGGTACCCACGACACACTCACCACGAACCAGAACTGCTGGAGCAGCTCGGACCCCGAGAAGGGCCGGCGGAAGGTGGCCCTGATGGTGTCGAGACCTAAGGCGAAGAGGTTTCCGGTCGAGTCCAGGGCTCGGACCGGGAGGCTGGGCTTGGGAATAGACCGCGCTCGATCATTCTCCTCGTCGTCGGCGACGAACAACTGCGCGCCGCCGGAGGTGACTCGTTCACGGTGCCGCACCGAGCTGGCCCGGATGGCCCCGGAGCGGGGGGCCAACTGGCGGGGCAGCACCTCGATGGCACGGGCGCCGGTGTGCACCAGGGTCGATCCGGGGTAGCGCTCCCCCTCGTAGCCGGCCGGGTCGGAGCGCTTGTGGTCGGCTTCCTCGCTCATCCCGATCGGGCCGTCCGGGTCACCGCTCATGAACTGGCTGACCACGGGGTGGTCGGTCATCAGGAAGCTCTCGCGGGGGCCGAACATCACCAGCTCGCGGCGGTACAGCATGCCCAGGTTGTCGGGCAGGGTACGGGCCAGCTCGATGTTGTGGGTGACCACCAGCATGGTGGCGTCGGTGGCGGCGTTGACCTCGATCAGCAGCTCGGCCAGGTTCGAGGTACGCACCGGGTCGAGACCGGAGTCGGGCTCGTCGATCAGGATGATCTCGGGGTCGGTGACCAGCGAGCGGGCCAGACCGGCCCGCTTCTTCATACCGCCGGAGATCTCGCCGGGCAGTTTGTGCTCCTGGCCGACCAGCCCGACCATGTCGAGCTTCTCCATCGCGATGTCCCGGATCTGGGACTCCTTGAGCTTGGTGTGCTCGCGCAGCGGAAAGGCCACGTTGTCGTACACGGTCATGGAGCCGAACAGCGCGCCGTCCTGAAACAGCACCCCGAACTTCTTACGCAGCTCGAGTCGGCGTGACTCACGCGCCGCGACCATGTCGACCCCGTCGATCAGGACCTGGCCCTCTTCGGGCTTGGTGAGTCCGATGAGCGACTTCAGGAAGACCGACTTGCCGGTTCCCGAGGGCCCCATCATGGCGGTGATCTCGCCTGGGGGCAGAGTCAGCGTGACGTCGTGCCAGATGTTCTGGCGACCGTACGTCTTGCTGAGTCCGATCACTTCGACCGATCCGCCCACGGCGGGCCTCCTGTGGTTCTTGGTTTGGCACCCGGCCCGTCGTTCGGGTCTCGGGGTACTGCTGGGTGGGGCTGTGCTGATCCAGTACGACTCCGGCCCCATGACCGGAGCGTGACCCGGACCACATCCCCCGTTGCGGCACACCTTGCCCCGGTTTGGACAAGGAGTGGGGGATTTGGTCAAGACAGCAACCACAAGGTGCCGGTTGTTATCAGGGGGGTGACAAATCTTGCGGTTGCGACCGAGCGGGTGCGTCAGTTGGCGGGGCGCGGGGGGTAGTCGAAGGTCTTCGTGCCGTGGCAATCCCCTACCGCTGGCACGAGCTTCGGATTCGACTCCCCCGGAGCGAGAGGCCAACCCACGCCTTCCTTCTCGTAACCGCAAGGCCAGCCCACCCGGGCCGAGACCGGATTGTCCGGACCAGAGACCGAGAGGGTCATCAGCGCCGACAGGTCATCGCCAGCTGCAGTTGTACAGCCAGTGAACGGAGGGATGGTCATCGTTCCCGACAACTGGCCCCCATAGAACGGATGAAAGAAAGTGGATGGGTCCTGCGCGCGGAACCACTCGGCAAGATAGTCCGTGGTCCGGAACGGCTCATGAATTGTGTAACCAGGGCCGATCATCTTAACGGGCGCGGGTGTCGATGTTCGACAGTCCCCTGTGAGACCTAGATCGACACCATCGATCCGCACCTTGACAATCTGGATGTTGAACGCATCTTCCACCACGGTGTCATGTGCCACTTGCTTGGCTACCCCACCGGCTGCTGCGGGGTCGTAGTAGTCAGTGGCTGACAACGTCGATTCAAGGGGGACCGGGTAGCCCCCCTTGCGGCGCTGACTGACTTGGACAGTGGCCTCCACCGGCATCAGCCCGAAGCCCACTGAGCGAACTGTCATCTGCTCCATGTAGCCGTAGTTCGCCGGAGCCCCCTTCGGGGAAACCATGAATGCACGGCCTGTGGCCGTGTAGTCCCGCGATTCAGCACTACTCGACAGAAGGTCGGTGCGAGCGGTGAAGGTGACCATCCCCTCGGAGCTCCGGAACCACTGCTTGGCACGCTTCGCGTACGAGATCCCCCCCTGCGCCGCCCCCGCCCAGGACGCACCCGTGTTGCTGTCCGGATCCGGGAGCCCCGGGTACCACTCGTCGGCTCGGGATGCCTGGGCTGTGAACACCAGCGCCGTGGCTAGGGCTGCTGCCCAGATCCCACGACGGAT
This sequence comes from uncultured Nocardioides sp., assembly GCA_964396585.1. Lineage (GTDB taxonomy): Bacteria > Actinomycetota > Actinomycetes > Propionibacteriales > Nocardioidaceae > Nocardioides. Next base: position 12,100 of record CAYNFY010000107.1, read on the forward strand.
AAGTTGCCTACGACGCATGCCAGAACCTTCACCGAGTGACCCCGGGCACAGCAAGGCGAATCATGAAACTCTTAGGAACACACAGCCACAGTTGTCACACACATGACAACATCTCACCTCACGACAGTGGTCCCAACGGACATCACCCCCAGGGATCCGGCTCCTCCGACGGGCTTGAACTCGACCTGCTCGACGTCCGAGCAGCGATGAAGTCGCCTCGGTCAAGTCCACGACACCGAACCCGGCGTCTCCACGCGGTAGCAGCGGCCTGCGCTCTGTGCCCCGAGTCGATCGAGGCTTATAGTTGGACTCTTACCCAGGCTCTACGCCCGAGTGCACATGCGGCACCTCAGTAGCGGGGAGATGGTCGCGTGTGAGACTCCCACCCAGGCTCTACGCCCGGGTGCACACGAGCCCTGGGTGCGAGCCGTCCCCCGCACCTCGTTGAGACTCCCACCCAGGCTCTACGCCCGGGTGCACGTCCAGCGCCTTGTGCTCAGCACGGGCGTTGGTGTCGTTGAGACTCCCACCCAGGCTCTACGCCCGGGTGCACGCCGGCTGCCATGGAGTACGTCCCATCCGCATCCATGTTGAGACTCCCACCCAGGCTCTACGCCCGGGTGCACTCGAGACGCGCGGGTACGAGTCGTCATCACCGCGTTGAGACTCCCACCCAGGCTCTACGCCCGGGTGCACATCCCGTCAGCCAGTTTGGCTGCCTTCTGCGGGAGAGTTGAGACTCCCACCCAGGCTCTACGCCCGGGTGCACCGCGCGCGGCGCAGCACTCGGGGGGCTGATAGCTGAGGTTGCGAGTCCCA
>CAYNFY010000108.1:0-12890 GCA_964396585.1 uncultured Nocardioides sp.
GACGCTGTCCGAGGCGCTGCAGGCCTTCGACGACTTCGGTGGCAGCGTCGAGACCGATCGGGTCTCCCACAGGTCCATCCCGTAGGCGCCGAGCAGCCGCCGCTGCTCGGCGAAGTCCAGGTCACGGCCCTTCGGGTGGTCGATCAGCAGCTGGCTGATCAGCCGCTTCGCGGCCGGCCGGTCGTGCTCGCCCTCTTCGACCCCCTTATGCGGGGTACGCAGCCACAGCGCGTACTCGACCACATTGGCCAGCGCCCGGACCGCGGCCTCCACGGCCGGGTAGGAGGGCACCGAGCCGCGACCCGCGGTCGAACCGGCCACATCGGGCACCCGAAGCAGCTCGGGCACACCCTCGGCCCCCAGGAAGGTGGACACCAGCGGTTTGTCCGACTGCTCCCCCACCGCGGCCAACACGTTGGCCACGTCCTCGCCGGTGGTGTTCAGCGGCGGGATGAAGATCGCCACCACCGCGTCCACGTCCGGGTCGTCGATCGCGTCGTCCAGCGCGTCCTCGAACTCGTCGGCGCCGGCGTCGGCACCCAGCGCGACCTGCTTGTTGACCAGCAGCCCGACCGCGGTGGCGGCATCGGCGGCCAGCAGTCCCAGGGCGTCGGAGTTGCCGATCACGGCCACCCGGCGGCCCCGCGGCAGCGGTTGGTGGGCGACCAGCTGGGCGACGTCGAACATCTCCTCCAGCGTGTCGACCTGGATCACTCCGGCCTGCCGGAACATCGCATCGACGGCCTGCCCGGGTGCCGCGATCTTGCGCACCGCGTGCCCCATCGGCACACCCTGGGTGGTCCGCCCCGAACGGACCGCGATGATCGGCTTGCGGCGGCTGACCCGGCGCGCGATCCGGGAGAACTTGCGTGGGTTACCGATCGACTCCAGGTAGAGCAGCACCACCTCGGTGGACTCGTCCTCCTCCCAGTACTGAAGCAGGTCGTTGCCCGAGACGTCGGCTCGGTTACCGGCCGAGACGAAGGTGGACAGCCCCAGGCCACGGTTCTGTACCTTCTCCAGGATCGCGGTGCCCAACGCACCGGACTGGCAGAAGAAGCCGGCCCGGCCCCGCGGCGGCATGTCGGGCACCAGCGAGGCGTTGACCGAGACGGCCGGGTCGGTGTTGATCACGCCCAGGCAGTTGGGTCCGATCAGCCGCAGCCCGTAGGAACGGGCCAAGCCGACCAGCCGCCGCTGTCGCTGCCGCCCTTCGTCGCCGGTCTCGGCGAAGCCCGAGGAGATCACGATCAGCCCGTGCACACCCTTGGCCGCACAGTCCAGCACCACGTCCTGGACCGCGTCGGCGGGCACCGCGACCACGGCCAGATCGACGTCGTCGGGAATGTCGACCACCGAGGCGAAGGTGGGCAGCCCCGAGACCGCCTCGGCCGAGGGGTTCACCGCATAGACCCGGCCGGTGAAATCGCCCAGCACCATGTTGCGTACCAGGGCCCGACCGATGGTCTCCTGACGTCGCGAGGCACCGATCACGGCGATCGACTTGGGGTTGAAGAACTTCTCGATGCTGGCCGCCTCGGCCCGGTGCTCGCGTTGCTCCATCACGTCCATGGCCGTATCTGTGGGGTCGATGGAGAACTCCATCGCCAGCACCCCGTCCTCATAGCCTGAGGCCATCTGGTAGCCGGCGTCGCGGAAGGTGTGGATCATCGGCTGGTTGTCGGGCAGCACCTCGGCCACGAACTTCTCGATCCCGCACTCCCGGCCCGCCTGGGCCAGATGCTCCAGCAGCAGCTGACCGATGCCGCGCCCCTGATGGGAGTCCTCGACCAGGAAGGCCACCTCGGCCTGCCCCGGCTGCACGGTGTCGTAGCGTCCGACCGCGATCATGTCGCCGCCGACCAGCAGCACGAAGGCAACCCGGTCGTGGTAGTCGATCTGGGTGAACCGCTTCACGTCCCGTTCCGACAGCGTCGGCATCGGGGAGAAGAAACGGTAGTACTTGGACTGGTCCGAGACCCGGGAGTAGAACTCGACCAGCAACTCGGCGTCCTCGGCCCGGATCGGCCGGATGTGGGCGGTCCGACCGTCCCGTAGCAGCACGTCGGCCTCCCAATGCTTGGGAGGGCTCGCCTCGGGGGTGACCGCCTGGTCCACAGCGGTGTCGGCAGCGTCGGCAGGGACATCGCTCACGCGGCCCAATGTAGCCCTCACCCCCGACCCGGCGCGCCCCTGCCCGGTTCTCGACACCCCTGTGGGGAGAATGACCCCATGGCACGGCGCAGTTCCACCCCCCCACCCCCCGAGGACTTCGAGGAGCACATCCTTGATACCAACATCTCGGACGAGATGCAGAGCTCGTTCCTGGAGTACGCCTATTCGGTGATCTACTCCCGGGCGCTGCCCGATGCCCGGGACGGGCTCAAACCGGTGCAGCGCCGGATCCTCTACACGATGCGGGACATGGGAGTCCGCTCCGATCGCGGTCACGTGAAGTCGGCCCGAGTGGTCGGCGAGGTGATGGGTCGATTGCACCCACACGGCGACGGAGCGATCTACGACGCCATGGTCCGGCTGGCTCAGCCGTGGTCGATGCGGGTGCCGTTCATCGACGGTCACGGGAACTTCGGTTCACCCGACGACCCGCCCGCCGCGATGCGGTACACCGAGGCCCGGATGGCCGCCGCCGCCGAGGCGATGACCGCCTCGATCGACGAGGACACCGTCGATTTCAAGCCCAACTACGATTCCCGCGAGTACGAACCCAAGGTGCTGCCCGCGGCGATCCCCAACCTGGTGGTCAACGGCACCACCGGGATCGCGGTCGGGATGGCCACCAATATGGCCCCGCACAACCTGGTCGAGGTGATCCAGGCGCTACGGCACCTGATCAACCAGCCCAAGGCCGATCTCGACGACCTGATGCGGTTCATCCCCGGCCCCGACCTGCCGACCGGCGGCAAGATCGTCGGTCTGGACGGGATCAAGGACGCCTACGCCACCGGGCGCGGCACGTTCCGGATGCGAGCCACCGCCCGGATCGAGAACGTCACCGCGCGCAAGAAGGGCATCGTGGTCACCGAACTGCCCTACGGGGTGGGCACCGAGCGGGTGATCGAGAAGATCAAGACCCTGGTGCAGTCCAAGAAGCTCACCGGGATCAGCGACATCAAGGATCTCACCGACCGCAGTCACGGGCTGCGGCTGGTGATCGAGGTCAAGAACGGCATCGTGCCCGAGGCGCTGCTGGAGCAGTTGTACAAGTTGACTCCGATGGAGGACACCTTCGGGATCAACAACGTCGCCCTCGTCGACGGCCAGCCCCGCACGATGGGGCTCAAGGAGATGCTGACCGTCTTCTTGGAACACCGCTACGACGTGGTCCGGCGCCGCTCCCAGTTCCGTCGCGACAAGGCCGCCGCCCGGCTGCACCTGGTCGAGGGACTGCTGCTGGCCATCTTGGACATCGACGAGGTGATCCAGCTGATCCGCTCCTCGGAGAACGCGGCCGCGGCCAAGGAACGGTTGATGAGCGTCTTCGACCTCTCGGAGATCCAGACGGAGTACATCCTCGATATGCCGCTGCGTCGGCTGACGAAGTTCTCCAAGCTGGAACTGGACAAGGAACAGGCGGAGCTGCTGGCCACGATCGAAGGACTGGACGCGATCCTGGCCGACCAGAAGCTGCTGCGCAAGGTGGTCGGTGACGAGCTGGCCGAGGTGTCGCGCACCTTCGGCACCCCACGCCGCACCGTGCTGCTGGAGTCGGCCGGCAACCCGGTCAGCGCGGCCGCCATGGCCGCCTCGCTGGAGGTATCCGACGACCCGTGCTGGGTCTACCTGTCGGCCACCGGCCTGCTGGCCCGCACCAGCACCGCCGAGGCTCCCGGCCACGGGGGCGACCGGGCCAACCACGACGTGGTGCTCTCCACCGTCTCCGCCTCGGTCCGCGGCGAGGTCGGCCTGGTCACCAGCCGGGGCCGGCTGATCAAGCTGTCGGTGCTCGAACTGCCGACGCTGCCCCCTTCGGCCAACGACCCCAACCTGCAGGGTGGGCTGCCCCTGGCCGAGCTGCTGGAACTGGCCCCGGGCGAGCGCGCCCTGTGCCTGACCACCCTCGACCCCGAGTCCAAGGGATTGGCGCTGGGGACTCGTGAGGGTGTGGTGAAGCGGGTCAACCCCGAGATCCTGAACCGCGATGACTGGGAGGTGATCGGTCTCAAGGACGGCGACGACCTGATCGGCGCCGCCGAGCTGCGGACCGGGAACGAGACCCTGTGCTTCATCACCTCCGACGCCCAGCTCCTGCACTATTCCGCCGATCTGGTGCGTCCCCAGGGTCGCAACGGCGGCGGCATCGCCGGGGTGAAGCTGGCGGCCGGACAGCGGGCCGTCTCGTTCACCGCCTTCGACCCCGCCAGCATCGAGGAGGTCGTGGTGGTGACCGTGGCCGGTGCCTCCAACGCGCTGCCGGGGACCGATGCCGGCACCGTCAAGGTCACCCCCTTCACCGAGTATCCCGCCAAGGGCCGAGCCACCGGTGGGGTGCGCTGCATGCGCTTCCTCAAGGGCGAGGACCATCTCGAGCTGGCCTGGGCGGGTCCGGCTCCGGCCCGGGCCGGAGCCGGCAACGGATCCCCGGTCGACCTCCCCGAGGCCAATGGCCGGCGCGATGGATCCGGGGTGGGCACCGCGCAACCCATCGCCGCGATCGCGGCACCGGTAGTGGCCCAGCTGGCGGCAGAGTTGGCGGCCCAGTCAACGGCAGAGTCAGCAGGGACCCTCCCACTCGACTCCGACGTGGAAGGCTGAGGTCATGAACGAGCAGATGACGCGCGGCAGGATCCGCGGCTTGGTGGTGCCGGCGCTCGCGGGTGCCGTGGTGCTTCCCTTGCTGGTGGCCTGCGGTGGCGGTGGATCCGACTCGGCCACGAGCCCGGACGAGGTATTCGGCCAGGCCCAGCGGAAGCTGGCCGACACCGCCTCGCTCCAGCTCTCCCTGATCACCGACGACCTACCCAAGGGGGTCGAGGGCCTGGTCAGTGCGAACGGCTACGCCACCGACGCACCGGCTTTCGAGGGCAAGGTGAAGCTCGTCTACAGCGGGTTCACTCCCGAGATCCCGGTCCGCGCGGTGGGCGGCAAGGTCTTCGCTCAACTGCCGTTCACCTCCTCCTGGTCCGAGATCGATCCGAGCGACTACGGCGCCCCCGATCCGGCCAAGCTGGTCAACGGCGATCAGGGCTTCGGCGGGCTGCTCGACCTGGCCACCGACCCCGAGAAGGGCGAGTCCGTGCGGGGCGGAGTCGGCAACAAAGAGGTGCTGACCAGCTACTCCGCCGAGGTGCCCGGTGCCGCGGTCAAGAAGGTGATGCCCTCGGCTGACGCCGCCGGCGACTTCGCGGCCGAGTTCCAGTTCACCGAGTCCGGTGAGATCCGGGTGATGGCCCTGACCGGCGTCTTCTACTCGGGCAAGCCCTCGCTGACCTACACCGTCGAGTTCTCCGACTACAGCCAGGACGCCCGGGAGATCACCGCCCCGTGACCGGTCAGCAACCGGCCGTCTCGGGACCACCGGATCCGCCGGTACCGCGCTCCAGTCGGCTGCTGCTCTGGCTGGCCGCCGTGGCCGTCGCCTTCGCGGCCGCCGACACCTACGTCGTGGTGCTGGCGCTACCCGACATGATGGGGTCGGCCGGGATCAGCATCGACGAACTGCAGCGGGCTGCCCCGATCGTCTCCGGCTTCCTGCTCGGATACGTGGCGATGCTGCCGCTGATCGGTCGGATCGCCGACCTGCGCGGCCGGGTCCCGGTGCTGCTGGCCTCGTTACTGGTGTTCGCGCTCGGCTCCCTGATCACGGCCGTCTCCTTCGACCTCGGCACGATGGTCACCGGACGATTCCTGCAGGGTGTGGGCGGCGGCGGCCTGGTCCCGGCCACCCTGGCTCTGGTCGCCGACCTGTATCCGGCGCACCGGCGCAATATGCCGCTGGGGATCGTCTCGGCGGTCCAGGAGATCGGCTCGGTACTCGGTCCTCTGCTGGGCGCGCTGGTGCTGGCGGTGGCCGATTGGCGGGCCATCTTCGCGATTAACCTGGCGGTCGGACTGGTACTGGCAGCCGGAGTGGCGCTGCTGACGCATCGACATCGCGAGCTCCAGACCCGGTCGGCCGGGACCGCACCGCCCGGGCGCTTCGACTGGCTCGGGGCGGTGCTGGGCTTCCTGAGCCTCGCCTCCCTGATGGTGGTCTTCGTCCAGCCTCCGGTGTTACTACGCGACGTGACCTGGGGACAGGTGTTCATCCCCTGGGCGGGTGAGGGTCGGTGGCTGACGCCGATCGGGGCGATCACCGTCGGGCTGGCGGTGCTCTTCGTGGCTCGTCTGCTGTCCGCCCGTCGCCCCCTGGTGGACCTGCGGTCGTGGGGGCGCGCGGCGCTGGAGGCCGACCTGGTCGGGGCGCTGCTGCTGGCGGTCGCGTTGGGCGGGGTGGTGCTGGCTTTCGCCACGGCCGATCCGAAGCTCGAGGTCTTCTCCGATGCCGGGCTGTGGTATCTGCTCGGCTCGGGGGTGGCGGTGCTGCTGTTCGTCCTGCATCTGCGTCGCGCCGAGAACCCGTTGGTGCCGCGCGGCTCACTGGCCCAACGGCCGGCCTGGGGCGGCATGCTGGTCTCGTTCTTCGTCGGGGCTGCCCTGATCGCCGCCCTGATCGATATCCCCCTGTTCGCGCGCACCACGGTCTATCCCGACTCGCAGGTGCTGGCCGCTCTGGTGCTGGTCCGGTTTCTCATCGCCCTGCCGGTCGGCGCGGTGCTGGGTGGCTGGCTGTGCCGAACCCGTTCGGCAGGGCAGGTGGCCTGCCTCGGCATGCTGCTCGCCGCTCTCGGGTTCGCGATGATGACCCGCTGGGGCATCGACTCCTTGTCCAGCCCGTGGGCGACGGTCCCGTTGGTGGTGGGCGGCCTGGGCTTCGGTCTGGCCCTGGCGCCCGTCAACGCCGCCGTCTTGGCCAGTACCGCCGACCACGTACACGGCCTGGCCAGTGCCTTCGTGGTGGTGGCCCGGATGGTCGGCATGCTGGTGGGCATCTCGGCACTGACCACCCTGGGGTTGCGCCGTTACTACGCCGAGTCCGACGGGCTGCCGAGTGTGGCTCAGGTCTGCGGCTCGCCCAAGCCCTGCGGCAGGTACGGCGATCTGATGAAGCAGGCGGGGATCGCCCAGGAGCAGGTGGTGTTCACCGGAGCGGCGCTCTGCGCGGTGGTAGCCGCGCTGTTGGCCCTCTGGTTGTTCCGCGGCGCTGCGACCCGGGCTCTGGGGTCCCAGGATCTGGGTTCGCCGGACCTGCTGCGCGATCGCGATTGAGGCAGGTCTAATCTCAAAGGGTGGATGATTTCTCAGACCTGCTCCAGTCCAACCGCGAGTTCGCGGAGTCGTTCGATGGTGCCGGCTTCGACGGCATCGCCCGTGCCGGCGTCGCCCTGGTCACCTGCATGGATTCGCGGATCGATCCGCTGGCGATGCTCGGGTTGAAGGCCGGGGACGCCAAGATCTTCCGTAATCCCGGTGGCCGCATCACCCCCCACGCGCTGGTCGCCCTGGTCCTGGGCACCCACCTGCTCAATGTCAACCGGATCCTGGTCGTCCCGCACACTCGTTGCGCGATGGCCTCCAGCAGCGAGTTGGAGCTGCACACCAAGATCGCCGCCTCTGCCGGTCAAGACGCCACCTGGCTCGATCTGGGCACCGTCGAGAACCAGGACCAGGCGCTGGCTGCGGACGTGCACAAGGTGCGCTCGCACCCGCTGATCCCCGACACGGTCTCCGTCGGTGGTTTCATCTACGACGTCGACACCGGCCTCCTGCACCAGAAGGTCTGACCCGTTTCCCCGCTGATGAGGCACATAACTGCCTCATCAGCGGAGGGTGGTGGGGCATATAACTGCCTCATCAGCGGGGGTGGGGCTCAGCCGGTCCAGATCCGAGGTTCGACTTCCTGGGCCTGCATCGCACCATGCTTGACCGAGTGACCCGCCCGGGCAACGGAGTACGCGCGCAACACCACCATGCTCGGTCCACCGTCACGGTGCTCCAATTGCACGCAGACGGCGTCGCCGCCGTCCTCCAGACTGACCGGAACCACGGTGGCCGCACCACGGATCGTGTTGCGCTGCTTGCGCAGCCCGGCCACCAGGGCTGCCATCAGCTCCTCGCCGGACGGGTTTGCGCCGACATCAAGATCCGTCATCGTCGCCGCCAGGCCCTCGGGCCCGGTATGCAGCGCGAACGGATAGAACTCCCCCTGCCGTGCCAAGAGCTGGTCGGCCTGATCGAGCCCATGGCTCAGTAACAGGTCCAGGTCGTTCTGCACCGGCTGTGGGGTGGTGTCGCGCCAACTCATGCCCACACTCTCCCACCCGCTTGCTGGGCCGTCGAGAAGGCACTCCTTGAGTCAGTCGCAGAGTGCCAATGCTTCTTGACGCATGTGGGCGGCCTGTTCCTGGGTGGCGTCAGCGGCCCACACGCGTCGCGTGAGATCGGGCTGCTCCAGGCCCACGGTGTTTCCGTTGACGGTGAAGGTCGGGGAGACGCCCATCTCACACGCCAGCACCCCGTTGTCCGCGCGAAAGGGCCACATCGAGCCGAAGTCGTCACGATCCACGGTCCGGGTCTTGAAACCATTGTCCGGCTGACACCCGCCCAGCATCGTCAGGCAGGACGCCGCCAGGGCTGCGATGATCGCACTCGGTCCGGGCCTCCGGCCCCCACAGAACATCAGGCGTCCAGCGTCTCCGCGTCGACCTCATAGGCTCCGTTCACGATGAACTCCTTACGAGGTGCCACCTCCGAGCCCATCAACAACTCGAAGACCTGACTGGCCTGCTCGACATCGTCGACGGTGAGCTTGCGCAGGGTGCGATGGCGCGGGTCCATGGTGGTCTCGGCCAGCTGGTCGGCATCCATCTCACCGAGACCCTTGTAGCGCTGGATCGGATCCTTCCAGCGGACGTTCTTCTTCTTGAGTTCAGCCATCCGGCGCTGCAGCTCATCGTCGGAGTAGGTGTAGATGTACTTGTCCATCCCCTTCTTGGGGTTGGACAACTCGATGCGGTGCAACGGCGGAACCGCGGTGAAGATCCGTCCGTCGTGCACCATCTCGGGCATGTACTTGAAGAAGAGGGTCGCCAGCAGACAACGGATGTGCGCTCCGTCGGAGTCGGCATCGGCCATGAAGATGACCCGGCCGTAGCGGGCTGCGTCGAGATCGAAGGTGCGACCCGAGCCGGCTCCGACCACCTGAATGATGGAGGCGCACTCGGCGTTCTTGAGCATGTCGCCCACCGAGGCCTTCTGCACGTTCAGGATCTTGCCCCGGATCGGCAACAACGCCTGGAACTCCGAGTTGCGCGCCAACTTCGCGGTGCCCAGCGCGGAGTCACCCTCGACGATGAACAGCTCCGAACGGTCGGTGTCCGTGGTTCGGCAGTCGGCCAGCTTGGACGGCAGCGAAGAGGACTCCAGCGCATTCTTGCGACGCTGGTTCTCCTTCTGCTGGCGCAGGGTCAGCCGGGTCTTGGCTGCACCGGCCACCTTCTCCATGACCAGTTTGGCCTGAGCCTTGGCGTCTCGCTTGGAGGAGGTCAGGAACTCCTTGAGCTCGCGGGCCACCACCTTGCGCACCACGGTTCGGGCGGCCGGGGTCCCGAGGATCTCCTTGGTCTGGCCCTCGAACTGGGGCTCGGCCAGACGAACCGTCACCACGGCCGTCATGCCTTCGAGCACATCGTCCTTGATCACGTTGTCGTCGGCGGTCTTGAGCACTTTGGCGGTGCGCATCACCTCGTTGAAGGTACCGGTCACCGCGGCCTCGTAACCGGCCACATGGGTACCGCCCTTAGGTGTGGCGATCACGTTCACGAACGAGCGCAGGACCGTGTCGTAGCCGTTGTTCCAGCGCACCGCGACGTCGACCTCGACCTCGCGTTCGACCTCTTGGGGGGTCATCTGGCCCTTGGTGTCCAGCATCGGCACGGTCTCGGTGAAGGTACCGGTACCGGTCAGCCGGAGCACCTCGGTCACCGGCTCCCCGGTAGAGAGATAGTCGGCGAACTCGCTGATCCCGCCGTCGTGCTTGAACGACTCGCTCACCGGCTCTTCGCCCCGCAGGTCGGTGATCACCAGCTCGAGGCCGGGCACGATGAACGACGTCTGTCGCGCCCGCCCCAACAATCCCTCGAGCTCGAAGGCGGCCGTCTTGAGGAAGATCTGCCGGTCGGGCCAGAACCGCACCCTGGTCCCGGAGTTGGCCTTGGCCACCCGCTTGCCCTGACGGGTCAACCCGTTCTCCGGCGTGAAGGCGGCCTCGGTGCCCTCGCCGGCGAACACGCCTGGAACCCCGCGCCGGAAGCTGATCCCCCGGCTGGACGGCGAGCGGTCGACGTCGATGTCCATCCGGGCGCTCAACGCGTTGACCACCGAGAGTCCGACCCCGTGCAGACCACCGGTGGCGTTGTAGGACCCGCCACCGAATTTGCCGCCCGCATGCAGCTTGGTGGCTACCACCTCGACACCGGTCAGGCCGGTCTTGGGTTCCTTGTCGGTGGGGATGCCACGTCCGTCGTCGAAGACCTCGACGGAATCATCGCTGTGCAGGGTGACCTCGACGCGGCGGGCGAATCCGGCCAACGCCTCGTCCACGCCGTTGTCGATGATCTCCCAGACGCAGTGCATCAGCCCCCGGGTGTCGGTGGACCCGATGTACATGCCGGGCCGCTTGCGCACGGCCTCGAGGCCTTCGAGGACCAGCAGATGAGCGGCGTTGTAGGAGTTGTCGGTCGGTGCAGCCACTGGGTCTTCGACATCCTTCGTGATTCGACTGGATACCTGCGTGAATCTACCGGTGCCCCCCGACACAGCCGCGCAGGCACGCGGGCGTAGGTCTGTGGCCGCCGCGACGGGGGCGCGACACGCGGTAGCCAACGGCGGAATTTCGTGGCCCGGCTCGCACCCCGCATGATTGGATAGACGTGGAGGCAAGGCGGACCGGTCGGGGAATCTTTTCCCGGGTCTGTACGTTGAGCCTGTCACCTGAGAGAAAAGAGGCCCGTTGTGACCACTGCAGTTGCCCCGAGTACCGCCCTGACGGCGGAAGACCGTTGCGACCGTTGCGGAGCCCAGGCCTACCTTCGGGTCGAGCTCCAGAGCGGCGGCGAATTGCTCTTCTGCGCCCACCACGCCCGCGAACACGGTGACAAGATCCGTGAAGTGGCTGTGGCGGTGCACGACGAGACGCACAAGTTGGCCAGCACCCAGGGAGCCACCTCCGAAGGCACGGCCTGATCGGCTCCCCACGACTCCAGCGGCCCCGGACCGATGGTCCGGGGCCGCTGTGCGTTTCGACCTGCGCCCACAGTCGCGAGGCGCGCCGGAGTATGCCGGTCTCAGACCCTGTTCAGCTCAGGGAAGCGGGCCGCCAGGTAGGCCGGGAGCATCACCTTCAGCTCGTCGACCACCTGACCGCGGGCGGGCTCGTCGGCCGGCGCCAGGACCAGCACGTGTCGCACCATCTCCAGGCACAGGTCGATGAAGGAGGCGATCTCTGCTTCCGGAGCCTGAAGACCGGCTCCCCGCAACGCATCCATGAACAGGGAGCGCAGCGCCGAGTGGATCTGATGAGCCGGGGAGTCCTCCGGTCCGGGATCGAGCTCCGCGGTCAACCGGTAGTAGCCCGGGTGTCTGAGCTGCTCGAGTGCGGCCCGATCGATCAGGTCCTGGGTGGCCCGGAACATGTCGTCGGCCCCGTTCAGCTCCCCCACCACGTCGGAGAACGTCTCACCCACATCCTGGAGGTACTGGGCCGCCAGGGCGTTGGCGATCTCGTCCTTGTCCCGGAAGAACCGGTACAGCGCACCCACCGACAGACCGGCCCGTTGGGCGATCGAGGTGGTGCTGGCCCGATACAGGCCCACGGCGCCGATCTCATCGTCGGCCGCGGCGAGGATCCGTTCCACGGTCTCGCGCGATCTACTCTGTTGCGGTTGGCGGTGCCCGCCAGGCGCCCCAGCCATCGGATTATCCCCCATCATGTCCACGACTCTAGTGGCGCATCTCAAAAAGGTCCCGGACCATCGGACCCCGAGATCATCGGGCGTCCGAGGGTGCGGGCAAGGCGAACGGCCGGTCACCCGCGCTGCGGATGGCCGGCCGTCGGCCGATGTGATCGGTGATCAGTCCAGGTAGTCGCGCAGCACCTGGGAGCGCGAAGGGTGCCGCAGCTTCGACATGGTCTTGGACTCGATCTGGCGGATCCGCTCCCGGGTCACCCCGTAGACCTTGCCGATCTCGTCCAGCGTCTTGGGCTGGCCGTCGGTCAGCCCGAAACGCATCGAGACCACCCCGGCCTCCCGCTCGGACAGGGTGTCCAGCACCGCGTGCAACTGCTCCTGCAGCAGGGTGAAGGAGACCGCGTCGGCCGGGACGATGGCCTCGGAGTCCTCGATCAGGTCGCCGAACTCCGAGTCGCCGTCCTCACCCAGGGGGGTGTGCAGCGAGATCGGCTCACGACCGTACTTCTGGACCTCGATGACCTTCTCGGGGGTCATGTCGAGTTCCTTGGCCAACTCCTCCGGGGTGGGCTCACGGCCCAGGTCCTGGAGCATCTGGCGCTGTACCCGGGCGAGCTTGTTGATGACCTCGACCATGTGCACCGGGATCCGGATAGTGCGGGCCTGGTCGGCCATCGCGCGGGTGATCGCCTGGCGGATCCACCAGGTCGCGTACGTCGAGAACTTGTAGCCCTTGGTGTAGTCGAACTTCTCGACCGCGCGGATCAGACCGAGGTTGCCCTCCTGGATCAGATCCAGGAACTGCATGCCGCGACCGGTGTAGCGCTTGGCCAGCGAGACGACCAGACGCAGGTTGGCGCCGAG
>CAYNFY010000109.1:0-12713 GCA_964396585.1 uncultured Nocardioides sp.
CCGGTTTCGTCTACCCCGACCAACCCAGATCAAACCGCGACAGCCTCATAGCCACCACCCGCGACGTTATAGAGAGAAGCGGGCTCCGTCGATCACCACTCCGCGCGGCCCGGTGACCCGCAATGACCCGTCGGCCCATCCCGAGACGGTGAGCGTTTCGCCGGGCAGCACCTGACCGGTGAACCGGCCATCGAGTTCGCGCAGTTCCCACGGATCGACACCGGTAGCGCGGGCCGCGACCAGCGCAGCGGCGCCGAGCGTGGCCAGACCGTGCAGGATCGGGCGTTCGGCACCGATCACGGCGGCAGCGGCGGGGTCCACGTGGATGTGGTGCCGGTCTCCGAGGAGCCGATACAGCAGAGCTGCGTTCTCGGCCACCGGCAACGGAGCCTGCCACGCCGGGTCACCGGTCGGAGCGGGTGGGCGGCCGGGACCACGCTCGCCGCCGAAGCCGCCCATCCCGGGGCAGAACAGCGACCAGGTGGCCACGAAGTACTCGCAGGCCACCTCGACCTCGTAGACCGCGGCCGATCCCTTGTCCCAGACCTCGGCCACCCGGGCAGTCATCTGAGTAGATCCAGCCCCGGGCATCGGGGCCAACACCTCCAGACGCTGCGCACCCTGGACGGCTGTGGTCACGTCGAACCCACCGGCCGAGCCCAATACGTCGGGAGCCCACTGGGCCAAAGTCAACGCGAACGGCGGCAAAACCTTCAACCGGTCCTCGAAGATCAGGTCGAGTTCACCCGGCAGGGCACCGATGGCCAAGGCATAGAGGATCGGATCGCGGTCGGTCCAGGAGACCTCACGGGTACCCAGGTCGACTCCGCGCCATTGATCAGCCGTGCGATCAGCCATGCTGTCCTTCACGCCCGACTGTCAGCCCTGGGTGCCGTAGACCGGCTCCGATGCCGGGGAGTCGGCGATCAGTGCGTCCACGACGGAACCGAGTTCGGTGGTCTCCCAGCGGCGCCCCGCGTCCCGGGTGGCTGCATGGGTCCAACCCGACTCCAGGGTCAGCTTGGAACCATCGCTCTCGAAGACCCGGCCGGTCACGTGGCCGGCCTCCGGCGAGGCCAGCCAGGCCACGATCGGGGAGTTGTCTTCGGGCAACGCCATCTCGGAGGTGTCGAAGGCCCCTTCGGTCATCCGGGTCTTGGCGACCGGAGCGATCGCGTTGACCGTGACCCCTACCCGGCCCAGCTCGGCGGCAGCGACCAGGGTCATCGAGGCGATACCGCCCTTGGCCGACGAGTAGGCGACCTGCCCGATGGAGCCCTGCAGCCCGGCGCCGGAGGTGGTGTTGATGACTCGTGCGACCCGCTGGTTGCCGGCCTTGGACTCGGCACGCCAGTAGGCCGCGGCGTGCCGCAGCGGAGCGAAGTGACCCTTCAGGTGCACCCGGATCACGGCGTCCCACTCGTCCTCGGTGGCGTTGACCAGCATCCGGTCGCGCACGAAGCCGGCGTTGTTGACCAGGATGTCCAGCCCACCGAAGGTGTCGATCGCCTGCTGCACCATGGCACCGGCCTGTTCGAAGTCGGCCACGTCGGCGCCGTTGACCACGGCTTGACCGCCCATGGCCTCGATCTCGCGGACCACGTCGTGCGCCGGGGAGTCTTCCTTCACACCGTTGTTCGAGACACCGAAGTCGTTGACCACGACCTTGGCGCCCTGCCGCGCGAGTTCGAGAGCGTGCGCGCGCCCGATGCCGCGGCCCGCGCCGGTCACGATGGCGATGCGTCCGTCGAGGAGGCCCATGAGTAACTCCAGAGTTCGTAGGTCGGTACTGACAGAGTTCGGAACTCACAGACTACCAAGCAAGTGTTTGGTTTGGTGTCGGTGGCCGCGCTCCGCTGGGACGGAGGGGCGTACCGAAGGAATCCAGTGAAAGCGGTCCGGCGCCGTCGCCCGCGTCCTAGGCTGCGGCTACACGGAGGTCGGGCTTCGGTAGGGGTGGTGAAATGCTCAGCTGGGTTCGGCGGCGGGACGCGCGTGGTTCAGCGGCGGTCGAAACCGCACTGTGCCTGTGCTTCATCGTGCTGCCTCTGACATTCGGGACGATCGCGTACGGCTACATGCTCACGTTCCGACAAGCCCTGTCGCAAGCCACAGCGGAAGGGGCCCGCGCGACGATCGGCGCACCCACTGACACTCTGGCGACCACGTCTGCACAGACCGCGATCGGCAACGCGCTCTCTTCCTTCGACATGACCTGCGTCGACAACGTGCTCGCCCGCCACGGGCAGGTCGTACCAGGCAGCAGTTGCACGATCTCGGCTGCCACCACGACCGGATGCTCGGCCGGTCACACCTGTGTCACGGTCAAGGTGTCGTAC
This sequence comes from uncultured Nocardioides sp., assembly GCA_964396585.1. Taxonomy (GTDB): domain Bacteria; phylum Actinomycetota; class Actinomycetes; order Propionibacteriales; family Nocardioidaceae; genus Nocardioides. Next base: position 2,340 of record CAYNFY010000109.1, read on the forward strand.
CCCTATCGCGCGAAGTCGTTGCTGCCCTCGGTTCCAGGGCTCGGATTCACCCTGCCCAGCACCCTCTCCTTCACCTCCGTGGTTCAGGTCAGCTGATGAAGAGGCTCACTCGTCGCCACCGCAGTCAGCCTCGCGAGCACGGGGCGATGGCGATCATCATGTCGATCTCGATCTGCTTCGTGCTGGTTCCACTGACCGCGCTCACCGTCGACATCGGCATGCAACGCGTGCTGCGCAAGGACATGCAGGCGGTCGCCGACACGGTCGCGCTCGACATGGCGCGCACCCTCGGCAGCGGGATCGTCCCGACCAACACGGACGCGGCAGGCAGCGCCGCGCTGACCCAGGGCACCATCGGCGGGACCCCGGCGCTCGAGGTACGGGTGGGCTATGTCGGATCCAGCGCGACCTTCGTGTCCGACCAGTCCCTGGGCTGCTCCGGCCAGCCCGCCTACAACGAGTACTTCCAGCAGACACCGCCACCCGGCGTCAGTCCGAATGCGGTACTGGTCACCTCCAGCTCGCAGGTGAGTTTCGCCTTCGGCGCCGGGAGCGGAGGTGCCTGCCGATCGTCCATCGCCACCACCCAGGTCAACGCCTGCTTCAAGCTCGGCTCGTACGCCGCCGCCGTGAACAGCGGCAAGTCGTCCCTCCTGGCCCCGATCGTGGGCAAGCTGCTCGAGGGGTCCCTCAACCTCACCGCGGTGGGGTACCACGGAATGGCTAACGCCGATGTGAGCCTTGCCGATCTGGTCAAGATCCCCGGTCTGGGCGTCGGCACCCCCGACCAACTGTTGACCACCCCGGTCCAGTTGAGCACCTTCTACCTGGCCATGGCCCAGGTACTCACCCAGAAAGGTGACACCGCTAACGCCCAGGTCCTGCAGACACTCGCCACCCACCTGGGTCCGCTGTCCGGCAAGACGATCAAGGTCGTCGATCTACTCTCCCTGGACCAGGGGAACCAGGCTGCACTCGCGGCCGGGCTGAACGTGCTCGACCTGGTGACCGGCGGCCTGATCCTGGCCAACGGAGACTCCGCCATAGAGATCCCCGGGCTCAATGCGACGCTGCCGCTGATCGGGACCGGGTTGACGGCCAAACTACGGGTACTTCAGCAGCCGCAGGCAGCCTGCGGGCAGGTGAACAAGGCGAAGGCGAAGACCGCCCAGGTCAGCCTCGACGTCACGGGGTCTTTGGTAGCGATCCCCAACATTCTCGGTGTGCTCAAGGTGACCGCTGGACAGGTGCGCATCACCGCTGACGTCGCTCAGGCAACGGGAACTCTCACTCGGGTCCAGTGCGCGAACCGATTGACTCCACCTTCCCCACACCAGATGGACGTCAGCGTGGCGACCGCTGCGGTCGGCAACGTCGCGTTGGAGGTCCCCATCAAAATCAAGGGAAATCTAGCGCTTGTGGGCTCAATTGATCTCCAACTACTCATCTCAACCAAGACATTGGCTGGCCCTGAGACCGGCCTCGCCAAACTCCAACTGCCACCCAACGACAAGATCCCCGTCACCACAGGCTCCGACTTCCGACTTACTCATCTGGGGGGAACCAACGTCACCGTAACCGGAGGCGGCATCACGGCCCTGGGAGGCCTCGTCACCTTGCCACTCGCAGAGGTGCTGTCTGTTGTCACCAACACTCTGCTCAACCCTCTGCTCAACGTCCTGATCGATCCGATCCTCAACCCCCTGATCGACTCCCTGAACGCTGCCCTCCTCGGGCCGCTGAGCGACCTGTTGGGGCTGAACCTGGCCGGGGCCGACGTCTTCGGGGTGCTCAACGACACCACACCGACCTGCGGCACCCCGCAACTCGTGGGTTAGCCGGTGATGAGGCACTCAAGTGCCTCATCACCGGATGGCCGAGGATCAGAGGCGCTCGATGATGGTGACGTTGGCCTGGCCGCCACCCTCGCACATGGTCTGCAGACCGTAGCGACCGCCGGTGCGCTCCAGTTCGTTGAGCAAGGTGGTCATCAACCGGGCACCGGTGGCACCGATCGGGTGGCCCAGCGCGATGCCGCCGCCGTTGACGTTCACCTTCTCGTGCGGTGCACCGGTCTCCTTCATCCAGGCCAGCACCACCGAGGCGAAGGCCTCATTGCACTCGAACACATCGATGTCATCGATGCTCATCCCAGCCTTGGCCAGGGCGTGCTTGGTGGCGGTGATCGGACCGGTCAGCATCCAGATCGGGTCGTCGCCGCGCACCGAGAGGTGATGGATCCGAGCCCGCGGGGTGAGGTTGTGGTCCTTGAGCGCCTGCTCGGAGGCGATCAGCATGGCAGCGGCCCCGTCACAGATCTGCGAGGCCACACCGGCGGTGATCCGGCCCCCGGGCTGGAGCGGGTTCAGGCCGGCCATCTTCTCCAGCGAGGTGTCCCGCGGGCACTCGTCGGTGGTGAACACGGTGCCGTCGGCCAAGGTGACCGGGGCGATCTCGCGCTCGAAGCGTCCCTCGGCGATGGCCTGCTTGGCCCGGGTGTGCGACTCGAGCGCGAACTCCTCCATCTGCACCCGGCTCAGGTCCCACTTCTCCGCGATCATCTCTGCGGAGTTGAACTGGGAGACCTCGACGTCGCCGTAGCGCGCGGTCCAGCCCGGGGACTCGGCGAACGGGGTGGAGAAGCCGAACTGGGTGGCCACGGTCATCGCCGAGGAGATCGGGATCGCCGACATGTTCTGCAGGCCACCGGCCACGACCAGGTCCTGGGTGCCGGACATCACGCCCTGCGCCGCGAAATGTACCGACTGCTGTGAGGATCCACACTGCCGGTCGATGGTCACCCCCGGCACATGATCGGGAAGACCGGCCACCAGCCAGGCGGTGCGTGCGACATCCCCGGCCTGGGAGCCGATGGTGTCGCAGCAGCCCATGATCACGTCTTCCACCGCGCCGGCGTCGACTCCGGTGCGCGTGATCAGGGACTTGATCGCGTGCCCACCGAGGTCGGCCGAGTGCATGGACGCGAGCGAGCCGCCGCGCTTGCCGACCGGGGTACGGACGGCGTCAACGATGTAGGCCTCAGCCATGGCGTTCTCCTAGGGGTGTGAATGGTTCGGATGCCGTCTCCGCCTTCCGCTGTAACGCCGATCGGTGTCGATATATGACCGAAAACGTCGTGACAACGATAGGCGGGGGAGGTGGATCAGGGGTGCTGCGAGGAGACCGCGAGAACCTCGCCGGTCATATAGCTGGAGTAGTCCGAGGCCAGGAAGACCATCACGTTGGCGATCTCCCACGGTGCGGCCGCCCGGCCGAAGGCTTCCTTGCCCTTGAGCTCGGTGAGCAACTCGGGGCTGGTCACCTTCTCCAGGAACGGGTGCATCGCCAGCGACGGCGAGACCGCGTTGACCCGGATCCCGTATTGAGCCAGGTCTGCCGCGGCAGACCTGGTCAGCGCCTTCACCCCGGCCTTGGCCGCAGCGTAGTGCGACTGGCCGTCCTGGAAGCGCCAGCCGATCACCGAGGAGTTGTTGACGATGACGCCCTTCTTGCCGGCAGCCACGAAGCGCTTGCCGGCCTCGCGGATGCAGCGCATGGTGCCGGTGAGAGTGATGTCCAGGACCAGGTTCCAGGTCTCGTCCGGCATCTCGAGGATGTCGTTGGTGCCACCGAGTCCGGCGTTGTTGATCGCCACGTCGACGCCACCGAACTGCTCGGCGGCATCGAACAGAGCGACGACGTCCTCGTCCTTGGTCACATTGCAGACGATGGAGGCCACCCGGTCGGCGCCGAACTCATCGGCGAGGCCCTGGTGTGCCTCGGTCAGGCGGCGCTCGTGGGTGTCGGAGATGACGACCGCCTTGCAGCCCTCCTCCAGCACCTTGCGGGCCACCGCGGCACCGATCCCGGCACCGGCCGCAGCGGTCACCACGACGACGCGACCCTCAAGCAGGTTGTGGCCCGGAACGTACGCGGGGGTGGGCTGTTCGGGCTTGACGGTCACGGGCGGGGCTCCTTCGGGAGGCCGAGCACGCGCTCGGCGATGATATTGCGCTGGATCTCGTTCGAACCGCCGTAGAGGGTGTCCGCACGGGAGAACAGGAAGTAGGTCTGCTGCTCGTCGAGGGCGTAGTCGGGGCCGACGGTCAGCCCGGCGCCACCCTGAACCGCCATCGCCAGCTCGCCCAGGTCACGGTGCCAATTGGCCCACAACAACTTGGAGGCCGACGCGGCTGCCTCGGATCCGGCGACCTGGGAATCGTAGGCACTCAGCGTGCGCAGCGCATGAGTACGCAGCACCTCCAGGCCGACCTTCGCCTGAGCGATCCGATCGGCGATGATCGGGTCCTCGAAGGTGCCGTTGGCCATGGCGGTGGCGATCACGCCGTCCAGTTCGCGGGCGAAGCCGACCTGCTGGCCGATCGTGGAGACGCCGCGCTCGAAGCCCAGGGTCGCCATCGCCACCCCCCAGCCCTTGCCCGGCTCGCCGACCACCAGCGAGGACTCGGTACGGGCATCGTCGAAGAAGACCTCGTTGAACTCGCTGGTCGCGGTGAGCTGCTCGATCGGGCGCACGTCCACGCCGGGTTGGTCCATCGGCACCAGTAGGTAGCTCAGCCCCGCGTGCCGCCGCGATCCGGCCTCGGTACGGGCCACCACGAAACACCACTGAGCGTGCTGGGCCAGCGACGTCCATACCTTCTGGCCGTCGATCACCCACTCGCCACCTTCGAGACGGGCCTTGGTGCGGACCCCGGCCAGGTCGGACCCGGCGCCGGGCTCGGAGTAGCCCTGGCACCAGAGCTCGGTGACGTTGACGATGCCGGGCAGGAAGCGCTGCTTCTGCTCTTCGGTACCCAGTGCGATCAGAGTCGGTCCGAGGAGTGTCTCGCCGAGGTGGTTCACCCCGGCGGGAGCGTTCGCCCGGGCGTACTCCTCATGGAAGATCACCTGCTGGAAGAGGCTCAGTCCCCGGCCACCGTGCTCGACCGGCCAGCCCAGGCAGGTCCAACCGTGCTTGGCCATGTGCTGGTTCCAGGCAAGACGCTCATCGTGTGCTTCGTGCTCGCGTCCGGAGCCGCCCATCCCCAGGATGTCGGCGAACTCGCCCACGAGGTTGTCGCCCAGCCACTCCCGGACCTCGGCGCGGAAGGCCTCGTCCTCGGGCGAATAGGTCAGGTCCACAAGCTCTCCTCACGTCGCCTCGGCCAGCCTCCCACCCGCTCGTGCGGATGTCGTGGGACGCGTTCCGTGGCTCAACCTCGAACAGAATGCGACATTACCAAACCAAGCACTTGTTTGGTAATGTCGCGATGACTTCATGGGACACCCGGCTCATCGCACGGACCCGCTCCCGACACCGAAACATCGAACCAGCATCGACCCGGGGAAAGGCCAACATGAGTGAGCATCCCGCCTCGCCCGGCTACACGGTGACCGAAGACGTGGACGGGCCCGTCGTCACCTATCAGGTGCGCGACGGCGTGGCGATCGTCACACTGAACCGTCCGACCTACCGGAACGCACAGAACTCCAAGGTCACCTACGCCCTGGACCACTACTTCACCGAAGCGGTCCACGACGACGACGTCAAGGTGATCGTGCTGGCCGGTAACGGCAAGCACTTCTCGGCCGGACACGACATCGGCACCCCGTCCCGGGACCACGAAGAGACCTTCGAACGCAAGGCTGTCATCTGGTGGGACCACACCGACCGCCAGGGCCTGGACTCCCGATTCGCCCGGGAATCCGAGGTCTATATCGGGATGATCCGGCGCTGGCGCGAGATCCCCAAGCCGATGATCGCGATGGTGCAGGGCGCCTGCATCTCCGGTGGCCTGATGCTTGCCTGGGCCTGCGACTTCATCGTCGCGGCCGAGGACGCCTTCTTCGCCGACCCGGTCGCCCGGATGGGCATCCCCGGCGTCGAGTGGTTCGCGCACCCGTTCCAGATGAACCCCCGCGCCGCCAAGGAGTTCCTGTTCACCGGTGGCCGCTTCTCCGCCGAGCGCGCCGAGAAGCTGGGCATGGTCAACCACGTGGTGGCCCGCGACGAGCTCGAGTCCACCACATTCGGGCTGGCCGCCCAGATGGTCGAGATGCCGACCCTGGGCCTGATGCTCTCCAAGAAGGCCGTCAACCAGGCCGAGGAGATCATCGGCCTGCGCAACTCGATCGACTCGGCCTTCGGGCTGCACCACGCGGCACACGCGCACAATGCCGAGGTCGGCAAGGACTCCCTGGCCGGGCTCGACGCCCGCGACATGGCGGCAGGCAACAAGAAGCACGCAGCACAGGACAACGCGGCAGCACACGAGAAGGCGGAGAACGCATGAGTCTGGAATTCACGCCGGAAGAGGAAGCCTTCCGCGCCGAGGTCAGGGCCTGGCTGGCCGAGCACAATCCCGGTCGCCTGCCCAGCATGGACACCGAAGAGGGTGCCCGCCTGCACCGCGAGTGGGAGGCCACCATGGCCGCCGACAAGTGGTCGGTGGTGGCCTGGCCGGCCGAGTACAACGGCCGCGACTGTTCCCTGGTCGAGTGGGTGATCTTCGAGGAGGAGTACTACCTCGCCGGTGCCCCCACCCGGATCACCCAGAACGGGATCTCGCTGCTGGCCCCGATCCTGTTCGACCACGGCACCGATGACCAGAAGAGCCGGTTCATGAAGCCGATGACCGACGGCTCGCTGGTCTGGGCCCAGTGCTGGTCCGAGCCCGAGGCGGGTTCCGACCTGGCCGGCATCCGCTCCAAGGCGGTACGCGACGAGGCCCGTGGCGGCTGGCTGCTGAGCGGCCAGAAGATCTGGTCCTCTCGGGCACCGTTCGCCGACTGGGGCTTCGGCCTGTTCCGCTCGGATGCCGAGGCCCAGCGCCACGCCGGTCTGACCTACTTCCTGTTCCCGCTGGACACCGAGGGCATCACGGTGCGTCCGATCGAGCAGCTGGACGGCGACCCCAGCTTCGCGGAGATCTTCTTCGACGAGGTCTTCGTCCCGGACGCCGACGTGCTCGGTGGCGTGGGCCAGGGCTGGAAGGTCGCCATGAGCACCGCCGGCAACGAGCGTGGCCTGTCGCTGCGTGCGCCCGGTCGGTTCATGGCCGCCGCCGAACGGCTGTTGGACCTGTGGAAGGTCACCGGCGCCCCGAACCCGCACCTGCGTGACGCCGTGGTGGATGCCTGGATCAAGGCCGAGGCCTACCGGCTCTACACCTGGGGCACCGTGAACAAGCTGGCCGACGGCGGCGACATGGGCGCCGACGGTTCGGTCAACAAGCTCTTCTGGAGCGAGCTCGACGTCGACCTGCACGAGACCGGCCTGGCCCTGATCGGCCCCGAGGCAGAACTGGTCGACGAGGGTGCGGTCGACGAGGGTCGCTGGGTCAGCGACTACCTGTTCGCGCTCGGCGGTCCCATCTACGCCGGCACCAACCAGATCCAGCGCAATATCGTGGCCGAGCGCATCCTCGGTCTCCCCCGCGAGTCGAAGAAGGCGTGATCGCACGATGAAGTTCTCCCTCTCCGACGAGCAGAAGGCCTTCGCCGAGGCGCTCGATGGTCTGCTGACCTCCGCCGACTCGGTGGCCGCCAACCGCGCGTGGGCCGCCGGCAACCACGAGCCGGGCCTGGCTCTCTGGGGTCGGCTGGCCGAGTTGGGGCTGCCCGCGCTGACCGTGCCCGAGGCCGCCGGCGGCATCGGCGGCACCGCCCTGGACGTGGCGGTCGCCTTCGAGCGACTCGGCTACCACGCCACCCCGGGGCCTTACATCGAGACCGTCGCGGTGGCACCGACTCTGCTGGCCGCCGCCGGTCAGGACGAGGTGCTGGAAGGTATCGCCGAGGGCGAGCGCAAGGTCTCGCTGCTGGCCGGTTCGTATGCGACCCACGTCGTGGACGCCGATATCGCCACAGACGTCTACGCACTGGAGGGCAGCACCCTCTCGCTGGCGCAGGTCGGTGCCGCCCGCACGTCCGTCGACCACGCCCGGCACCTGTTCGAGGCCACTCCGGGTGACCTGGTCGCCGAGGTGTCGCCCGAGGCCGCCGAGAAGGCCCTGAACCTGGGTGCGTTGGCTGCTGCCGCGACCCTGGTCGGTGCCTCGATGAGGATGCTCGAGACCACCGTGGAGTACCTCAAGCAGCGCAAGCAGTTCGGCCGGGTGATCGGCGAGTACCAGTCGCTCAAGCACCTGGCCGCCGACATCAAGGTCGGGATCGACTTCGCCCGGCCGCTGGTCCGCGGCGCCGCCGTGGCGCTGGACGGCGACGAGTCGGACGCCTCGCGCGCGGTCTCGGCCGCCAAGGTCTTCGCCTCGGACACCGCGGTGCTGGCCTCGAAGAACAGCCTTCAGTTGCACGGCGCCATCGGCTACACGATGGAGTGCGACCTGAGCGTCTGGTTCCTCAAGAGCCGCGCTCTGGTCAGCGCGTGGGGCACCCCGCACGCCCACCGCACCCGCGTTCTCGACTCGCTGATGGAAGGTCGCTGACATGCACTTCGCCCTGACCGAGGAGCAGATCGAACTCACCAAGGCCGTCAAGGGCCTGGTGGAGCGCCGGGCCGGGACCACCGACCTGGAGGCGGCGATGGCTGCCGAGGCCGGATACGACACGGCCCTGTGGAGCGACCTGGTCGAGCAGATCGGGGTGGCCGCACTGGCCATCCCTGAGGAGTTCGGCGGCGCCGGATTCACCTCGTTCGAGACGCACGTGGTGCTGGAACAGCTTGGTTACTCGCTCTCGCCCTCGCCGCTGCTGGGCTCCGGAGTGGTGGCCGCACAGGCTCTGCTGATGGCCGGCGGAGAGGCCCGGGAGCGACTGCTCTCCGAGATCGCGGCGGGCACCGTGGCCGCGCTGGCCTGGGCCGATGCACAGGGCCGGTTCGGGGTCGAGCACTCTGCCCTGAGCGCCTCGGGAGGTGCCCTGAGTGGCACCAGCACGTTGGTGTTGGAGGGCGCGGACGCCGAGATCCTGCTGGCGGTGGCCGACGTGGACGGGGTGCCTACCCTGTTCGAGGTCGACACCGCGGCCAGCGGTCTGACCCGTACCGCCACCCCGGCGATGGACCAGACCCTGCGGTTCGCCACCCTCACCTTCGAGAACACCCCGGCACTCGCGCTGGGTGCGATCGACCTGACCCGGCTGCGCGCGATCGCCAAGATCGCCGTGACCGCCCTCCAGGTCGGCGGCGCTCAAGCATGCCTGGACCAGACCGTGACCTACCTCAAGGAACGCGAGCAGTTCGAACGCCCGCTGGGCTCCTTCCAGGCGCTCAAGCACCGGGTGGCCGACATGCTGGTCCAGGTCGAGTCCGCCCGGTCCATGTCCTGGGCAGCAGGCTGGGCCGCCTCCACCGATCAGCCGGATGTCGTCGAGCAGGCCGCGCTGGCAGCCTCCTGGTGCACCGACGCGTTCACCATGGTGGCCGGTGAGTCCATCCAGCTGCACGGTGGCATCGCGATCACCTGGGAGCACTCGGCCCATCTGTACTTCAAACGCGCCTACGCCTGTGCGGAACTGTTCGGCCCGGTGCACGAGCTGCGCCGGGTGCTGGTCTGACCTAATACTGCACATGGTGGAGGCCCGACCGGATCGACCCGGTCGGGCCTCCACCACATTTCCTCACCTAGCGACGGCCACGAGTCTCAGCGCCTGTTCTCCGACAGGCAGGCGAAGGTCAAGCGCTTGCCCTTCCCGGCGCGTTCCACGAACCGATAACGAGGAGTGGTGACCTTCGATGCACAGTCCTTCCGGCCGGCCTTCTCCATGCGGGCTTGCGTATAACTTCCCTTGAACCGAGCACTACCGACCCCGGTGGCCCGGTAACGGTGCTGTGCCCGGCAATGGGTAAGCAGACCCTTGCCGGTGGCGCACAACGCAATGTCGTCGCTCATCCGCGGACCCACCTTGGTCGGCTTGACCTTCTTGTTCACGGCCAACTTGCCAGCCTCCAGGATCCCCACATTGCAGCTGAACCAGCGGGCACCCTGTGCCTGCTGAGCGAGGGTCGGCACGAAGTAGAAGCCGTGATACGCCGAGCGTACGAAGTGACGCCCCAGGGAGCCACCAAGCGCCTTGGCCGTCGGCAGGTCACAGGCACGTGAGATCAGTAGCGCCGTCTCAAAGGTCATCGACTCGTCCATGACCGTGCCCTCGGGAAGAAGACCGGTTCCGACCACCCACAGGGAGTGCTTCGCCCGGCACTTCACGGTCGGCGCGGATACGGAGATCCCCATCGCGGTCCCATAGGACACCCGATAACAACTCCCGACCGCAGGCGCCCCGAACTTGGGATCCGATACTGCAGCCGCGGTCGGCACGGTGGCCAGGGGGACCAGTAGGGCCAGAGAAGCCCCTAACCTCGGTCTTTCATGAAGCCGGTCCACCGACACCGATCCAGACCTGGACAGCACG
>CAYNFY010000110.1:0-12322 GCA_964396585.1 uncultured Nocardioides sp.
GATCGATCTGCTTCCGGCCCGAGCTCACTCTTCGCCGGAGTGGCGTCGGGACGAGTGGGTTGATGTGACCGCGGGGTGTGCCGCTGCCCCGGGCGCCGTCCCCCAGGCGAGCGGGAAGGCCGCCCGCCTGGGGTTCGTCGGTTCGCCATCACTCGCTCCGGACGTCGTCGATACTGTCAGCGACCTGGGATCAGGCGCCGAGCCGCGGGAACGCCGCGGCTCCGGCGTAACGCGCGGCGTCGCCGAGGTGGTCCTCGATCCGCAGCAACTGGTTGTACTTCGCGACCCTCTCCGATCGTGCCGGAGCGCCGGTCTTGATCTGCCCGCAGTTGGTGGCCACGGCCAGATCCGCGATGGTCACGTCCTCGGTCTCACCCGAGCGGTGGCTCATCATGTTGCGCATACCGGCTCGGTGCGCCAGGTCGACCGCGTCGAGGGTCTCGCTCAGCGAGCCGATCTGGTTCACCTTGACCAGCATCGCGTTGCCCTGACCACCGGTGATACCGCGCTGCAGTCGCTCGACGTTGGTCACGAAGAGGTCGTCGCCGACGAGCTGGGTACGCGTGCCGATCTCGTCGGTCAGTGTCTTCCAGCCATCCCAGTCCTCCTCGTCGAGGGGGTCCTCGATGGAGACGATCGGGTAGGCGGAGACCAACTCGGCGTAGTAGGCGCTCATCTCGGCCGCGGTACGGGCCTGGCCCTCGAACTGGTAGGCACCGTTCTCGAAGAACTCGCTGGCGGCGCAGTCCAGGGCCAGAGCGATGTCGGCACCGACCGTGAACCCGGCCTGCTCGATCGCCGAGGAGATCAGGTCCAGCGCCGCCCGGTTGCTGGCCAGGTCGGGGGCGAAGCCACCCTCGTCGCCGACTCCGGTGGACAGGCCCTGCTTCTTGAGCACGGACTTCAGCGAGTGGTAGACCTCGGTGCCCTGCTGCAACGCCTCGGCGAAGGTGGCCGCACCCAGGGGAGCGATCATGAACTCCTGAATGTCGACATTGGTGTCGGCGTGCGCGCCACCGTTGAGGATGTTCATCATCGGGACCGGCAGCAGATGCGCGTTCGGGCCACCCACGTAGCGGAACAGCGGCAAGCCGGCCGACTCGGCCGCGGCGTGCGCGGTGGCCAGCGAGGCGCCGAGAATCGCGTTGGCACCGAACTTCGCCTTGTTGGGGGTGCCGTCGGCGTCGATCATCGCCTGATCGATCTCGCGCTGGTCGTCGGCCTCCATGCCCACCAGCACGTCGGCGATGTCCTCGATCACGGCCTTGACCGCGTTCCGCACGCCCTTGCCCTGGTAGCGATCGCCACCGTCGCGCAGCTCGACGGCCTCGAAAGCACCGGTGGATGCGCCGGACGGGACCGCCGCCCGGCCGAACGAACCGTCCTCGAGGAGAACCTCTACCTCGACGGTGGGGTTGCCGCGCGAGTCGAGGATCTCGCGGGCGCCAACGGCTTCGATTGCTGCCACTTCGGTTTCGCTCCTGGAGTTGGGTGTGGTCGCGTCAGATCGCCGCGGCCTCCGGTCGGGGTGATTCCCAGGAACCAGCCTAACGGCGCGACCACCCACATCCATGCATGCCTCGCGGGTGTGGGCGGTCAGTGGGTGGAGGTGGGGACGATCAGTTCGGGAGCGGATCTCTTGGTGGCGAGCTCGAAGATGCGAGCGTCGATCACCCTGAGGCTGGCGTCCATGTCGGCGACCCGGGTCACCAGGCTGTCGTACAGGGTCTCGTTCGTGGAACGGGCGATGGCCAGAGCGGTGATATCGGCACGGAGCAGGTTCACTTCGCCCCTGAGCCCCTCCGTCTCCCTTCGGAGGAAGCCGAATGAACTCTTCGACACCTTCTCTGCGGAGAGCTTGGCCCGAACCTCGTCTATCCGGCTATCGAGTGAACGCATCCGGTCACCGAAGCGGTCCATCCGGCCCTCCAGCCGGATCTCGGCGCGATGTATGGCGCCGAGCAGGACGGTCAGCACCGTGGCGCCCACACCGACGATCGCAGCGAGCGACACCCAGGTCTCCAGGCCCAATCCGATCACCCTCCTCAGTCTGCCCGACACGCGTTGAGATGCCAACACTCTATACGCGGGCGCGAATCGCGAGGTGGTCCGACGAGCAGCCTGTGGATCCTCGTGAGTCGCTCGCATCGGTGGATACCGCCGATCGGTCGAAACCAGATAGCGCGGCGGCACAACCGATAGCCTCAAGGCGCCCCTCCACCCGCCCCCTTCCCCCCGAGTCAACGATGAGCCTTCGACCTCTCCCGGTTCGCGCCAACCCGCTGTGGGTGGCGCTCCTGCTGGTCTGCACCCTGCTGGTCTGCACCGGCCAGACAGCGACCAGCCGGACGATCGCGATGTCTCGGGGCACCGTCGGCAACCCGCTGGTCGGAACCTGGGGCGTCTACCGGGGCGCCGGCGACCAGGCGTGGGTCCCCTATACCCGGGCCACCGGCACCAAGCGAGAGCTACTCGGTCATATCGCACTCGCTCCGAAGGCACGCTGGTTCGGCGCCTGGATCCCGACCCGACGAATCGCCGCGACGCTGAACGACTACATCGTCCGCAGCCAGAACGGCGATCCGGATGCCTGGGTACAGCTGACGATCTTCCGGATGGACCCCTGGAACGGCGCCGCCAAGAAGAAGGTGCCGTCCAAACAGCAGATCGCGGATTACAAGAAGTGGATCCGGGTCTCGGCCCGTGCGATCGGGGACACCAGGACGATCCTGGTCCTGCAACCGGACTCGACCACCCTGCGCTCGGTGCCCAAGCCGAGGCTCTCCGCCAGGCTGATCCGCTACGCCGCAAAACGCTACGGCGCCCTGCCCAACACCCGGCTCTACCTGGAGACCGGCGGCTGGGACTGGCCGCATCCGGGTCAGGGGGGCGCCCCAGAGGCGGCCCGGCTGTTGAGCGCCAGCGGCATCGAGTTCGCCGACGGGATCGCCACCAACACCACCCACTACAACTCCACCGAGCGCGACATCGAGCGGATCGCCGAACTGGCCCAGATCTTCGCCAAGCGCGGACTGGCCCTGCGCGGTGTGGTCAACACCTCCTCCAACGGCAACCCGTTCGAGTTCGGTAAGTACCGCGGCAAGGATCCCGACAACGCGGTGGTCTGCAAGCCGGGCCGGCTCAGCGGAACCTGCGTCACTCTCGGCATCCCGCCGACCACCGATGTGGCCAACCCAGCCTGGGGCCTGTCCGCGAGGCACCGGGCGCTGGCCGCACAGTACGTGGACGCCTACTTGTGGATCGGGCGCCCCTGGCTCTACCGACAGGCCGATCCCTTCCGTACCAAGCGGGCGCTGAAACTGGTGCGATCCTCCCCCTGGTACCGACCCTCCACCTAGCCGTCCCCCGCTGAGGAGGCTCTTATGTGCCTCCTCAGCCCGAGGTGAGGAGGCACATAAGAGCCCCCTCACCGGTCAGTGGGAGACGTGGGCGCGGACCGTGTCGCGCAGGGCCTGCTCGGGGTCGATGCCGTTCCGGTGCGCCTCGGCAACCAGGGCCAGCAGCCGCGCACCCAGATCCGCGGACCCCGGGTCCACGACGACCGGGGTCCCGGCCCGCTCGGCCCGATCGACCACCTTGTCGGCGTACAGCAGCGCGGGCAGGGTGGGGGCCAGCCCGTCCAGCACCGAGCCCCGGCCCTTCTCCGTCGCCTTGATCCGTTCCCAGGCCTCGGTCACCTCTGCGGCACTGGGCGCGGTTCCGCCGGCGGAGGCGAAGACGTGCGGGTTACGGCGCACCATCTTGGCGGTGACCTCGGCCGCCACGTCCTCCATGGTGAAGGCGCCGCGCTCCTCGGCGATCACCGCATGAAAGACCACCTGCAACAACACATCGCCCAGTTCCTCGCGGAGCAGCACATCGTCACCCTCGTTCAAGGGCCCTGCGAAGGTGTCCAGGGCCTCGATGAGCTCGTGGGTCTCCTCCAGCAGGTAGCGAGTCAGCGAACGGTGCGTCTGCGAGCGCTTCCAGTCACATTCTTCGCGGAGCCGACGCATCACCTCGACGAACCCGCCCAGCGGGTCCTCCGAGCGTTCCTGTTCAGTCACTCCTGCATGGTCCCATCCGCGACAGGGTCAGCCGCAGACCTGATTGGCGGGAAGGTCTTTTGCTGAGGGGGCCTGCTCGGTCTGGGCGGCGGCCCGGGCGAACTCGCCGACTGGGATCGAGCCGATCCGCGGCGTCTTGTTCGGATCAACCAGGTCGAGGCCCAACCGCGGGTCGACGTACACCTGCTGGTCCTCCAACCAGGACTGCCAGACCTGCTGTCCCGCGGTCATCACCGCTTGCGGGTCACTCTGCTGCTTCTGGCCACTGCCGAGCAGGGACTGCTGACCGACCAACCGCATCGCATTGCTGAAGCGCGTCTGGGCGGTCAGGACCCCCGCCATCCGCTTCGCGGACGGGGCACCGAGCGCCTGCGTCAACTGGGATCGGGTGCTGTTGAGCTGCTGCTCGACATAGGCCCGGTCGTCCACCCCCTCCGCGGCCGTGAACTTGTCCAGGACCAGATCCAGCCCGGCCAGCGAGGCGATGCTGGTCCGCACCACACCGCGCGGCACGGGGTTCTCGCTCTGCACCAGGACCGGGAAGTTCTTCGGCTGACAGGCGATGTCGGTCATCTCATCGACCGTGGAGAGCGACACCGAATGGTCGTCCACCTGAACTGCGACATTCGGCCGGGCACCAGCACACCCGGACAGCAGGACCACCCCGCAGGCGGCCAGGACGGCAAGGTGACGGACTCGGTGCAAGATCACTCGCTGAACCTCTCACACGCCCCAGCGCACTTCAAGGACTTCGTGTGAAACCGTTCACAATCCTCACGAAACAGCGCCCGTGGCGGCCGATGACTTGATCGGGTCGAGGACCGCGTCGACGACCTGTCGGGCCCACTCCAGCAGCGCGATCCCCGCGATCGGCTGTGCCCCGATCTTGGGCGGGATCGGACGCGGGACCAAGACCGATGAGGCCGACTCCTTGATGATCGACTTCGGATAGAGCCGATTCAAGCGTGCCTTCATCGAGTCGGGCAGCGTCACCTTGGCGAACCGCACATTGCGCCCGGCCAGGGTGACCTCGCTGATCCCGGCCTGACGACACCTGGCCCGGAATCTGGCCACCAACAACAGTGAGGCGACCACCTCCGGCGGATTGCCGTACCGATCGATCAGCTCGTCCCTGATGGCGTCCACATCGGCATCGTCGCGGACCTCCGAGAGCCGCTTGTAGACCTCCAGCCGAAGCCGTTCGGAGCCGATGTACTCGGCCGGCAGATGCGCATCGACGGGCAGGTCGACCCGGACCTCGGAGAGCTCGATCTCGCCGTCCCCCTTGAAGTCGGCCACCGCCTCACCCACCAGCCGCACGTACAGGTCGAAGCCGACGTCGGCGATATGTCCGGACTGCTGACCGCCGAGCAGGTTCCCGGCGCCACGGATCTCCAGGTCCTTCATCGCGATCGCCATGCCGCCGCCCAGATCGGAGTGCTGGGCCAGGGTGGCGAGCCGCTCGTGGGCGGTCTCGGTGAGCGGCTTCTCGGAGGGGTAGAGGAAGTAGGCGTAGGCCCGTTCGCGCGAGCGCCCCACCCGTCCCCGCAGCTGGTGCAGCTGGCTCAGCCCGAGCGTGTCGGAGCGTTCGATGATCATCGTGTTGGCGTTGGACACGTCCAGCCCCGACTCGACCAGGGTGGTGCAGACCAATACGTCGAAGCGCTTCTCCCAGAAGTCGAGCATCACCTGCTCCAGCTGCTTCTCGTTCATCTGGCCGTGCGCCACCGCCACCCGGGCCTCGGGGACCAGGTCGACGATCCGCTGCGCCGCCTTCTCGATCGACTGCACCCGGTTATGGATGTAGAAGACCTGCCCGTCGCGCAGCAGCTCGCGGCGGATCGCGGCGACCACCTGTCGGTCCTCGTAACCGCCGACGTAGGTGAGCACCGGGTGCCGCTCCTCGGGCGGGGTGGTGATGGTGGACATCTCGCGGATGCCGGTGACCGCCATCTCCAGGGTCCGCGGGATCGGGGTGGCCGACATCGAGAGGACGTCCACCGACGTGCGCATCCGCTTCATCTGTTCTTTGTGCTCGACTCCGAACCGCTGTTCCTCATCGACCACGATCAGGCCCAGATCCTTGAAGGCGATATCGGGGTTGAGCAGTCGGTGGGTGCCGATGACGATGTCGATCGACCCCTCCTTGACCCCGGCGATGACCTCGGCCGCCTCTTTGTCGGACTGGAACCGACTCAGCTGCTTGAGCACCACCGGAAATCCGCTCATCCGCTCGGTGAAGGTCGAATGGTGCTGGGTGACCAGCAGCGTAGTCGGAACCAGGACCGCCACCTGCTTGCCGTCCTGGACCGCCTTGAAGGCGGCCCGTACCGCGATCTCGGTCTTGCCGTACCCCACGTCACCACAGACCAGCCGGTCCATCGGCACCCGGCGCATCATGTCCGCCTTGACCTCGTCGACCGTGCTCATCTGATCGGGAGTCTCGGTGAAGGGGAAGGCGTCCTCCATCTCGCGCTGCCAGGGGGTGTCGGGTCCGAACGCATAGCCCTGAGTGGCCTGTCTGGCCGCATAGAGCTTGATCAGCTCGGCGGCGATCTCCTTGACCGCCTTCTTGGCCTTGGCCTTGCGCCGCGACCAGTCCGCACCACCCAGCCGGTCCAGGCTCGGTGACTCGCCACCCACGTACCGGGTGACCTGCTCCAGGGTGTCGGCGGGAACGTAGAGCTTGTCCGGCGGGGCTCCCTTCTTCGACGCGCCATATTCCAGCACCAGGTACTCGCGGACGGCACCGCCGACCTCGCGCTGCCTCATCTCGACGAACCGGCCCACGCCGTGCTGCTCGTGCACCACGTAGTCGCCGGCGGTGAGCTCGAGGGGGTCGATCTGCTTCTTGCGCCGGGCGGGCATCTTGCGCATGTCCCGAGTGGAGGCACGCTGGCCGGTCAAGTCGTCACTGGTCAGCAGCACCACCTTCTGCTCCGGGGCCACGAACCCGGACTCCAGGGTCGCGGTGGTGACGGTGATGACACCGGCTCCACCCGGTTGTGGCCGCACACCCGTGGCCAGCGTCGCCGCCAGGTCGTTCTCCGCGAGGACCGCGACCAGCCGCTCCGCCGGCCCATGACCGGGATGGGTGATGGTCACGTCGATGCCTTCGCCCAACCACGCCCGGACGTCATCGAGCGCCTTGGCCACGTCCCCGCGGTAGGCCTCGGCCGCATGCGCGGCCAGGGTTCGGTGCGGCACCACGGTCGACCCGACCGAGAGACCCGTGTCGTCTCCGGTGTCATCGAGTCCGAAGGGGGCCATCGTCCAGACCGGGACGCCGAGTCCCCTGGTGTGCTCCCGGATCTCGGGAAGAGTCCGATAGCTGGCCGCTCCCAGGTCGATCGGTGCGGTGCCGCCGCTGGCCGCGGCCGCCCAGCTGGCCCCGAGGAACTCCTCGGAGGTGGCCACCAGATCGGCGGCCCGGGCCCGGGCGCGTTCCGGGTCGAGCACCAGCGTGTGAGCGTTCTCGGGCAGCAGGTCGACGAGCAGCTCCATGTCGTCCACCAGGACCGGCGCCAAGGACTCCATGCCCTCGACCGCGATCCCGTTGGCGATCTTGTCGGTGAGCTCGAGCAGCGCCGGGTGCGCGTCGCCCAGTGCCTTGGCCCGGGCCCGCACCTCGGGGGTCAACAGCAGTTCTCGGCACGGAGGCGCCCACAGCCGTTCGGACGGCTCGAGACCGCGCTGGTCGGCGACCGAGAAGTAACGGATCTCCTCCACCTCGTCACCGAAGAACTCGACCCGCAGCGGGTGCTCCTCGGTCGGCGGGAAGACATCGATGATGCCGCCTCGAACCGCGAACTCGCCACGCCGCTCGACCAGGTCGACGCGCGAGTACGCGGCGTCGGCCAGAGCGTGGGCCACGTCGTCCAGGTCCGCGGTACCCCCGGTGCGCAACTCCACCGGTACCAGTTCGGCCAGACCCTTCACCTGAGGTTGCAGGACCGAACGGATCGGGGCCACGAGCACCTTGAGCGGACCGTTGCTCGGGTCCCCGCCGGGGTGCACCAGCCGACGCAGCATCGCCAAGCGCCGGCCCACCGTGTCCGAACGCGGGCTGAGTCGCTCATGCGGCAGCGTCTCCCAACTCGGGTAGTAGCCGACCAGAGTGGGATCCATCAGCGAGCCGAGGCCGGCCACCAGGTCCTCGGCGTCTCGCGAGGTCGCCGTCACCACCAGCACGAAACGGCCGGCCCGGACCAGACCGTCGACCAGGAACGGGCGCATCGAGTTGGGGCCGGTCAGATCCAGGGCCGGAGTGAGCCCGGCCCTGGCGTCGGCGAGCGACTCGGCGAGGACTGGGTCATCGGCCAACAGGTCGGTCAGTCGGGACAGGACCGGGTTGTTGCTCACGAATGACTCCTCCACCGATCCAGCGACGGACCGGCACGACGATTGCCCCCGGCCGGGAAACGGCAGGGGGTGGACTGGATCGAGTCTACGGCCGCCCCCCGACACCCCCACATCACCGTGCCCCGCCGCACCGATACCCAGGATCGATGACATTTGACGGACGTGCACCCACTCGTCACTCCGCCGTCCGACAATGGCCACACAGCATCGATCAGACGCGCCCTCGACCCAAGGCGAGGACAATCGAACATCTCACTCCCTGCCGGCGGCCGCTGTCCTCCGGCAGGGTTCTCGCTACCCTTCTGGGGGCGCGAGTCTCCGCGCCCCCAGGGTCGAGGAGGATGTTTGACCAGGCGCGGAGGGCTGCCGGCATCCGCTGTGGCCGCTGCCTTGGCCATGGCGGCCCTGATCACCTTCGCACGTGCCCTCGACCTCGGCCCGGCGATGGCTACCGGTGATCGGCTCGAGATGTTCGCCATGGTGCTTCAGGGCGTGCTGGCCCTGCTCGCCGGTATCTTCTACTACGTCACCTGGCGGATGCGTGAGATCCCCGCATTCGGCTGGTTGGCGGCGGCGCTGATCTTCCTCGGACTACAGGACTTTCCGTTCCTGTTGGCCCAATTCGCCGACCCGGTCGGGACGGCGGCATCGGACGGGGAGGGCATGGAGGTGGCCGCCGCCGGATATCTGCTGGTGCTCTTCGTATGCGCCGCCCAGCAGCGAACCGGTCCGTGGTTCTCACCGCTCTCGTTGGGGATCGCGGGCGCCGTAGTCTCCGCCGCCCTGCGCTTCGCGCTGATCAATAGCGACGCTCCCGCCGGGTTCGTCGACGGAACCGCCCTCGCCGAGCGGCTCGCCGTGGGGCTGCTCTGCCTGGCCACGTTGGTCGCCCTGCTGCGTACTCGTGGCCATTCCCGCTACACCCGTACGGTCTTCAGCCTGGTGGTGCTGGCGACCGGAGTCCAGTGCATCCTGGACACCGGCGCGGAGCCCACTCCGGCCTGGAGTTCGTCCGCGGTCACCTCGCTGGTGGTGCTGGTGGTGGGGCTGCTGATGCTCGATGCCTCCATCCGGGCGCTGCTCGACAGCCTGGAGGCGGACCGGGCGCAGATGGAGGCCCTGGCCCGGCGAGCCTTGAACGCCGAGGCGCAGGGCCGAACCGAGGCCGACATTCTGCACGAGGTCCGCTCGACGGTGGGGGGCCTGGCCACCGCCAGTGAACTGCTCACCCTGCGTCAAGGACTCAGCCCCAGCCAGCGGGAGAGCCTCGAGCACGCCTTCGCCGAAGAGCTCGGACGAGTCAACCGAACCTTGCACGGGACCACCACCGAGGTACAGGTCTTCGATATCGAGTCCCTCGTCCGCCCCCTGATCGAGTTCCACCGCGCCGAGGGACTGACCATCTCCTGGCAGTGCGACCCGACCTCGGGTCTGATCCGGCACGTTCCGGACTCGGTCGCCCAGGTGCTCGGTGGCCTCCTGCACAACGCCCAACGACACGCGCCGGGTCAGCAACTGACGGTCCGCATGAGCCGGCAGGACACGACGGTTCGGGTGTCGGTCTCTCAACCTGGGCCGGAGGTCGATCCGAGCGTGCTGCCCACGCTGTTTCATCGAGGCACCCGCGGCGTCGCATCGGTGGGCGAAGGTCTGGGACTGAGCACCGCTCGGGCGCTGATGCGTGAGCACGGGGGCGACCTGGCACTGGCCGAGTCCTCGCCGCACCGGACGACCTTCGTGATCTCGATTCCCGGGTCCGGCTGATGACGACCGTCCGCCGGGACCTGCTCTGGGGACCACTGGCCGTCTCGGTGGTGACGATGCTGTTGGTGACCCTCGCCATCCAGCGCACCGGCGGCCACAGCGGCGAGGTCCGGGTAGGCGCGCTGCTGGTGATCGACCTCTTCATCGTGGTGGCCGGAGTGTTGTACTACCTGTGCTGGCGGCTGAGACATCAGCCGGCGCACGGTTGGCTCGCCGTCTCCTCACTGGGCATCGGACTGTCCGAACTCCCCATCCAGCTGATGGCCCTGGCCGACCCCGGGGTGATGCTGCTCCCAGGAGCGGAGCCGGTCGAGGTTCTGTCCATGGGGCTGGCGGCCTTCGCCAATGTGCAGGCCGCCCGCGGCGCCCCGTTCCGCCGATTCGACCCGGTCGGACTGAGTATCGCGCTGGCCAGCACCGTGGTGATCGCGCGGGTCACGATCGCGGACTGGCTGCCGATGCCCGCCGGCTGGTTGGACGGAACCGCGCTCAGCCAGCGTCTGATCCTGATCGTCTTGCTCGTGGTGAGCCTGGTGGCCATCGTCCGGAACGGCTCGTTGCCCTGGTATGTGCGCTACTCGGTCGTGGTGGTGAGTCTGGTGGCCTCCAGCATGAGCATCTTCGATGACTCCCATACCCCCGCCATCGGAACCGCCAGCGCGGTGACCGCGGCCCTGATCGGAGTAGTGCTGATGGAGCGCCTGCTGGCGCCCACGCTCCGCCTCGTGACCGAGACCCTGGCTCGGCGACGTGAGGAACTGGCCGACCTGGCCGTGCGAGCGGCTACCGCCGAGTCCACCGTCGACCAGCGGCAGATCCTGATCGACCTGCTCCGGTCCCTGATGTCGCCGTTGCTGCGGGCCAGCCAGTTACGCGAGGACGACTCGGTCGACTCCGATCAGCGCACCCTGCTCGAACGTGCCCTAAGGCGTGAGCTCTCCCGCGCGAACCGAATGCTGCGCAGTCCCCAGCTGGTGGTCACCGAGTTCAGCCTCGACGAGGTGCTCGACCCCCTGGTGGAGTTCACGGCCGCCCGTGCGGGCGCCGTCGACTGGGTGGGCTCCGGCCTGTGGGTCCGGCACTCCCCCGACATCGTGACCCGAACCGTGGTGGCCGCACTGGATGTCGTGATGGGCGGCTCGGACACCGGCCGTTACGCCGCCCGGCTGCGAGCCGACCGGTTCGGGGACACCGTGGTCGTCCTGGTCGATCGCCACGGCGCCGAGGACCCGGTACCGCCCGGACCTCCCATCATGACGGGTGACACGACGGGCTGGGATCCGGTCACCGAGATGGAACTGGACAGCTCCCGGCACCTGTTGCGGCGACACGGGGGCGACCTGACCGTCCGATCGGTGGCGCCACGGACCCCGGGAATGCCCGGTAGCTGCACCGTCTGGCTCACCCTGCCCGGCCGCGCCGGCCCACAGTAGGGACGCGCCTACCGCACCCGCTCCGCGTAGCTGCGGGCGGCCTCGAAGACCCGGGCGACGTAGTCGGCGGAGTGGTTGTACCCGAAGACCGCATCGGACCAGCCCATGCCCGTGGTCAGGTCGTGCCCGTCGGCGCACAGGTAGGCGACCGCGGCGGCGGCCGCATCATCGATGTCGTTGGGGTCCTCGACACCGTCCCCGTCACCGTCGCGTCCCCACCGGCTCCAGGTGGACGGGATGAACTGCAACGGGCCGACAGCATGATCCCAGTCCGGGTCGCCGTGCCAGCGCTGGGACTTCCGGGTCGAGGGGATCGCGGCATAGTCGACCCCATCCAGGGCAGGGCCGAGGATCGACGGCTGGGAGTGACCGTCGTCGCCGAGGACGCGACCGTCCAGGGTGCCGTGCTGGGACTCCACCCAGCCGATCCCGGCCAGCGTGTTCCAGGCGATCTCGCAGCCCTTCGGTGCGGCCAGGGTGGCCTGTGCGTAGGCGCGCAGCGCAGTCGGCGGGATACCGGCTCTGTCCGCGGTGCCGGCCACCCAGGCCGGATCGACCTGTCGCGCCGCCGCCGACCTACGCGCCGCCCGGCCCGGGGAACGCTCCCGAGCCCCGTTCTGGATGGTCGTGTCCTCGATGCCCTCGATGCCCTCGATGGGCGGTGTCGCACCCGGCGCTGCCTCTCGAACCGGTGTG
>CAYNFY010000111.1:0-11814 GCA_964396585.1 uncultured Nocardioides sp.
GACCACCCGAGTGCTTACCGAAGCGGCCATCAATGGCAAGTCGGACGCTTTGCGCGGTCTCAAGGAGAACGTCATCATCGGTAAGCTCATCCCGGCCGGTACCGGCCTGGAGCGCTACCGCAACATCCGGGTCGAGCCGACCGAGGAGGCTCGTGCGGCGGCTTACTCGGTGACCGGGTACGACGCATACGACTATGACTTCGGTCAGGCTCAGGGCCAGCCGGTCAGCCTGGACGACTTCGACTTCGGGTCGTACCAGAACTGATCGAGTCCTACAGCGGAGGCCCCGTCGGCGACTAGCCGGCGGGGCCTCCGCCATTTCCCCGCCCCCGAAACCCGGCTCCGTGCTCCCGAAGTGGCCCAAGACTCCGGCACAGGGGAGAATCGACGGGTGAGCACCACCGTTCCCGACCCCGAGTCCTGCGATGTCCTGGTAGTGGGTGCCGGTCCGGCCGGATCCGCCGCAGCCGCCTGGAGTGCCCGAGCCGGGCTCGACACCCTCTTGGTCGATGCGGCCGAGTTCCCCCGGGACAAGACCTGTGGCGATGGCCTGACGCCACGCGCCATCGCCGAACTCGACCGTCTGGGCCTGAATGAATGGGTACGCTCCCACACGGTCAATCACGGCTTGCGGGCCCACGGCTTCGGTCAGACGCTGGAGTTGCGCTGGCCCGGCGGCACTCTGCCCGACTGGGGCAGTGCGGTTCCGCGCCTCGAATTGGACGACCATCTGCGCGGTGTGGCGCTGGCATCCGGCTCCCGGGTCCGTGACGGCCTACGAGCCGTGGACGCCACGCTTGAGGGCGCCCGGGTCGTCTCGGTCACCTTCCGTGGCGCGGCCGGGCCGGTGACCATCCGCTGCCGCCGACTGGTGGTGGCCGATGGAGTGCGTTCGCCCTTGGGCAAGGTGCTGGGCCGGGTCTGGCATCGGGACACGGTCTACGCCGTGGCGGGGCGCTCCTATGTCACCTCCGAACGGCACGACGACCCGTGGATCTCCTCGCACCTCGAGCTACGTGGGGAGCGCGATGAGATCCTCTCCGGGTACGGCTGGATCTTCCCGCTGGGCAACGGTGAGGTGAATCTGGGTGGGGGAGTCCTCGCCACCGACAAGCGCCCGGCGAGCGTGGCGATCAAACCACTGATCGACCTGTACGCCAGAGCGCGGCGCGAGGACTTCGAGCTCACGGGCGAACCCCGCGACGTGGCCTCGGCGCTGCTTCCGATGGGTGGCGCGGTCTCGAATGTGGCCGGTGCCAACTGGGCGCTGATCGGGGACGCCGCGGCGTGCGTCAACCCCCTCAACGGCGAGGGCATCGATTACGGTCTGGAGACCGGCCGGCTACTGGTCGACATGCTGATGGCCGGGGACGACCTGGCGACCGCCTGGCCGGCCCTGCTGCGTGAGCACTACGGCGAGGCGTTCTCGGTGGCCCGGCGCCTGGCCGGGGTTTTCACCGCGCCCAAGGTGCTCGGCGCCCTGGGGCCGGTGGGGATGCGCTCGGACTGGTTGATGAGCCTGGCCCTGCGTTGGATGGGGAACCTGGTCACCGACGAGGATCGTGACCGCGCCGCCCGGGTCTGGCGCTGGGCTGGTCGGCGGTCCGTCTCGCTCGACGCCCGTCCCCCCTTCACCTGATCTGAGCCGGTGTGACGGCGCGTCAACCGGCTGGGTCGGTCATGTCACACTGACCGGGATGAACATGCTGCCTCGGGTCCAACGCGTGGCCTCCTATGCCGTGGTTCTACGCATCCTGGACGGGATGGACGAACCGGAGATCCTGCTCAGCCGACTCTCGGCGCGAGTGACCCCCGACGAGTCCTGGACGCTGCCCGGTGGCGGTATCAAGCACGGCGAGGACCCTCGCCGGGCGTTGGTCCGCGAGGTGCGCGAGGAGACCAGTCTCGAGGTCACCGTCGGACCCCCGATCCAGGTGCAGTCGAGCCACTGGTCCGACACCTGGCGGGAGGGGCGCCGGGTGGACGCCCAGGCACTGCGGCTGATCTTTGAGGGCTGGGTGGCCAAGGACGCCCCGCCACCGCGGACCCTCGAGGTCGACGGCTCCACGATGGATGCCGCCTGGCATCCGGTCAGCGCGGTCACCTCGGGCGCGCTGCCGGTGGTCGAAGCGGTCAGCGAGGCACTCGCGGGATTCCGGCCTCGGCAACGCCAGCGTATCGCCGCCTACGGTCTCATCCGCAGCGAGGAGAAGGTGCTGCTCACCCGGATCTCAGCGCGCGGCTACCACGCCGGAGCGTGGACCCTGCCCGGTGGTGGTGTGGAGCACGGTGAAGCACCAGCCGACGCGCTGCGACGTGAACTGACCGAGGAATGTGGAGTGACGGCAGGGGCGGTCGGAACGTTGCTCGGCGTCCATGACGAGCACTTCACCGGAACCGCACCCGACGGGCGGTTGGAGGACTATCACGGTGTGCATCTGGTGTTCGTGGTGAACCTGGATGCCGGATCCCAGCCGAGGGTGGTCGAGGTCGGCGGGACCACGGACTCGGTGGCCTGGGTGAAACTGGCCGACATCCTCGACGGCTCGGTTCGGGTGCTCGATGTGGTCCGGTACGCGTTGGCTCACGCCTGAATCCGGCGGCGACGCCGCTGCCAGCTGCCGATCGGATCCACCACCCAGAATCCGAGGGTTCGTACGGGCCGTGCGGCCAGGACCAGAGAGACCGCGATGCCGAATCCGACCAAGGCCAGGACCGCGAGCCAGGGATCACCATCGCGCAACGGGTCGAACAGTTCGTGTCCCTTCGCCCAGGCGACCACGAACCCGTGACCTAAGTAGACGACCATCGTCGCAGCGCCCAGCGCGGTGAACCAGTGTCTGCCGGTGGGAGTCAGGGCGAGGACGGAGGCCGTGGCGAGGAGTGCGATAGTCATCACGATCAGGGTGGTCATCACGGCATCGGCGGCGTTGGACTCGATCGCGTCGAAGGGACGGTCCCACCAGAGGAATCGGACGTCCATCCACTGCTCGGTCTGGCTCGACCACCACCACAGTGCTCCCAAGGCCGCGATCGCCGGGAATCGGAGCCAGCGGATCCGGAGGAGGGCGAGCCGCTCGGGGGTGACATGGAGGCCGATCACGAAGAACGGCAGGAGAGCCAGGATCCGGCGCAATGCGAATGCGTCGACGTGCAGGAATCCCGAACCGATCGAGATCAGCACCGACAACGGCACCACCCAGGGGGTCACCCGGAGCAAGGGGGTGGCGAGCCGCCAGACGAGGACGACCAGCAAGTACCACATGGCCCAGTGCGGAACCAGCCATAGATCGTCATAGGTGACGTGCTGATCCTGGGTACGGCGCCACCACACCAACAGGGGCTCGAAGATCAGGTAAGGCACCGCGAAGGTGCAGAAGAGACTCCAAAGATGCCGCTTCGACCAGGTGAAGGATCGGGACAGGTAGCCGGTGATCAGGACGAAAGCGGGAATGTGGAAGTAGTAGATGAAGTCGTAGGTCTGCTGGGTCGCTTCGGTCCCTGAAATCTGCGGCAGCGAGTGACCGATCACGACGAGGGTGACCAGTAGGATCTTGACGTTGTCCAACCAAGGATCTCGTGGAGCTGCCATCAGCCCCAGACACTAGGGCATCGCCCCTAACGGGGTTCCACCCCAGCCCCGTTAGGATCTGAAGCATGAATCCGAGGCACCGTCGTCTGATCATTCCGGCCGCCTTGGTGGCGTTGTTGATCGTCGTGGTGCTGGCGGCGGTGCTCAAGTGAGCGAGCCACTGCTCCGGGCCCTGGCCCGGATGCGGTCGTATCTGCTCGATCCCGAGCACCTGGTGAAGGCGGTCGCCGCCGGCCGACAGCGTGGTGGCCAGCCGCCGTGGCGGCGCGTCGAGTTCCGCTATGTAGACCTCAAGTCCGGCCGACACCTGCAGATCACCAGGTTCGACCAGACTCAGGCGCACACCTCCAACCATGCCGCCGGGGAGGCCGCGCGCGACGCGGTGGATGAACTGCTCGAGGTCCCCTTCGGCAACTGGCACGTCGACACCACCACCGAGTCGCACCAGCTCCGGGTCACCAAGAAGCTCGAGGCCGTATTGAGCAGCACCCCGGTTCAGCGTCGGGTCACCCGTGACCACGACCGGTCCAAGTCGCGGCTGCTCCCCGAGGATCATCGGGTGTTGCGGGCCTTGGGTATCTCGGATGCCGAAGGGCGGATCAAGCCGAGTCGGCAGGCCAAGTACCGGCAGGTCGAGGAGTTCCTCCGGCTGCTCGACGCTTCGGTCAGTGAGGCGATCGAGAAGGGTGCGTTACCCCGGCCGACTGCCGCCGATCCGCTCCGGGTGGTCGACCTGGGCTGCGGAAACGCGTATCTGACCTTCGCCGCACAGGCCTGGTTGAGTGAGGTCAAGGGGCTCGAGGTCCGGATCACCGGTGTCGATGTGAAGGAGCAGTCGGCGGAGCACAACTCCAGGGTGGCCGGTGAGCTCGGCATCGAGGCCGACTTCGTGGTGGGAACCATCGGGGAGGCGGTGTGGCAGGGCGCTCGCCCGGGCGTGGTGCTGGCCCTGCACGCCTGCGACACCGCCACCGATGAGGCGTTGGCCCGCGCGGTCGGTTGGGGGGCGCCGCTGGTGCTGGCGGCACCCTGCTGCCATCACGACATCTCCAAGCAGCTGCGTCGGACCCCGACCCCGGAGCCGTACCAGATGCTGACCCGACACGGCATCCTGCGCGAACGATTCGCCGATACCCTGACCGATGCGCTGCGGGCTTCACTGTTGAGGATCAGCGGCTACAAGGTGGACGTCGTCGAGTTCGTGGAGAGCGCCCACACCCCCCGCAACACCCTGCTTCGTGCGGTACGGACCGGAACGCCGACGGTGGATGACGCGGTACGCGCCGAGTACGACGACCTGGTCTCGACCTGGCAGCTGCGGCCCCGGTTGGCCGAGCTGCTCGACCACGACCTGCGCGGTTGAGCCGAGGTCTCGCGATGGCATGGCTGGCAGGCGTCGTGGCTCTCGCCCTGCCCTTCGGAGTCGGTACGGCACTCCGGTTCACCGACCCCCAGCCTGAGGCAGAGGTCGTGACCACCTTCCGAGACCCGGCGATCGCAGAGTCCAGTGGGCTGGTGGTGCTCGGGGACCGCTGGGTGACGGTCAACGACTCCGGTGATTCCGGTCGGATCTTCGTGGTCGACCCGAAGACCGGACGGACCGAACGAACCATCACCTATCACTCCTCGGCAGTGGACGTCGAGGCACTGGCTCCCGAGGGGGACGAGGTGGTCTGGGTCGGTGACATCGGCGACAACCTGGCGCGGCGTGATCACATCTCGCTGTATCGGGTACCGCTGGACGGCGGGAAGGTCACCCGGATCGATCTGCGTTACCCGGACGGACCCCGCGATGCGGAGACACTACTGCGTCATCCGGTCAGCGGTGACCTGTTCGTGCTCAGCAAGCAGGTGCTCGGCGGGACCGTCTATCGGGTGCCGGCGAAGGGAACCGGGACCCGCACTCTGGTTCCGTTGGGCCGGGCTCCGGCGCTGCTGACCGACGGTGGGTTCAGTGCCGACGGCAGCCGGGTCTACCTGCGCAACTACGGACGGGCGTTCCAACTCGACTGGCCCTCCTGGGAGGTGCGCGACTCGATGACCCTGCCGCGTCAGCGGCAGGGCGAGGCACTCGCGGTCGAACCGGGCGGCACCCTGCTACTGGGCTCCGAGGGACGAGACGAGCCGGTGCTTCGGATCCCGGTGTTCCCGGTGCCCCGCAAGAGCGAGTCGGACACCTCGCCCACGACCCTGGACACCTCGCCAACCGCGGTGCAGAACGAGGGGGAGAAGAACACCGACCGGTCCCAGTGGTATCGGGTGTTGCCGGTGGTCGGACTGTTCGGGCTCCTGATGGCCCTAGCACTCATCGCGCGACGACGCATCCGGTGAGACAGCCCGGTCCGGGCCGTCTCACCCGAGCATCGGATCAGGGTCAGAGCGCCGCGACCACGTAGTCGATCGCCCGGGTGAGCTGCTCGACGTCGCTCGCGTCGATCGCCGGGTACATGGCGATCCGCAGCTGGTTGCGGCCGAGCTTGCGGTAGGGCTCGGTGTCCACGACACCGTTGGCCCGCAACACCTTGGCCACCACGGCGGCGTCGATACGCTCATCGAAGTCGATGGTGCCGATCACCAGCGAGCGCATGGAGGGGTCGGCGACATAGCACGAGGTGTACTCGGTCTTCTCGGCCCAGCCGTAGAGCGCATCAGAGGACGCCGTGGTCCGCTCGACCATGCCCTTGAGCCCGCCGTTGGCGTTCATCCAGTCCAACTGCTCGGCCATCAGGAACAGCGTCGCAATGGACGGGGTGTTGTAGGTCTGATTCTTCTGCGAGTTGTCGATCGCGGTCGGAAGACTGAAGAACGGCGGGATGTAGCGCTCGCTCGCCGCGATCTCCTCGGCGCGGGCCAGCGCCTTGGGCGACATGGCCGCGATCCAGAGGCCGCCATCGGAGGCGAAGCACTTCTGCGGGGCGAAGTAGTAGGCGTCCACCTCATTCAGGTCCACCGGCAGCCCGCCCGCACCCGACGTGGCGTCGACCAGGACCAGCGCATCGTCGTCGATGCCCGCCGGACGGAGGACCGGGGCCATGACCGCGGTCGAGGTCTCGTTGTGCGCCCAGCCGTACACGTCGACGCCGGCCTCGGCGACGGCCTCGGGTCGGGAGCCGGGGTCCGAGGAGATGATGGTGGGCTCGGCCAGCCACGGGGCCTTCTTGACCGAGCTGGCGAATTTCGACGAGAACTCGCCGAAGGTCAGGTGCTGGCTCTTGTTGCGCACCAACCCGAAGGCAGCGACATCCCAGAACGCCGTGGCGCCGCCGTTGCCGAGCACGATCTGGTAGCCCTCGGGCAGGCTGAAGAGGGACGCGAGCCCGTCGCGGACCCGACCCACGGTGTTCTTCACCGGTGCCTGACGGTGCGAGGTGCCCATCAAGGACGCACCGGTCGCGGCCAGTGCGTCGAGGTGGGAGGTCTGGATCTTCGAGGGCCCGGCGCCGAATCGCCCGTCAGCGGGCAATAGGTCGGCGGGAATGGTGATCTGTGTCGCGTCGCTCATGGCGGCAACCTCTTCGTGCTCGAATGCGTACTACCTGACGACGGTGTCAGCGAACGGCCATTGTTCCATCAGATCTCGCTCAGTCGGAATCGAGTCCACATCGCCACGCCGGTGTCCGTGCCCGCGGTCTTCGGCCCGGTCGTAGGCTCGCCCCGTGGCAGGTGAGATGAGCCGGATCCAGGGCGATGAACGATTCGAGATCCGCCGGGTGGCGACCAGCCATCCGGACGCTCTGATGCTGATCGACGAGGTCCAGGAGGAGTATCGGCGCCGCTACGGGAGCCGGGACGACTCGCCGGTCGCTGACATCGAGTTCACCGCCCCGGAGGGGGCCTTCTTCGTGGGATACCTGTGTGCTGCCACCGGGGAGCGACCGGTGGCCACCGCCGCCTGGCGGACCCAGCCCGACCTGGCCGGGGAGCTCGGGATGGGTGGGACCCGGGTGGCCGAGATCAAGCGGATGTTCGTGCGGCCCGATGTCCAGCGCCGGGGACTGGCTCGGCGGATGCTGGCGCACGTCGAAGGTGACGCGGTGGCAGCCGGGCACGACCTGGTGGTGCTGGGTACCGGGGATCGGCAGCCCGAGGCGATCGCCCTGTACGAGTCCAGCGGGTACCGGCCGGTGTCCGGGTTCGGGCACTACCGTGACACCCCCGGTAGCAGGCACTATGCCCGCCGCCTGTCCTGACCGGTCGCGGCACGGTGGGATCGGTCGTGCGCTCCCAGACGTCTCGCCTCAGGACTCCTTCGGAGCGGCCTTGGTGTCGTTCACCTCCGGGTCGATCGACCCGTACCTGTTGATCCGGGCCGTGAGCCGCTGATACCAACTTGGCTTGGTCGGCTCCGGCGGGGCGCCCGACGGTGGCAGTTCTCCGGTGAAGATGCCGACCTGTTCGTCGATATAGCGCAGCACCACCGCCACTACGGCGACCACCGGGACGGCCAGGAAGGCGCCGGCGATGCCGAACAGGCTGCCGCCCAGGGTGACCGAGAGCAGTACCACGGCGGCGTGCAGATTCATCGACTTCGACTGCAGTACAGGTGAGAGCACGTTTCCCTCCAGCTGCTGCACCAGCACGATCACCAGCATGGTCCACAGGGCACCCTCGACGCCGTTGGAGACCAGCGCCACCAACACCGCCAGACCCCCCGCGGTGAAGGCTCCGACGATCGGGACGAAGCCCGCGAAGAAGGTGATGACGGCCAATGGCATCGCCAGCGGTACGCCGATGATGACCAGACCGAGACCGATGAACACGGCGTCGATCAGGCTGACGATGGCCTGGGTGCGGATGAACCCGCCCAGAGTGTCCCAGGCCCGGATCATCACCTCGCCGATGTGCTCGCCGGCCTTCGGCCCGGTGGTACGCCGCACGAAGGGTACGAAGCGCTCGCCGTCCTTGATGAACAGGAACGTCAGGATCAGTGCCATGACCAGGGTGACGATCACATTGGTGGCGGCGCTGACTCCGGTCAGCACGCCGGTGGCGATGTCGCCTGCCGATTCCTCCAGTTTCTGCTGAGCCTTCTCCAGGACCGCGTTCAACTGGTCCGAGGACAGGAAGTGCGAGTCCTGCACCCATTGCTGAACGTGCTGGATCCCATCGGCCGCATCGCTGGCGATGTCCCCGGTCTGGTCGGCCACCGAGGGGATCAGCAGGAACAGCACCCAGACGATCACCCCGATGGCCCCCAACAGGGTGATCCCCGCAGCCAGGGCCGGCGGGAACCGCAGCCGACGGCGCAGGAAACCTGAGATCGGAGCCAGCACCGTGGCGATGACCAGGGCCAGGGCTACCGGCATCAGGATCGTCCAGGTCCACGAGATGATCTGACCCAGCAGGTAGGCGGCCAGCGCGATGACGATCCAGCGGGCGCACCAGGTGGCCGTCCAGGTGACGCCACGGCCGATGGCCTGCTCCCGGCCCACGCGAGGTGCCGACCCGCCGTCGGTGGCCGTCGCGGCCGGGGAACCGTCGGAATGGCCCTGATCGGCGGCCGGCTGATTACTCATGGGCCAACCCTGCCATTGCCGCAGCGGCCCGGGCACTCTGCGACACCCGCCCAAGCGAAGTGTGTCGCTATCTGAGGCAGACTCGGGACATGAGAACCGTGGACCGGGTGACGCTATTGACGGATGCCGACTGTGGCTTCTGTCAACGGATGGCCGGCCACCTGCCCCGACTTCGTCTGAACGTACGGATCCGGACGCTGCAAGGCGAGGATCTGCGCGAGCTGGGAGTGGACCCCGAACGGGCACTGCGCGAGATGGCGGTGGTGCTTCCCGACGGGGGCGTTCGCTACGGGGCACCCGGGTGGGCGGCGGCGCTGGCCACCGGTGCCCGGCCCTGGCGGCTCCTCGCTCAGATCATGGACAGTCCGGTGATACGCCCTGTCGCGGCACGGGTCTATCGCTGGGTCTCGGAGAATCGAGAGCGTCTTCCCGGAGGGACCCCGGCCTGTCGGCTGGACAGCCGTTCCTGATGCGGTTGTCCGATCTGCCGCGGGCGGAATCAACCGGCTGGGGCCGCTCTCGTCAGTCCTGGGTCCAGTCGTCGCCTGGTTCCAAGATGTGCATGGCAGCTTCCTCGGCGCTGGCTCCGGCCCCGTCGATACCGACGTCGCGACCGATCAGGTCCTGCTCGCTGGTGCCGGTCGGTCGCTCGTCGGGGTCGACCAACCGGCCGGCTCGCTCGCCGCCGGCCAGGGAGGGGAGACCGTCCTCGTCCAATTCGGATGGGTCCTCCGCGTACGGGTCCGGGTCCGGGTCCTCCTGCTTGAGTCGCATCGCCAGGGTCTCGCCCGCGTGCTCCTCGGCAGCGGTGTTGCCGTATCCCTGACCAGCCGACCAGCGGTCGGGCGGGGAATAGCCCTCATCCATCGGATCCGGCAGGCCGCGATCGTCGGAGAGGCTGTCGCCGAAACTAGACGGCTGATCCTCTGAGTCGACGCTGTAGTCGTGGTAGATCTCGTTATCGCTGCGTCCCATCACGGTCTCCTCGCTTCGGGCCTTCCACGGTGCCACACCGATAGGCTCAAAGCCATGGAACAGCCCGACCTTCCCGACCTGGCGGCGTTGCGGTACGAATATGCGCTGGCCGGGCTCGATGTCACGGACGTGGCGGCCGACCCGATCATCCAGTTCGAACGCTGGCTCTCTCAGTCGCTGACGGCCGGTCTGCCCGAGCCCACCGCGATGGTGGTGGCGACCGTGGACTCCGCCGGAGCGCCGTCCGCACGGATGGTGCTGCTCAAGGGCGTCGATGAGGAGGGCTTTCGGTTCTTCACCAATACCGAGTCGCACAAGGGCACCGACCTGGCCACCAACCCGCGTTGTGCGCTGTTGTTCCCCTGGCACTCGCTGGAACGACAGGTCCGCGTCGAGGGGCTGGCCGAGAGGCTGCCGGACGCGGCGGTGACGACGTACTTCCACAGTCGCCCGCGCGGGTCCCAGCTCGGAGCCTGGGCGAGCCGTCAGTCACGACCGGTCCTCGATCGGGCGGCGCTCGACGCGGCGTGGGCTCAGGCGGACCAGCGATTCCCCGGCGAGGTCCCGGTCCCGCCCTATTGGTCCGGCTATCTGGTTCGACCGAGCAGCTTCGAGTTCTGGCAGGGGCGTCCCGGCAGGATGCACGACCGGGTTCTCTACACCCGCGACGGCGACCGCTGGCGGACACAGCGCCTGGCCCCCTAGGGGGTTCACGGACCGGGACACCAGGAATCTCGGGTGCGGGTGTCGGAGGTGTTCGCTAGTCTCGGCGGGCTGCCCGATCAGGCTCGGGTCGCACCCTGAGACGAGGAGAGTCCATGCTGTTGCGGGTCGTCCGCACCCACCTGAGGCCGTACTGGCGGCTGTTGCTGATGGTGGTGCTGTTGCAATTCCTGGGCACCTTGGCGATGCTCTATCTGCCCAATCTGAACGCCAAGATCATCGATGACGGCGTCGTTCCCGGTGAGATCAGCGAGATCTGGCGGTTGGGCGCCATCATGCTGGCGATCGCGCTCGGCCAGGCGTTCTGCTCGGTGGGGGCGGTCTGGTTCTCCGCGCGGATGGCGATGGGCTTCGGGCGCGACCTGCGAGCCGGGATCTTCGCTCGGGTCGGGTCCTTCTCGGCCCGCGAGGTGAATCAATTCGGGGCGCCTTCACTGATCACTCGTGAGACCAACGACGTGCAACAGGTGCAGATGGTGGTGCTGATGGGCGGCACCCTGATGGTCACCGCGCCGATCATGATGGTCGGCGGCATCGTGATGGCGGTGCATGTGAATGCCGGGCTCAGTTGGCTGGTCGCCGCGGTGGTACCGGTCCTGGCCGTCTCGATCGGTTTCGTGGTGACCCGGATGGTGCCCAGCTTCTCGAAGATGCAGACCCGCATCGATGAGGTCAACCGGTTGCTGCGTGAACAGATCACCGGAGTTCGAGTGGTCCGCGCGTTCGTCCGTGAAGAGCACGAGACCCGCCGCTTCGCCCGTGCCAACGACGACCTGACCAGTGTCGCAGTGACCGCGGGACGCTGGATGGCGACGATGTTCCCCATCGTCACCCTCGTCGCCGGAGTCGGGACCGTCGGGGTGATCTGGTTCGGGGGGCACCGCATCGACCAGGGGAATATGCAGGTGGGCGAGTTGACCGCTTACCTGTCCTATCTGATGCAGATCGTCATGTCGGTGATGATGGCGACCTTCATGCTGATGATGATCCCGCGGGCCGCGGTATGTG
>CAYNFY010000112.1:0-11775 GCA_964396585.1 uncultured Nocardioides sp.
CGGTGTTGCACCAGGTGGCCCGGGCCGCTGCGGTACCGGCGATGCCGCCGTCGGTACACCCGCCGGCGGAGGTGCGCTCCTGGGTCCGGTCCTGGGATCTGAGCCGGTACCAGGTGGTGCTGGCCGAGGCGGACGGGGTGCTCGTCGGCTATGCCCGGAGCACTCCCACCTGGCTCGATGATCTCTACGTGCACCCGCGCTGGCAGGGCAGTGGGGTCGGGACGGCGCTGCTGGACTGGGTCAAGGCCACCCATCGCGATGGCTTCGGACTCTGGGTCTTCGTCTCCAATGCGCCGGCCCGGGACTTCTACGCCCGACACGGGCTGATCGAGCGGCACCGGACCGACGGTTCGGAGAACGAGGAGAGGTCCCCCGACATCGAGGTGGCCTGGCCCGGCTTCTGAAGAGTCGGACCCGATCATCAATGTCGGAGGTGCCTGTCAGAATCGCCGGAGCCGACGACGTAGGCTGGGGTCCCGCGCGAACGAGGCCATCGGGATGACCGAGCCAGTGTCGCCGAGTAGTTCTGTCGGCCCGATCCAGGGGGTTCTCACTCAGCATGTCCGCCGGTTCCGGTGACTCCTTCGTCCACCTGCACGTCCACACCGAGTACTCGATGCTCGACGGTGCGGCGCGGCTCGGCCACCTGGCCGAGCGGACCGCGGAACTGGGGATGCCCGCGATCGCGATGACCGACCACGGCAACGTGTTCGGCGCCTACGAGTTCTACAAGAAGGCCAAGGGCGCCGGGGTGAAGCCGATCATCGGCATCGAGGCCTACTTCACCCCCAACATCTCCCGCTTCGAGAAGAAGGGCATCAACTTCTACGACGGCGGCTCCGACGATGTCTCGGCCCGCGGCGCCTATACCCATATGACGCTGCTCTCGGAGAGCACCGCGGGCATGCACAACCTCTTCCGGCTCACCACGGGTGCCTGGCGTGAGGGCTTCTTCAAGCAGCCCCGGATGGACCGCGAGCTTCTCGCCCAACACAGTCAGGGCATCATCGGCACCACGGGCTGTCCCTCGGGCGAGATCCAGGTGCACCTGCGCTACGGAAACTACGCAGCCGCCCGCCAGGTGGCCGGCGACTTCCAGGAGATTCTGGGCAAGGAGAACTACTTCCTGGAACTGATGGACCACGGGCTCTCCATCGAGAACCGGGTCCGCGACGATCTGCTCCGGCTCGGCCGGGACCTGCAGATCCCGCTGCTGGCCACCAACGACAGCCACTACGTGCTGGAGGAGGACGCCAAGTCGCAGGAGCATCTGCTCTGCATCAACTCCGGCTCCACGATGGACATCCCGGCCGGCGACGGCCCGGGCCAGCGCTTCGCCTTCTCCGGCAGCGGGTACTACGTCAAGTCCCCGGCCGAGATGCGCGCGCTGTGGCAGGACAAGTACGGGCTGCGCGAGGCCTGCGACAACACCCTGTGGATCGCGGAACGCTGCGATGTCGAGTTCACCGAGGGCAACGGCACCTATATGCCGAAGTTCCCCACCCCCGAGGGGGAGAACGAAGACTCCTGGCTGGTCAAGGAGGTGGAGCGGGGGCTCGCCGTCCGCTACCCGGGCGGGGTGCCGGACAAGGTCCGCAAGCAGGCCGAGTTCGAACTCGGCGTGATCACCTCGATGGGTTTCCCCGGATACTTCCTGGTGGTCGCCGACTTCATCAACTGGGCCAAGGACAACGGCATCCGGGTCGGACCGGGGCGTGGCTCGGGTGCCGGGTCGATGGTGGCCTACGCGATGCGGATCACCGATCTCGACCCGCTTGAGCACGGCCTGATCTTCGAGCGGTTCCTGAACCCGGACCGGGTCTCGATGCCCGACTTCGATATCGACTTCGACGAGCGTCGACGCACCGAGGTGATCAAGTACGTCACCGACAAGTACGGCGACGACCGGGTCAGCTACATCATCACCTACGGCACCATCAAGGCGAAGCAGGCGGTCAAGGACTCCTCCCGGATCCTGGCCTACCCGTTCAGCATGGGCGACCGGATCACCAAGGCGATGCCACCGGCGGTGATGGGCAAGGACGTTCCCCTTCAGCAGATCTTCAACGCCGAGCACAACCGCTACTCCGAGGGCGGCGAGTTCCGGGCGCTCTATGACGCCGAGGCCGACGTCCGCCGGGTGGTCGATACCGCGATCGGGATCGAAGGACTGAAGCGGCAGTGGGGGGTGCACGCGGCCGGTGTGATCATGTCCAGTCACCCGCTGGTGGACGTGATCCCGCTGCTGAGACGCCCCGCCGACGGCGCGATGATCACCCAGTTCGACTACCCGACGTGTGAGTCGCTGGGCCTGATCAAGATGGACTTCCTGGGGCTGCGCAACCTGACCGTGATGGACGACGCGGTCAAGAACATCAAGGCCAACCGCGGCGAGGACATCGTTCTGGAGGATCTGCAACTCACCGATCCGGCCACCTTCCAGCTGCTTCAGCGGGGGGACACCCTGGGGGTCTTCCAGCTCGATGGCGGACCGATGCGGGCGCTGCTGCGGTCGATGCGGCCCGATGAGTTCGAAGACATCTCGGCTGTCGGTGCGCTCTATCGGCCCGGCCCGATGGGTGCCGACTCGCACAACAAGTACGCCCGCCGCAAGACCGGCCGTGAAGAGGTGGAGCCGATCCACCCCGAACTCGCCGAACCGCTCGCGGACATCCTGGGTGAGACCTACGGTCTGATCGTCTACCAGGAGCAGGTGCTGGCGAGCGCCCAGAAGCTGGTAGGTTACAGGCTGGGCGAGGCCGACATCCTGCGGCGGGCGATGGGCAAGAAGCAGGGGTCCGAACTGGACAAGCAGTTCGAGGGCTTCTCGGCGGGGATGGTCGAACGCGGCTACTCGATGGCCGCCGTGCAGACGCTGTGGGACATCCTGCTGCCGTTCAGTGACTACGCCTTCAACAAGGCGCACTCGGCCGCCTACGGACTCGTCTCCTACTGGACCGCCTACCTCAAGGCCAACTATCCGGCCGAGTACATGGCCGCTCTGTTGACCTCGGTCAAGGACGACAAGGACAAGATGGCGATCTACCTCAACGAGTGTCGCCGGATGAAGATCCAGGTACTTCCGCCCGACGTGAACTCGTCCGCTGCGGACTTCACCCCGGTCGGTCCCGACATCCGCTTCGGACTGACCGCGATCCGAAACGTCGGCTCCAATGTGGTGGACGGCATCGTCGCCGGTCGTGAGGAGAAGGGGAACTACACCGACTTCAGCGACTTCATGAACAAGGTGCCGATCTCGGTCTGCAACAAGCGAGTGATCGATTCGTTGGCCAAGGCCGGCGCCTTCGACGAGATGAAGCACAAGCGCCGGGCCCTGGTCACCGTTCACGAGCAGGCCGTCGACCAGTTCGTGGACATCAAGAAGAACGAGGCGATCGGCCAGGACTCGCTCTTCGGAGCCTTCGACGACGCCGATGCGGAGGCCGGGTTCGGTACCACCATCGAGGTGCCCGACCTGATGGAGGAGTGGGACAAGATGACCCTGCTCGGCCATGAGCGCGAGATGTTGGGTCTCTACGTCTCCGACCATCCGTTGCAGGGCCTCGAACATGTCCTGTCCAGCGGCACCGACTGTTCCATCGGTCAGTTGCTGGCCGATGAGGATCGCCCGCACAACTCCACCATCGTGGTGGCCGGGCTCGTGACCGGCATCCAACGCCGGATCACCAAGCGCGGTGACTCCTGGGCGACCGTCACTCTGGAGGACCTGGACGGCGCCATCGAAGTGCTGCTCTTCCCGTCCTCCTACCAGTTGGCGGCACCCTTCCTGGTCGAGGATGCGATCCTCCGGGTGGAGGGGCAACTCTCCCGCGACAAGGACCAGCCCGAGATCCGCGGACAGAAGGTCAGCGCACCGGATCTGACGGACGGTCCCAGCGGACCGGTGGTGATCACGGTGCCCTCGACCCGAGTGACCCCGCCGGTGGTCGAGCAACTGCGCGAGGTGCTCGGGGCGCATCCGGGGATGACCGAGGTACGGCTCCGGCTGCAAGGTCGCGAGGCGACCACGGTGGTGCGCCTCGACAACCGTCTCCGGGTGACCCCCACCTCGGCGCTCTTCGCCGATCTGAAGCAACTCCTGGGGCCGGGATGCCTGACCTGAGCGCCCGGGCCGCGCAGCGGCGCTCAGCCCTGATCCGGTTCTTCTCGGTCGTCGGGATCTTCGTCCTGATCGGGGGGCTGCTCGGCGTCCTGTGGCAGGCGATCAGCCCCGATCCCGTCAAGGGCGTGCTCTACCAGGGGTCGGTGTATGCCACGAATCCGTCCAAGAACTCCTTCACCGCGACCGGAGTCTTCGTGCTGCTCAGCGCCGGGTTCGGGCTGATATCCGGTGCGCTGGCCGGGTGGTGGACGCGTCGTTGGCCGGTCACGGGCATGTTCGCGACCGCTCTGGGTGCCCTGCTGGCCCCGCCGATCGGGTATCTGGTGGGGCACTCGCTCGGCCCCAGCATGCCGTCGTTGACCGGTCTCAAGGACGGCAGCGCGGTGCAGACCGCGCTCACCCTCGGTGGCGTGGACAGTCCGGACTTCTTTCCGATACCCGATGCCGTGCTGATGGTGATGATGGCGGCCGCCGTCGCGGCCGCGGCCGCCTACCACCTGCTGGCGGGAATCGGGTCCGGCACCGATCACCATGCTCCGTGGCCACCCATCGCCACCGCTGAGGGAGCGGAATTCGACCAGCCGTCGTCGACCTCGACACATGATCGGCCGTTATCTGGGTAGGGTCAGCCTCGGCCGATAGCCCCTACTGGCGGGAGCTCTCAGCCAGTTGTCGAACGTTCTTACCTGATGGGGGAGACCCAGATGAGTTCAAACCAGCCCGGCCCACACGGCCCCGAGTACCTGATGCCCGGCCCGCCGATGGCCCCCGGACGACGGAGCCGCAAGGGCCTGTGGATCGCGGGCGGACTGGCCGGGGTCGCGATCATCGGTGGCGCGGCCGTCTGGGGAGCTACCTGGTTCTTCGGTACCGGTGCGCAACCGGCCGAGGCGCTGCCCGCGAACACCGTGGGCTACGTCTCGATCGACCTGGATCCCAGTGGGAAGCAGAAGATCGAGGCGGTGAACACGCTGCGCAAGTTCCCCGCCATCCGTGACGAGCTCAAGATCGACGCCAAGGACGACCTGCGGCCCAAGATCTTCGAGGCCATCGTCCCCGAGAGCTG
The DNA here is from genome assembly GCA_964396585.1 of uncultured Nocardioides sp. Classification (GTDB taxonomy): domain Bacteria; phylum Actinomycetota; class Actinomycetes; order Propionibacteriales; family Nocardioidaceae; genus Nocardioides. The sequence goes on from CAYNFY010000112.1 coordinate 5,190, forward strand.
CGACGTCGACTACGACAAGGACGTCAAGCCCTGGATCGGGGACCGGTTCGCGATGGGTCTGGTGGACCTCGCCGGGGACACCCCCGCCCCGGTGGCCGTGCTGCAGGTGAGCAGCGCCGACAAGGCACTCAAGGGAGTGGACGCGCTGATCGGCTGTGCCGGCGACTCCGCGAGCGGCCCGGACGCACCGGTCACCGTGCAGGGCGATTGGATGCTGATCAGCGACACCGCCGAACACGCGAAGGCGATCGCGTCGGCGAGCGACTCCGGCTCGCTGGCCGACGACGCCGACTTCAAGAAGTGGAGCGACGAGGCCGGGGGCACCGGCATCGTGAACCTGTACGCCTCTCCGGGCATGGGTGAGGTGCTCGCCGACAACTTCGACGATCTGGTCGGCACCTTCGGTGGGTCGATGAACGATGCCTTGGGCTCGTCCGTCGACGGCGACTTCGGCATGCAAGGACCGGACAGCGTCGACAGCTACGGCTACGGGGACGAGTACGACACCTATGACGACTCCCTGTTGCCGACCGAACAACTCGACAAGATGAAGGAGCAACTGCGCGACTTCGGCGGTGGCGCGATCTCGGTGCGGTTCTCATCGGGGAGCCTCGAGGTCGAGTACGCGGGTGACGCCGGCGAGGGCAGCCAGGTGCTCGACGGCGCGGACGGGACGGCGGGGGATCTGGTGGGCAACCTCCCGGGTGACACCGCGGCCGCCATCGGATTCTCGCTGCCCGAGGGTTGGGCCGACCAGCTTCTCAAGCAGGTCGAGAAGTACGCCGGTGACGAGTTCACCCGTGCCGACATCGACAGCGCCGCGGCGGAACTGGGGCTGACCTTGCCCGGAGACCTCGAGGACCTACTGGGCGGCGGCGTGGCGGTGAGCTTGGGCGGAGACCTGAGCGTGCAGACCTTCACCGAATCAGACGGTCCTCAAGACCTGCCGCTCGGTATCGTCATCGACTCGCCCAAGGACAAGGTCCAGTCGGTCTTCGACAAGGTCCTGGCTTCGGCCCCGGCCGACGAGGCCGACCAGGTGCGCGAGTACCTCACCCTGGCCGGTGACGACCAGGCAGTGCTGAGTCCGAACCCCGAGTACCGCCAGCGACTGCTCGATGACCACGGCCTCTCCAAGGACTCGACCTACCGCAACGTGATCGGCTCCGGGTCCAAGAGCGGGTTGCTCTTCATCAACTTCAACCGCTTCGACTCGGCAGTCAAGGACGAGTTCGGAGCCGATCAGCCGGAGGCCTGGGAGAACTTCGAGCCCCTGGGTGCCATCGGAATGAGCGGCGGCGTCACGGGCGAGATCTCCCACGTGAAGTTCACCCTCACCACCGACTGACCCGGTCAGCGGCGGATAGCCGTCACCGCTTCGCGATCGGAGCGGTGACGGCCGCTGTCATCTCCACCAGGACGACGGGGCTGAGCTCGATGTCCAGTCCTCGGCGTCCACCGGACACGAAGACGGTGTCGAAGCCCAGCGCAGACTCGTCCACCACGGTCGGGTGCGGACGCTTCTGACCGATCGGCGAGATGCCTCCGGCCACGTAGCCGGTGGCCCGCTCGGCAGCGGCGACCGGGGTCATCCTCGCCCTGCTCGCGCTCAGGGCCCGGGCCAGTGCCTTCAGGTCCAGCTGGCCGTCCACCGGCACGATCCCGACCGAGAGACGACCGTCGACCTCGGCCATCAGGGTCTTGAAGACCCTGGCGGCCGATACCCCGAGTGCCTCGGCCGCCTCGAGTCCGAAGGACTCGGCTCGTGGGTCATGGGGGTAGGGGTGCAGTGCGAATTCCACCCCGGCAGCGGTGAGCGCCACCGTCGCCTGGGTCCCCGCGGCACCCCGCTTGCTCCGGTTCTTGGCCATGCCCCGATGTTCCCAGATCCGACGCGTCAGTTCGGAGACCAGGCCGTACGGGCGATATGAGAGGCCGGCAGCGAGGGGATCACGTTCATGGTGCGGATCTCGTTGCGCAGCATGCCGATCACCAGGTGCAGTCGATCGGAGGCGTTCTCGGCCTCCAACAAGCGCTGCTGGGCATCCATCGGAAACGGAGCCAGCGCCGCCAACGTCCAGGAGAGGTAGACCGGGTCCCGCGGCAGTGCCTCGGAGTAGACGTCGGGGGAGAATGCCGCCACCGCACCGCGATAGCCGGTGAAGGTCGCCCGAGCCAGGTCGCACAGGGACTCCTCGACGGTCTCCGGAACATCGGGGATCGTTCGGACCCGCGCCACGGGGTACACCCCCGAGGCCTCGATCGCATCCAGGATGAACCGCTGCCGCGCCACCGCGACGATCTCCAGCGAACCGTCGGAAACGTTCTCGACCTCGGTGAGCTGCAGCACACAGCCGGTGCGGTGCACCGAACGGGCGCCATGCTCGCCCACCTCGTACCCCTCCCGGATCGCGGTGGTGGCGAAGACGCGCTGGGACGCATCGGACTCGCTCAGCAGACCGCGCACCAGGGCCAGGAAACGTGGCTCGAAGACGTGCAGTGGCACCTCGGCGCCGGGGAACACGACGGTGTTCAACGGGAACAGGGGCAGAGTTCGTGACTCCTGGCGACCGGGGTCCTCGTTGCTCACCCGCCCACCGTATCCGCTGCCGACCCCGGTCGTCGGCAGGTGAGCGCCTTCACCGTGTCCATGGCAGGAACTGAGTGTCCGTCCCGAGTACGTCACGCCTAGACTTGACCCATGACCTCGACGAATCCGGCGATCCGCCGTATCGACCTTCGAGGTGCCGCTGCGTCCACCCCTGCGTCCAGCTCAGCACCTCTCGACTACCGCGCGCTGGTACCGCGCGCTCAGTTCGACGTCGAGGCCGCCACCCATTCCGTCGCTCCGATCATCGAGGCGGTCAGGACCCGTGGCGATGAGGCGATCAAGGAGTACAGCGCCCAGTTCGACGGCGTCACCCAGGAGCAGGTCCGGGTCCCGGTCGAAGAACTGGACAAGGCACTGGCGAACCTGGATCCGGACGTACGGGCCGCGCTCGAGGAATCCATTCGCCGGTTGCGGGTCACCTGTGCCGCCGAGCTCGAGTCCGATGTGGTCACCGACCTGGCTCCGGGTGCCCGGGTGGCCCACAAGATGGTGCCGATCGGTCGGGTCGGCCTGTATGTGCCGGGTGGCCTGGCTCCGCTGGTGTCCAGCGTGGTGATGAACACCGTGCCTGCGCAGATCGCGGGGGTCGGCTCGATCGCGCTGGCCTCTCCTCCCCAGAAGACGAACAACGGTCTGCCGGAGCCGGCGATCCTGGCCGCCTGCGCCCTGCTCGGGGTGAACGAGGTCTACGCCGCCGGTGGTGCGCAGGCGATCGCGATGTTCGGGTACGGCACCGAATCCTGCCGCCCGGTGAACCTGGTCACCGGACCGGGCAATATCTACGTGGTGGCCGCCAAGCGGCTGATGCGCGGCGTGGTCGGCATCGACGCCGAGGCGGGCCCCACCGAGATCGCCATCCTGGCCGATGACTCGGCCGATCCGGCCTATGTCGCCGCCGACCTGATCAGTCAGGCCGAGCACGACCCGATGGCGGCATCGGTCCTGGTCACCGACTCGGAGACGCTGGCCGCTCAGGTCGAGATCGAGTTGGAACGACAGATCGCCGAGACCAAGCACCAGGAACGGATCCGGACCGCCCTGGCCGGTGAGCAGTCCGCGATCGTGCTGGTCGAGGACCTGGAGCAGGGACTCGACGTGGTGAACGCCTACGCCGCCGAGCACCTCGAGATCCAGACCCGCGATGCCGTGGCACGTGCCGAGCGGGTCACCAACGCCGGAGCGGTATTCGTCGGGGACTTCGCGCCGGTGAGCCTGGGGGACTATTGCGCGGGATCGAACCACGTGCTGCCCACCGCCGGCTGTGCCTGCCACTCCTCGGGGTTGTCGGTGCGTTCCTTCCTCAAGGCGATGCACGTGGTGCACTACAGCCGCGAGGCGCTGGCCGAGGTGGCCGATCACGTGGTCACCCTCAGCCACGCCGAGGACCTGCCCGGTCACGGTGCCGCGGTGTCGGTGCGGTTCGCGGGTGAGCAGGTGGACGCGCAGTGACCTTCCCGCCTTTACGGGACGAGTTGCGTGGCATCGAGCCCTACGGGGCGCCGCAACTCGACGTGCCCGTCCAGCTGAACGTCAACGAGAACCCCTACGGTCCCTCGGCCGAGTGCGTGGCCGATATCGCCGCTTCGGTGGCGGTGGCGGCCAGTACCTTGAACCGGTACCCGGACCGCGAGTTCAGCGAACTGCGTCAGGCGTTGGCCGAGTACCTGAACACCTCCGGTGGGTCGGGGATCACCGCCGCTCAGGTGTGGGCCGCGAACGGTTCCAACGAGGTGATGCTGCAACTCCTGCAGGCCTTCGGCGGACCGGGCCGTAAGGCGCTCTCGTTCGCACCGACCTACTCGATGTACCCCGAGTACGCCCGGGACGCGAACACCGACTGGGTGGTCGGTCGTCGGGAGAGCGACTTCAGCCTCGATCTGGTGGCTGCCCGCGATCTGATCGCCGAGCACCGCCCCTCGGTGGTGTTGTTGCCCAGCCCGAACAACCCGACCGGTACCGCGCTCCCGCCGGAGGCCGTCGGAATGCTCTGTGAGGCCGCCGGCGACGGGATCGTGGTCGTGGACGAGGCCTACGGTGAGTTCCGTCGTACCGGCACTCCGAGCGCCCTGGAGCTCTTGCCCAGCTACCGCAACCTGGTGGTGAGCCGCACCATGAGCAAGGCGTTCGCGCTGGCCGGTGCCCGGCTGGGCTACTTCGCAGCGGCGCAGGAGATCTGCGACGCGATCCGGGTGGTCCGGTTGCCCTACCACCTCTCCGCGGTCACCCAGGCCACCGCGCTGGCGGCCTTGCGGCATGCACCCGAACTGCTCGGCCGGGTCGACGACCTGCGAGCGGAGCGGGACCGCACCGTGGACTGGCTGCGGGCCCAAGGGCTGCAGGTGGCCGAATCGGACGCCAACTTCGCGCTGTTCGGCACCTTCGCCGACCGGCATGCGGTGTTCGAGGGGCTGCTCGCCCGTGGCGTACTGATCCGTGAGACCGGCCCCGACGGCTGGTTGCGGGTGTCGATCGGTACCTCTGAAGAGATGCAGACGTTCAAGACCGCCTTGTTGGCCGTGATGGAGGAGAACCAGTGAGCACCCCGAGCAGCAGCCCCCGTACCGCCCGGATCGAGCGGAAGACCAAGGAGTCCTCGGTCCTGGTCGAGGTCAACCTCGACGGTTCGGGCAAGACCGACGTCTCCACCGGGGTCGGCTTCTTCGACCACATGCTGGATGCGTTCGGCCGACACGCGCTGGTCGACCTCACCGTCAAGACCGAGGGCGATACCCACATCGACGCCCACCACACCGTCGAGGACACCGCGATCATCCTGGGCCAGGCACTGCGCCAGGCCCTGGGCGACAAGAAGGGGATCCGCCGCTTCGGCGACGCGACCGTTCCGCTCGACGAGGCACTGGTGCAGGGCGTCGTCGACGTCTCCGGGCGGCCGTACTGCGTGCACACCGGTGAGCCGGAAGGCCAGATCTACGTCGCCATCGGCGGCGACTACCAGGGCTCGCTGACCCGTCACGTCTTCGAGTCGATCAGCTTCCACGCCCAGCTCGCGCTGCACATCCGGGTACTGGGCGGCCGGGACCCGCACCACATCGTGGAGGCCCAGTTCAAGGCCTTCGCCCGGGCCTTCCGCGACGCCATCGCCTACGACCCGCGCGAGACCGGTGTCCCGTCCACCAAGGGCACGCTCGAAGGTGATGGAGCGAGCGCCTCGTGAGTAAGCCCTCGGTCGTGGTCCTCGACTACGGCTCCGGCAACCTGCGCTCGGGGGTCCGGGCGCTGGAGCGGGCCGGCGCCGAAGTCACCCTCACCGGCGACTTCGAGACTGCGCTGAACGCCGACGGTCTGCTGGTACCCGGAGTGGGCGCCTATGCCGCCTGTATGGCGGGGCTGCGCGCGATCAAGGGCGAGCGGATCATCGGGCGGCGACTGGCCGGTGGCCGTCCGGTGCTGGGCATCTGTGTCGGGATGCAGATCCTGTTCGCCAAGGGCGTGGAGCACGGTGTCGAGACCGACGGCTGCGACGAGTGGCCGGGTGTGGTCGAACGGCTGCAAGCCCCGGTGGTCCCGCACATGGGCTGGAACACCGTGGAGGTACCCGAGCAGACCTCGCTGTTCGCGGGTATCGAGTCCGAACGCTTCTACTTCGTGCACTCCTACGGGGTACGGGACTGGACGCTGGTCACCAACGACCGGACCCGAGCACCGCTGGTGACCTGGTCCGAGCACGGTGGCGACCGGTTCGTCTCCGCGGTCGAGAACGGACCGCTGTCCGCCACCCAGTTCCACCCCGAGAAGTCCGGTGACGCGGGCGCCCAGTTGCTGCGCAACTGGGTCACCTCGCTGTAATCCTCAGGAAGAGACAACAGATGACCGAGTACCTGAAGCTGCTGCCCGCCGTGGACATCAGAGGCGGCCAGGCCGTCCAGCTCTCCCAGGGCATCTCCGGCTCCGGTGCCCAGTACGGTGACCCGCTCACCCAGGCACTGCGCTGGCAGGATGCCGGGGCCGAGTGGC
>CAYNFY010000113.1:0-11756 GCA_964396585.1 uncultured Nocardioides sp.
CCTTCACGGTGGCGGCCGCGCTCTTCCTGGCCAGCAGTCGGACCACCACCATCGCCAGTCACGAAGCGGTGCTCCGGCCCAGCCTGGACGGCAACGCCCAGCTGAGCAGCGGTCCGGTCCTGCCCGATCTGCGCATCCCGACCGGGTACCCGATCGGGGTCCGGATCGCGCTGGGCAAGACGGACGCGACCAGCACCGACGAGCTGCTGGAGCGTTACGGCCTGCTGGCCTCGAACCCGGACGGGCAGATCGCCAAGATCCACGATCTGCTGGTCGACATGGGCGTTCGGGCGGCGTTGCGCGGTGCGGCGATCGGGTTCGTGCCGATCGTGCTCTGGATGTTGATCGGTGCCTCCCGCCGGCGCGAACTGCTGCACGCGCTCTCCAGTTGGCGCGGGGCGGCCGGCGGGGCCGCCCTGCTCCTGATCGGGGTGACGGTCTGGCAGCCCTGGGCGAGCGAGGAGCCGCGGACCGAGGCCAGCGGCAGTTGGCAGCCGTTGACCGAGTTCATCGGGGCACAGGTGTCGGTGCCCAGCGCGCTGGACGAGGTGCAGATCCGCGTCGACACGACCGCCAACGAGTCCAAGCGGCTGGTCGAGAGCACGATCAGCACCTATGAGAAGTCCAAGGCGTTCTACAGCAAGGCGGCCGAGGACGCGGCGACCCTGGATCTGCGTCGGCCGGAGGAGGGCGAGACCGTGGCTCTGCTGGTCAGTGACCGGCACGACAATATCGGGATGGATGCGGTCGCCCGGGCGATCGCCGAGCGCGCCGGAGCGACCACCGTGCTCGACGCCGGCGACGACACCTCGAGCGGATCCGACATGGAGGCGTTCAGTCTGGACTCGCTCAGCAAGGAGTTCGAAGACTTCGACCGCTGGGCGATCACCGGGAACCACGACCACGGCTCCTTCGTCGGCCGCTATCTCGCCGACAAGGGCTGGCAACGGCCCGATGGGGAGGTCGTCGAGGGGCCTGGCGGAGTCAGCATGCTCGGCGTCGACGATCCTCGCTCCAGCGGGTTGGGTGACTGGCGCGACGAGTCAGGTCTCACCTTCGACGAGGTACGCGACCGACTCACCGAGGTGGCCTGCGCCCAGGAGGATCCGGTCGGGTTGGTCCTGGTGCACGACGTCAACCTGGCCAAGTACGCGGTCGCCCAGGGCTGCGTCGTGCTCGCCGTCGGCGGCCACCTGCACGTCCAGGTCGGACCCACCGCCGTAGAGGCCCCCAACGGAAGGCTCGGGTTCAGTTACACCAACGGCACCACCGGCGGGGCCGCCTACTCGATCGCGGTGGGCAGCAAGCCCAAGCGCGATGCCCAGGTCTCGCTGATCACGATCCGGGACGGGGAGCCGGTGGGCATCCAGCCGGTCACGCTGCGCACCGACGGTCGCTACCTGGTGGGGGAGTGGATCGAACTCGATTCCTCGCTGATCGGGGTGGTGGTCCCCGGCTCGGTGCCCATCCAGAAGGCCAAGCCGCCGACCCAGGAGCCCGGCGACACGCCCACTCCCTGATCGCGGATCAGGTCTCGATCGTCAGGTACGTGTCCAGGGCCTGCATCGCGGAGTCGACCAGGTCGGTGATCGGGGTTGCGGGGTGCTCCAGCCAGGCCTCGTAGGCGGTCAACGCGAGCGCCAGGGCGACGTGTCCGGCGATCTGGGGAACCAGATCGCCGCTGGAGGTCCCCAGTCTGGTCGCGACGAAATCGACGATCACCTGGCGCCACTCGGTGTAGCGCAGTGCCGAGTGTGCCTGGAGCTCGGGGGTGGTCAGGATCAGTCGCATCCGCTCGGAGTGCGGAGGCTGGGAGTCGGCGGGGAACCGGTTGAACTCCACCACGGCCCGATGCACCGCGTCGTGTACGGGCAGGTCGGCGGGTTGGGCATCCAGCAGGTCTCGAAAATGCGTCAGGGTGTGGTCGAACTGTCCCCATGGGATGTCGTTCTTGGACTCGTAGTAGCGGAACAGGGTGCGTCGTCCCACGCCGACCCGTGCGGCGATCGCGGTCAGGGTGGTCTTCTCGAAGCCGTGCTCGGCGAACAGGTCGAACGCGGCCCGTTCGATCGCGGCGTGAGTGGTCGCCACCGGACGCCCTCGGGCGCTGCTGGGTCTGACCGGTTGGCTCACGAGGACGAAACCTACCCCCTGGTGACCCTGTGTGACCTGCGGGGTTTGGGCCGTCTCATTGAAAGGTGCGGGTCGACATTGATTAATTGCGCCGAGTGCCATTAGTGTGGTTGGCGCCACATCACAGAACAGGAGCAGAGATGAACCCGGAGATCACCAACGACGACACGCTCAGCACCGAAGACCTCATCGAAGAGGTCTCCATCGACGGCATGTGCGGCGTGTACTGATGGACACCCTGCTGGGAGAGCCGTGGGCGTTGTCGCCTTCGGTGGCACTGCGGCCGGAGCCCTTCGGGGCCTTGGCCTACCACTTCGGGAACCGGAAGCTCACGTTCCTGAAGCGACCCGAACTCCTTGAGGTGGTGCAGCGTCTGGGCGACAACCCCGACGTCCGTACCGCGCTCGTCGAGGCCGGGGTCCCGGCCTCCCAGCACCCCGCCTATGCGGCGGCCCTGCGTGGCCTGGCCGACGTCGACATGATCCGGCCCCGAACCGACTCAACTCCCCAGGAGGACGCATGACCACCAGCCTGGAGCGGCCCACCACCGGCCCCCTGGTGCAGCAGTTCGAGTTCGGACTCGACGCACCCATCTGCCTGACCTGGGAACTCACCTACGCCTGCAACCTGGAATGCGCGCACTGCCTGTCCAGCAGCGGTCGCCGTGACCCGCGCGAACTCAGTACCGAGCAGTGCAAGGCGATCATCGACGAACTGCAGCGGATGCAGGTCTTCTACGTCAACATCGGTGGCGGCGAGCCGACCATCCGACCCGACTTCTGGGAACTGGTCGACTACGCGGTCGAGCACCAGGTGGGGGTCAAGTTCTCCACCAACGGCTCCCGGATCAACGCCGAGCGGGCCCGGCAACTGGCGGCCAGCGACTACGTGGACGTACAGATCTCCCTCGACGGCGCGACCGCCGAGGTCAACGACTACGTGCGCGGCCCCGGCTCCTTCGACACCGCGATCACCGCCCTGGCGAACCTGCAGGCGGCCGGCTTCTCCGATGCCAAGATCAGCGTGGTCTGTACCCGACAGAACATCGGCCAGTTGGACGAGTTCAAGGCCCTGGCCGATACCTATGGCGCCACCCTCCGGCTGACCCGACTGCGCCCCTCGGGCCGCGGCGCCGACGTCTGGGACGAACTTCACCCGCTGCCGCACCAGCAGCGTGAGCTGTACGACTGGCTGATGGCGCACGGCGAGGACGTACTGACCGGCGACTCGTTCTTCCACCTGGCCGCGTTCGGTGAGTCCCTGCCCGGGCTGAACCTGTGCGGGGCCGGGCGAGTGGTCTGCCTGATCGACCCGATCGGCGATGTGTACGCGTGCCCGTTCGCGATCCACGACAACTTCCTGGCCGGCAACATCCTGACCGACGGCGGGTTCAGCTCGGTCTGGCAGAACTCCGAGCTCTTCAACGACCTGCGCTCCCCCCAGACCGGCGGAGCCTGCACCTCGTGTGAGTTCTTCGATGCCTGCCGGGGCGGCTGCATGGCGGCGAAGTTCTTCACCGGCCTGCCGCTGGACGGCCCGGACCCCGAGTGCGTGCAGGGCTACGGTGAGGACGCGTTGGCCGCTGATCGGATCATCCCCGATGCCAGCCAGGACCACTCAAAGAAGGCCCCGACCCGCAACCAGCCGGTGATGCTGCAACTGCGTACCCGGCCGCCCGTCTCGGCCTGTGCCGAGAGCCCGTTGGCCGACTTCGACCCCGCCTTCTCCGGCTCGTCCTGCGGCTCCGGCTGCGGATGTTCCTGACCGACACACGCCTGACCGAGACACGGAAGAGCACCTGTTGATGAAGATCTCCAATCCCTGGAAGCAGAACCCCTGGTTCGAGTCGGTCGCGGTCGCTCAGACCCGGGCTAGGAAACGACTGCCCGAGCCGGTCTACGGCGCGTTGGTGGCCGGATCCGAGCGTGGTCAGAGTATCGGTGACAACCAGTCCGCGTTCGCCGAGATCGGGCTTTCCCCGCATATCGTCGGTGCGACGCCCGAGCGCAGCATGGCGACCACGGTCTTCGGCCAGGAGGTCAGCCTCCCGGTCCTGATCAGCCCGACCGGGGTGCAGGCGGTGCACCCCGACGGTGAGGTGGCGGTGGCTCGTGCAGCAGCCGCCCGCGGCACCATCATGGGCCTGTCGAACTTCGCCTCGAAGTCGATCGAGGAGGTCACCGAGACCGGTGCCACCACGTTCTTCCAGATGTACTGGACCGGCGACCGAGACACCATGATCCAGCGGATGCAGCGTGCCGCCGATGCCGGGTCCAAGGGCCTGATCGCCACCCTGGACTGGTCCTTCTCGATGGGTCGGGACTGGGGCAGCCCGGAGATCCCGGAGAAGGTCGACCTGCCCGCGATGATCCGGCTGGCTCCCAAGGTGGCGACCAAGCCGCGCTGGCTGATGCTGTTCGGTCGGCAGTTCCTGGACACCGGCAAGCTTCCCGACCTGACCGCACCCAATCTGGCTCCGCCCGGAGGTGAGGCGCCCACCTTCTTCGGTGCCTACTACGAGTGGATGACCACTCCGGCGCCCAGTTGGTCGGACGTGGCCTGGATGCGCGACACCTGGCACCAGATCAGCGGCACCCCGTTCATCCTCAAGGGCGTGGGCCGGGTCGACGACGCGTTGCGTGCCGTCGATGCCGGAGTGGCCGGGATTTCGGTCAGCAACCACGGTGGCAACAACCTGGACGGGACTCCGGCCGCGGTCCGACTGCTGGGCCCGATCGCGGCCCGGGTCGGCGATCAGATCGACGTGGTGATGGACGGCGGCGTGCGCCGGGGTTCCGACGTGGTCAAGGCGCTGGCACTGGGTGCCAAGGCCGTGATGATCGGCCGGGCCTACCTGTGGGGCCTCGCCGCCAACGGCCAGGCCGGGGTCGAGAACGTGCTGGACATCATGCACGGCGGGATCGACTCGGCGCTGCGTGGGTTGGCACTGGAATCCACTGCCGACCTGCGTCCCGAGCACCTGCTGCTGCCCGAGGGATTCCAGTTGGCGCTCGGGGCGTCCGAGAACTCCCAGGTTGCGAAGTAGTCGGATGCCTGCAGCGACCCGGCTCGATACGGCCACCTCGCCCGAGGTCCACCGGCAGCAGAACGTGACCGTGCTGGTGCCGGTGGGTTCGGTGGAACAGCACGGGCCTCATCTGCCGCTGGACACCGACACGGTGATCGCGCAGGCGGTGGCGGCCGGTGCGGCTGCCGAGTTGGTCGGCACCGGGGTTCCGGTCCGGGTAGCGCCACCGATTCACTACGGCTCCAGCGGCGAGCACCAGCACTTCGCCGGGACCAGCTCGATCGGGACCCCGGTCTTGCAGCAGGTGATCGTGGAACTGACCCGCTCGATGCGTACCTGGGCCGACCGGGTGGTGTTCGTCAATGCCCACGGCGGCAACCTGATGGCGCTGCGCCCGGCGGTGGAGCAACTGGTGACCGAGGGGCATCGGGTCGACTGGGTGGCCTGTGCCACCGAGGAGGTGGACCTGCACGCTGGTCGCACCGAGACCTCCCTGATGCTGCATCTGCGCCCCGAGCTGGTGTGGATGGAGCTGGCCGAGGCGGGCAACACCGGCTCACTGGCCGAGCTGCTGCCCCGGATGATGGCCGGGGGAGTGGCCGCGGTCTCGCCCAACGGTGTGCTCGGCGACCCGGCCGGGGCCACCGCCTCCGAAGGGGCCGTGCTGCTCGCCTCGATGGTCGCCGACGTGGTCGGATCGGTGACCGGCTCGACCCCGTGACTCCTCCGCTGAGACGGCACTTATATGCCTCCTCGCCGACCGCTGAGAGGGCACTTAAGTGCCTCATCAGCGGGGGAGGAGAACGATGAGTGGGGAGCGACTGCCGGACGGCTGGCGGATCCGGCTGCGCCCCGACCTGTTACGGGCCGGAGAGGGCAGGGTGCTGATCGGCGGGTCACCGCTGCGCGTGGTCCGACTCAGCCAGCAGGCGCTGACGTTGTTCACCGGCCCGGAGGGGCGGGACCTGACCGTCTCAGGAATGCCCACGGCGACGCTGGCCCGGCGGCTGCTCGCCGGAAACCTGGCCGATCCGGTACTGGAGGCCGGGCCCGTTGCGCCCGACCAACTCACCGTGGTGATTCCGACCCGGGACCGGGCTGAGCAACTGGACCGCTGCTTGTCGGCGCTGACGACGGTGTCCGAGCTCCGGGTACTGGTGGTGGACGATGCGTCATCGGAGCCCGATCCGGTGGCGACCGTGGCCGCCCGGCACGGGGCCGAGGTGCTGGTACTGCCCGAGAACCTGGGCCCGGCCGGGGCCCGGAACGCGGGATTGGCCGAGGTCGACACCCCGCTGGTCGCCTTCGTGGACTGCGACGTGATCGTCAGTGCCGTTGATCTGCTGTCGCTGGCCCGGCACTTCGCGGATCCGCGGATGGCCCTGGTGGGCCCCCGGATCAGCGGTGAATCGCGCTCGACCCGGGTCCGTTGGTGGGAACGGCACGACATCACCTCCTCTTCGCTCGATGTGGGCCGCCGCAGTGGTCGGGTGGCCCCGGGCAGCACGATCGGCTGGCTACCCTCGGCCTGCCTGGTCGGTCGGGTCAGCGATCTGAACTCGTCGACGGCAGGCGGGTTCGAGGTAGCGATGCGGGTGGCCGAGGACGTGGATCTGGTCTGGCGGCTGACCGAGGCGGATCGCGAGGTCCGCTACGACGCCGAAGTACCGGCCCGGCATGAGGTGCGGGGCACGATGCGCGGCTGGTTGGGTCGCAAGGTGGTCTACGGCTCCGGTGCTGCCGAGCTGTATCGGCGGCACGGTGATCGGACCGCCCCGGCGGTGCTGGCGCCCGCGACCGCGGTGGCTGGGCTCGCCTTGTTGCAACGTCGCTGGTGGTCGCTGCCGGTGGCGGGAGCCGCGACGGTCCTGGTGGCGCGTCGAGTGCGTGGCGCCCTGCCGGAGGAGGCGGCGACGTGGCCGGTGGCCGCAAGATTGGCGGCTCAAGGGGTGGGCTGGGCGGCGCGCCAGGAGTCCGCCCTGCTGCTGCGCGACTGGTGGCCGCTCACCGCCGCCCTGTTCCCGTTCAGCCGCACTCTGCGTCGCACGGTGGTGAGCGCCATCGTGGTCGATGCCGCCGTGCAATGGCATGCCGAGGACGCCCCGCCGGCGCCCAGTCAGGTGCTGGCACGACGGTTGAGCGACCTGGCCTATGGGACCGGGGTCTGGGGTGGTGCCCTGCGGGCCCGCAACCTCGGCTGCCTGGTACCGCGCTGGGTCAGGCAGCAAGTCTGACGTAGATTCAGATTTCTGGGTGATGGGCGTCACCTCCTCGTCATCTCCTCGTTGGGTCCTGTACGAGCAAGCATCGCCACCGTGTCGCCGAGGGGCGTGGGGGCCGCTGGACCTGGGAGGGACCATGAGCACCGAAGACTTCTTTCGTCGTCGCCGATGGCTACCCATCGTCGGGGTGAGCATCGGCGCCCTGGCGCTGGCCGCGTGCGGTTCCAATCTCGACCCCAACCAGGTCGTGGGGGCGGTCGGAGGTGGCCAGGGTGGTGCGGCTCAGGGCTCGCTGGGCGGAGAGACCCTCCCCGGTACGGATGGCCAGGGGCTCGGTGACGACACCCAGAGCATCAACGACCAGCACACGGGCACCGGCGCGGCCGGGAACGACACGGGAGTCGGTGGCTCGACCGGATCGGGCGGCGCCACCGGCGACGGCTCGACGCCGGCCGACGGCGTTGCCGGACCTGCGGGCGGTTCCGGTGGTCCTGGTGGCGCAGGTGGTACCGCACCCGCAGGCTCTGGGGGCAACGCCGCGGACGGCGGCACCAAGGCCGCCTCCTGCGCGGGCTTCCAGAACTCGACGGGGATCACGGACAAGGAGATCACCGTCTCCAATATCAGCGATATCTCCGGTCCGGTCCCCGGCATCTTCGAATCGGCCCAAGAGGCGACCCGCGCCTACGCCTCCTATTTCAACTCCGCCAGTTCGATCTGTGGTCGCAAGCTGAAGGTCGAACTGCTCGACTCACGGGCCGATGCGGGTGCCGATCAGCAGGCGGCCACCAAGGCCTGCGCCAGCTCATTCGCCACCGTGGGGTCGATGTCGGCCTTCGACTCCGGCGGCGCCGCCACCACGGCGGGCTGTGGAATGCCCGACATCCGGTCCACGATCGTGAACCCGCAGCGCAACGCCTGCAAGACCTGCTTCGCGGCCCAGGCGATCAATCCCAGCCAGGTGGCCAGTTCGATCCCGAAGTTCTTCACCAAGTCCTTCCCGTCCGCCGCCGAGCACGCCGCGATGCTGTACATCAACGCCGGAGCCGCGCCGGTCAACGCTCAGGGTGCTGCGTCTGTTTACGCCAAGAACGGTATGGGCATGGACTACGTGAAGGGAATCGACGTCTCGGAGTTCAACTATGCGCCCTATGTGCAGGACATGAAGAACAAGGGCATCAAATTCGTCCAGTACATGGGTCCGTATCAGAACGCGGTGAAGCTGAAGCAGACCATGCGTCAGCAGGGCATGAGCCCGGATGTCTTCCTGCTCGACGCAACCGCCTACGACCCGCGCTATGTGAAGTCGGTCGGCGGCGATGGGGACGGCACGTTCGTGTTCATGAACAACGAGATGTTCTCCTCCGCCAACCCCGAGATGAAGCTCTACCTGGCGTGGCTACAGCAGGTGAAGCCGGGCGCGGTCCCGACCTTCTACGGCCTCTACGCCTGGTCGGCGACCCGGCTGTTCGTGGAGGAGTCGCTCAAGCTCGGCGGCAAGCTGAACCGGGCCAACCTGGTGTCCTCGCTGTCCCGGGTCAAGGACTGGAACGACAACGGTGCCCACGCTCCGATGCAGGTCGGCGGCAAGAGCACCTCGGGCTGCACGCGAATCATCAAGCTCAGTGGCGGCAACTGGAGCCAGATCTCCTCGGGCAGCTACCTGTGCGGTCCACTGACCTCGGCGAACTGACCGGGAGCCATCGATGAGTGCGCTGCTCTCCTTCACCATCCTGGGGATCTTCACCGGCGCCGCCTACGCCATCGCGGCGAGCGGGCTGGTGCTGACCTACACGACCACTCGGGTCTTCAATATCGCGCACGGTGCCTTCGGCATGGTGCTCGCCTTCACCTACTGGGACTTCAGCCAGCGTCAGCAGCTCCCGGTCTGGCTCTCGCTCGGTCTGGTCCTGTTGGTGGTCGCCCCGCTGATCGGCTGGTTCGTGCAGCGGGTGGTCACCAGGGGACTGGGGGATGCCCCGGTCAGCGTCTCGCTGGTGGTCACCGTCGGCCTGTTCGTCGGGCTGATCGGGCTGGCCCAACAGATCTGGCCCCCGGATGTGCGCTCGCTGCCGCCGTTCTTCCCCGAGAGCGGATGGGAGATCTTCGGCACCTACGTGACCGGGCACCAGGCGCTCACCATCGGGTGTTCGATCGTGGTCGCGGCCGGGCTCTATCTTCTGCTCAACCGGACCCGGATCGGTATCGCGATGCGGGCCAGTGTGGACAACCCCGAACTGCTGACCCTCTTCGGCGGCAAGCCGGGGACCGCGGCCGCGCTCTCCTGGGCGATCGGGATCTCGCTGGCCGGGCTGGCCGGCATTCTGCTCACCCCGGAGGTGGGCATGGACTACTACCCGCTCACCCTGCTGGTGATCAACGCCTACGCCGCCGCGATGCTGGGTCGGCTCAAGAGCCTGCCGCTCACCTTCGCCGGCGCGATCGGTCTCGGCATCCTGCAGTCCTGGGCGGTGGCCTATCTGCCCAGCGAGGGCAACCTGGCGGGCATCCGCGGCTGTGTACCGGCGCTCTTCCTCTTCATCGTGATCCTGGCCGCCAAACCGGTACAACTGCGGATCGGTCAGGTCAAGGGCGTGGTCTACGCAGCTGTGCCGAGTCTGACCAAGTCGTCCGTGTGGGGTGTCCTCCTGGTGCTCGCGGTCGCGTTGTTCGCCGTGGCGACCGGGGAGTCCAATCTGTTATTGGCCGGTACCGCGGCTACCTATGCCATCGTGATGCTCTCGCTGGTGCTGCTCACCGGCTACGGCGGCTATCTCTCGCTGGCCCAGTTCACCTTCGCCGGAGTCGGCGCGCTCACCTATGCCAAACTCGACCAGCCCACTCTGTACGGGCTCTTCGTCTCGGCGCTGGTGGCGGGACTGGTCGGGATCCTGGTGGCGCTGCCGGTACTCCGACTGACCGGGCTGTATCTGGCGCTGGCCACGATGGCCTTCGGGCTGCTGATGGACAAGCTGGTCTTCCAGGCCTCCTTCGCGTTCGGGTTCAACGGCAGTCTGACCGCCGAACGGCTCTCGCTCCTGGGGTGGCAGATCGACTCCACGGCCACCTATGTGGTGGTGATGGTGTGCTTCTTCGTGGTGCTGGCCGTGGCTCTGCTGGCCCTGCGCCGCGGCATCTTCGGGCGGTTACTGGTGGCGATGCGGGACAGCCCGGCGGCCTGCACCACGCTCGGTCTGGACATGCGCTGGTTCCGGGTCGGCCTGTTCGGACTCTCGGCGGCGATCGCCGGGATCGCCGGCGCACTCTTCGCCGGGTTGCGCGGCACGATCGGCGCCACCGACTTCCAGCTGCTGGCCAGCCTGCCGCTCCTGCTGCTGGCCGTGGTCATGGGGGTCACCTCGATCACCGGCGCGATGTTCGGCGGGATCGGGTTGATGCTGCTGCCGGTGCTGCAGAGTGACCACCCCGGCATCGCCGGCCTGCTCTTCGCGGTCCTCGGCTTCGGCGCCGTGGCCCTGGGTCGCGACCCCAACGGGCTGGCCAACCTGATGTTCCGGGCCGGACGCTGGCTGGAGCCCCGGATCGTCTCCAGACTGCCGGATCTGACCCAGCGCCCAGTGGCCGAGGGGATCGACCTGGTGCTGCCCGCGCCCAAGCTCCCTGCCTGGGCCCATTCCGTCGACATGCGCGGCGGTCATAACGACGATACCGATCGGGAGGTGGGCCCCGGTGGCCATACTTGAGGTTGACCATGTGGTGGTCCAGTTCGGCGGGGTGACCGCGGTGAACGAGGCCACCTTCACCGCCGAGGCAGGCGCCATCACCGGTCTGATCGGACCCAATGGCGCCGGCAAGACGACCTGCTTCAACGTGATCACCGGCCTGCAGAGGCCGACCCGGGGGTCGGTCCGGTTCAACGGACGCACCATCACCCGGATGCCGGTGCACCGTCGCTCCCGGCGAGGGATGGCTCGCACCTTCCAGCGGCTGGAGGCATTCGGTTCGCTGAGTGTGCGCGAGAATGTGCGAGTCGCGCTCGACATCCACCGCGGGATAAAGGCCTTCACCGGCGGGGGCGGCGACGTGTGGATCGACGGGCTACTGGAACGCGTCGGTATCGCCGACCTGGCCAACGAGCGTGCCGACTCGATCCCTACCGGGACCGCCCGGTTGCTGGAGTTGGCGCGGTGCCTGGCCAGCGACCCGGCACTCCTCCTGCTCGACGAACCCTCCTCCGGGCTGGACGAGTCCGAGACGGGCGCGTTCGGTGAGCTGCTGCTCGAACTCGCCGGAGAGGGAAAGGCGATCCTGATGGTCGAGCACGACATGGACCTCGTGATGGGGGTCTGCGACCAGATCAACGTCCTCGACTTTGGGTCGGTGATTGCTACCGGATCCCCGCTCGAGATCCG
>CAYNFY010000114.1:0-11728 GCA_964396585.1 uncultured Nocardioides sp.
CGGGAAGGCACAGGCATGAGGGTCTCGGTTCCGCAGGAGGTCAAGAACAACGAGTTCCGGGTGGCGATCACCCCGGTCGGCGTCCACGAACTCGTGACACGAGGTCATGAGGTGTTCGTCCAGGCGGGGGCCGGGGCCGGCTCCTCGATCAGTGACGAGCAGTACCGCGCGGCGGGGGCGCGGGTGCTGCCCGACGCGGACGAGACCTGGGCGGTCGCGGACCTGGTGCTCAAGGTCAAGGAGCCGGTGGCCTCCGAGTACCACCGGCTGCGTGAGGGACTGGTCCTCTTCACCTTCCTGCACCTCGCCGCCGACAAGCCGTTGACCACCGAGCTGCTGGCCCGCCGGGTCACGGCGATCGCCTACGAGACGGTGCAGTTGCCCTCAGGTGTGCTGCCCCTGCTGTACCCGATGTCGGAGGTGGCTGGCTGTCTGGCGCCTCAGGTCGGTGCCTACCAGTTGCTGCGCGCCCGAGGCGGTGCGGGAGTGCTGATGGGCGGGTGGGCGGGGTCGCCAACGCCAAGGTGGTGATCCTGGGGGCCGGCGTCTCGGGTCAGAACGCGGCCAATATCGCGCTCGGGATGGGCGCCGACGTCACCCTGTTGGACACCGACCTGGACAAACTGCGCATGTCGTTCTGGCGCCACCACAACCGGGTGCACGGTCTGGCCTCCTCGAAGCTGGCCATCGAAGAGCAGGTCACCGAGGCCGACATGGTGATCGGTGCCGTGCTGATCCCCGGTGCGGCCGCCCCGAAGCTGGTCTCCAACGAGCTGGTCTTGGCGATGAAGCCCGGATCGGTGCTGGTCGACATCGCCGTGGACCAGGGTGGCTGCTTCGCCGACACCCACCCCACCACGCATGCCGATCCGACCTACCGGGTGCACGGGTCCACGTTCTACTGCGTGGCGAACATGCCGGGGGCGGTGCCGAACACCTCCACCTATGCGCTGACGAATGCGACGCTGCCCTACTGCGTGGTGCTGGCCGACAAGGGGTGGCAGCAGGCATGTCGCGACGACCGCGCGTTGGCACGAGGACTCAACACCCATGCCGGCGCCCTCACCAACGGCCCGGTCGGCGAGGCCGTCGAGATCGGGGCGATCGACGCGGCGGACGTGCTCGTCTGACCCCCTGTTCCGCTGATGAGGCACTTTCCTGCCTCCTCGCCGCGCGCTGATGAGGCAGGAAAGTGCCTCATCAGCGGGAGGCGCGACGCTCGATCAGGGCTCGGGTGCGCCGGGGCATGTGCTGGGCCAGCGACACCGAGGTGCTGGACCGGGTGACCCCCTGGACGGCCAGGATCTCCTGGTCGATCCGGTACAGGTCGGCGGCGTCCTTGGCCGCCACCAGCACCATCAGGTCGGCGTCGCCGGTGGTGGCGTGAATCTCGACCACCTCGGGGATGTCGGCCAGACGGTCGGTGGTGCTCGGGCCGTGGCTCTGCGAGATGGCCAACTGGACGAACGCCAGCAGCGGTTGCCCGAGCACCGGCAACGACACGCGTTGACTGAACCCGCCGAACAGCTCTGCCTGCTCCATCCGGCGCAACCGGGCGTGCACGGTATTGCGGGAGACCCCCAGTCGTTGGGCGATCGTCAGGACGGCGGCCCAGGGGTCATCGTCGAGAGCCAGGATGATCTGGGCGTCCAACGGGTCGACGGTGCTCATATGAAGCATTCTGCACCCGAAATACTCAGAACACTGACTATCTGCACGATCAAATTCTTGTTGCTTGCGCAGAACTCCCAGGAGGGTCACTGTCGAATAGACCTCGATCCCCGGGAGGGCGGATGACCCTGCACGACACCCTGACCAACGCTGAGCGATTGGCCGAACTGGACCCCGACACCCTGCAACGACTGGTCGGTCTGGTGGAGCACGACGACGCATCCGATCCGTTCCCGGTGACCGGCTGGGACGCGATGGTGTGGGCGGTGGGCAATGCCACCCAGACCATGCACTGGTTCGTCTCCGCCTTCGGCATGGAGCTCATCGGGTACTGCGGCCCCGAGACGGGGATCCGAGACCACGTCGGCTACGTGCTGCGCAGCGGCAGCGTGATGTTCGTGGTCAAAGGGGCGGTCCGGGCCGACAGCTCGATCGCCCGGCACCACGCCGCCCACGGGGACGGGCTGTGCGACATCGCGCTGGAGGTACCCGATGTGGACCGGTGCATCGCACAGGCTCGCAGTGCGGGCGCGCGGGTCCTGGAGGAGCCGTACGAGGTCAGCGACGAGCACGGCACGGTCCGGGTCGCGGCCATCGCCACCTACGGCGACACCCGGCACACCCTGATCGACCGCAGCCGGTACCGCGGCGTCTACCTGCCCGGCTACGTGCCCCGCAGCTCCACCTACCGGCCGCGCGACGGCGCCCCACGGCGGATCTTCCAGGCCCTGGACCACGTGGTCGGCAACGTCGAGCTGGGCCGGATGGACGAGTGGGTCGACTTCTACCGCCGGGTGATGGGCTTCACCAATATGGCCGAGTTCATCGGTGATGACATCGCCACCGACTACTCGGCACTGATGTCCAAGGTGGTCGCCAACGGCAACCACCGGGTGAAGTTCCCGCTCAACGAACCGGCCGTGAGCAAGCACAAGTCCCAGATCGACGAGTACCTGGAGTTCTACGGTGGGCCCGGTGCCCAGCACCTGGCCCTGGCCACCGGAGACATCCTGGCCTCGGTGGATGCCCTGGTCGCCGAGGGGATCGAGTTCCTGAGCACTCCGGACTCCTACTACTCCGACCCTGCACTGCGCGCCCGGATCGGTGAGGTACGGGTACCGATCGACGAGCTGCAGCGCCGCGGCATCCTGGTCGATCGGGACGAGGACGGCTACCTGCTGCAGATCTTCACCAAGCCGATCGGCGACCGGCCCACGGTCTTCTTCGAGCTGATCGAGCGGCATGGCTCACTGGGGTTCGGCAAGGGCAACTTCAAGGCTCTCTTCGAGGCCATCGAGCGCCAGCAGCAGCTCCGCGGGAACCTGTGAGGTCGCGGCGATGCCGTACTACCGGAGTCTCGGCCAGGTGCCGCCCACCCGGCATACCCAGCACCGGGTGGACGATCGGCTCTGCTACGAGGAGCTGATGGGGGAGGAGGGGTTCACCTCGGACTCCTCCCTGCTCTACCACCGGCACCTGCCCTCGGCCATCGACGACCAGCGGATCTGGGAGCTGCCCGACCAGAGCCTGGTGCCGAACCATCCGCTGATCCCGAGACATCTGCGCACCCATACTCTGTTCGACGACGACACCAGCGACGTCGACGCGGTCACCGGCCGTCGACTGCTGCTCGGCAACGCCGACATCCGGCTCGGGTACGTCCTCGCCGAGGCACCGAGCCCGCTGTACCGCAACGCGATCGGCGACGAGTGCCTCTATGTCGAGGCCGGCGCCGCGGTGGTCGAGACGGTCTTCGGTGACCTCGAGGTGACCGAGGGTGACTACGTGGTGGTCCCTCGGGCGACCACCCACCGGATCGTGCCGCGATCCCAGGTGCGGATGTACACGATCGAGGCCAACAGCCACATCACCCCACCCAAGCGCTACCTGTCCCGGTTCGGGCAACTCCTGGAGCACGCCCCGTACTGCGAACGTGACCTGCGGGGTCCCACAGTGCCCCGAGTGGTGGAGGAGGTCGGGGTCGAGGTCTATCTCAAACACCGGGTGTCGGGCCTGCCGGGCGGGATCGGTGGCACGGTGCACACCGTGACGCGGCACCCCTTCGACGTGGTCGGCTGGGACGGCTGCCTCTACCCGTTCGCCTTCAACGTCGCCGACTTCATGCCGATCACCGGCAAGGTGCACCAGCCTCCGCCGGTGCATCAGGTCTTCGAGGGCGCCAACTTCGTGATCTGCAACTTCGTGCCGCGCAAGGTCGATTACCACCCGCTGTCGGTCCCGGTGCCCTATTACCACTCCAATGTCGACAGTGACGAGGTGATGTTCTACTGCGGCGGCGACTACGAGGCGCGCAAGGGCTCCGGGATCGCACAGGGGTCGATCTCGCTACACCCTGGCGGGCACTCCCACGGCCCTCAACCGGGAGCCTACGAGCGGTCGATCGGGGTGCACTTCTTCGACGAACTCGCGGTGATGGTGGACACCTTCCGGCCGTTGGAGCTCGGCGAGGCCGGGCTGGCCGCCGACGATGGTGAGTACGCGCAGTCCTGGTCGCGTGGGGAGAACTCAGAATGACGCCGGGCATGGCGCTCGGCCTGACTCCGGGGCTGCTGTACGGGTTCTTCGATGACGCGGCCGTCTTTCCGCCGGGCAACCTGCCGTTGCCCCAGGCGGTGACTCAGCATCGCCAGCATCTGACCTCGTCCCACGCCGAGCTGGTCGGTCCCTTCGTGGTGGCGGGAGCCGGCCTCGGTGAGTTGGCCGGGTTGCTGGAGACCGGGGATCCACTGGCTATCCACGTGACCACGGATCGCGGTGAGATCGCCACCGCACTGGCCCGATTGGACGAGGTACCGAAGGTGCGCCTGGTCGCCCTGGAGGTTCGACTGGACGCCCAGGACGAACCGGAGCGGGTGGTGGGTGAGCTGGAATCGTTCATCGAACGGGCCACGATCTACCTCGAACTGCCCCGCGACGGCAGGCGCGCTGCCCTGCTCGCCGCGATGGCCGGGACCGGCCTCCGGGCGAAGTTGCGGACCGGTGGCATGCAGGCGAGCGACTTTCCGAGCAGCACCGAGTTGGCCACGGCAGTCGTGGCTGTTGTCGAATCCGGTCTCGGCTTCAAGGCCACCGCCGGTCTGCATCACGCGCTGCCAACACCGGAGAGGCAGCTGGGAGTCACCCAGCACGGGTTTCTCAACCTGCTCCTGGCCGTCGGAGCCGCGCGGGCCGGGGCACCGGTCGACACCGTACGAGGCTGGCTGGAGGCGCAGCATGCCGAGGTGGTGCCGGCCGTCCGGGAGTTGGACGTCGAGGTCCGTGACTCCTTCGACTCATTCGGTACGTGCAGCATCGCGGACCCGCTGGCGGATCTGGTTCGGCTCGGGCTGTGGTCGCCGGATTCGGGAGCCGGGGGATGACCTCGCAACAGCGGCTTGAGGTGGCGCCGGACTCGCCGTTCGGTCTGGAGAACCTGCCCTACGGGGTGTACTCGGTGTCAGGTGGCCGGGACCGGATCGGAGTCCGGTACGGGGACCGGGCGGTGGATCTGGCCGGGGTGCTGGGCACCGACGGTGCCGACGCGGTCTTCGATGCGACGGTGCTGAACCCGTTCTTGGCTCAGGGGCCACGCCGCTGGGCCGAGGTCCGGAACCGGGTC
Organism: uncultured Nocardioides sp.; assembly: GCA_964396585.1. Classification (GTDB taxonomy): domain Bacteria; phylum Actinomycetota; class Actinomycetes; order Propionibacteriales; family Nocardioidaceae; genus Nocardioides. The sequence continues at coordinate 5,291 of CAYNFY010000114.1, forward strand.
CGCACGGCGCTCGGGGCTCCGGTGCCGAGCGATGCCGTGCATCGGGTGGAGCAGGTGACGATGCGGCTGCCGTTCGAGGTCACCGACTACGTCGACTTCTATGCCTCCGAGCAGCACGCCAGCAATCTGGGCCGACTGTTCCGTCCCGACAACCCGGACCCGCTGCTGCCCAACTGGCGTCACCTGCCGGTCGGCTATCACGGCCGCTCCGCCTCGATCGTGGTCTCGGGGACCGACGTGGTGCGGCCGCACGGACAACGCAAGGGCCCTTCAGATCCGGACCCGGTCTTCGGGCCCTCGAGCCGTCTAGACATCGAGGCGGAGGTGGGCTTCGTGGTCGGGGTCGGCAACCCGGCCGGGACCCCGATCCCGGTAGCAGAGGCCGAGCAGCATCTCTTCGGGGTGCTGCTGTTCAACGACTGGTCGGCCCGCGACATCCAGGCCTGGGAGTACGTGCCGCTCGGCCCGAATCTGGGCAAGTCGTTCGCCAGCACCCTCTCGCCGTGGCTGGTTCCGATGGCGGCCCTTGCGGCGGCCAAGGTGCCGACTCCGGTGCAGCACCCCGCCGTTTTGCCGCATCTGGATCTGAAGCAACCCTGGGGATTGGCGATCGACCTGGAGGTGGAGTGGAACGGACAGGTGGTCAGCCGACCTCCCTATGCGACCACCTACTGGTCACCGGCCCAGATGCTGGCTCACCTGACCAGCAACGGCGCGCCCACCCGACCCGGTGACCTGTTCGCCTCGGGGACAGTCTCGGGGCCCGAGCCCGATCAGGTCGGCTCCTTCATCGAGCTGTCCTGGGGTGGCACCCGGCCACTCACCGTCGCCGGCAGCCCTCGGACCTTTCTGGAGGACGGAGACACGGTCACGATCCGGGCCACTGCACCGGGACCGGGGGACACCCGGATCGGCTTCGGTGAGGCCACCGGGCGGATCGTGGCGAGCCGGGGAACGGAATAGAGACGGCGGCTCCGTGGGATCCGCCTGACGATCCGGTGATCGGGCTGGCAGGCTGCGACCCATGCGCATCGACCTGCAGCTCGACACCGCCCCGGACCTGATCACCGAGCGGGCGCGCTGGCTGCAGCAGACCGGGGTGGACGGGGTGTTCACCTTCGAGGGTCCCCACGACGTCTTCCTCCCACTGGCGCTGGCCACCGCCGAGACCGGGCTGCCGATCATGACGAACGTCGCGATCGCGCCGCCGCGCAGTCCGCTGCATCTGGCCCATGCGGCGCACGACCTGCACCAGCTCTCCGGGGGCAACTTCATCCTGGGGCTGGGATCCCAGGTCAAGACGCACATCGAGCGTCGTTATGGCTCCACCTGGGGCCGTCCGGCGGCCCGGATGCGAGAGACGGTGGCCGCGACCCGCGAGATCCTGGCGGCCTGGGACCAGCGCCGTGCACCGGACTTCCGGGGTGAGTTCACCCGGCACGACTTCATGCCCGAGACGTTCCGGCCCGAGCCGCTGCCGTGGGGTCCGCCGCCGGTGTACCTGGGGGCGTTGGGACCGCTGATGACCAAGGCCGCCGGAGCGGTGGCGGACGGACTGCTGGTGATGCCGTTCAACACCCGCGCCCACCTGCTGGAGCGGACGATGCCGGCGCTGGGAGAGGGTGCCGAGTCGGCGGGACGCCGGGTGGATGAGGTCGCGGTGATCGGGCAGGTGATCGCCGCGGTCGGGGAGAGCGAGCAGGAACTGGCCGATTCGGTCCGTACCGCCACCTCGCTGATCGCGTTCTACGCCTCCACCCCCGCCTACCGTCCGGTCCTGGAGGTGGCAGGGTTCGGGGACCTCCAGGAGGACCTCAACGCACTGCTGAAGGCGGGGCGAATCGCCGAGATGAACGATCTGGTCGACGCAGAGCTCTTCGACCAGATCGCGGTGCGTGGCACGCCGGCCGAATGCGCGGCTCAGATCGGGGCCAAGTTCGCTGGGATCAGCGAGCGGGTCTGTGTGTACTTCCCAGGTCAGCGGCACCGGCAGGAACTGGTGGCTGCGGTCGTCGACGCGGTGCACGGCGTCGGGGCACTCCGATGAGCACCGGCGTGCGGCTCACGGTCACCGATGGCGTCGGCCTGATCGAGTTGGATGGCGCCGACCGGCTCAACGCGTTCTCCCGGCAGACCGGCCGCGAGCTCAGTGAGGCCTACCGGGCCTGCGACGGTGACGACGAGATCCGGGTGGTGGTGCTCACCGGCGCCGGGCGTGCCTTCTGCGCCGGCGCGGATCTGCAGGTCGGGTCCGGTGCGCTGGATCGTCCCGACGAGACCTTCACGGCCTCTCCGATCAGCCCCGCCGCCTGGCAGGTGCGCAAGCTGGTGATCGCCGCGGTGAACGGGCACGCGATCGGGATCGGCCTCACTCTCGCCCTTCAGTGCGATCTGCGCTTCGTCGCCCAGGAAGCCACCCTCGCGGTACCGCAGGTCCGTTTCGGCATGGTCGGCGACGCCGCCAGTCACTGGACGCTGAGCCGATTGGCTGGGCGCGGGGTGGCCGCCGATCTGTTGTTGACCGGTCGATCGGTCTCCGGTACCGAGGCGGTCGGGCTCGGGCTCGCCAACCGAGTGCTTCCGGCTGTCGAGGTGCTATCGGCCGCGTTGGCGACCGCGAGAGAGACCGCCGAGCGGGCCAGCCCGGCTGCGGTCGCCCTCTCCAAGTCGATCCTGTGGAGCGATGCTCCGGTCGCACAGGTCGTCAGTGCCGAGACCGAGGCGCATCACCTACTGATGGCCCACCCCGACGTGGCCGAGGGCGCGCGGGCTTGGCGAGAGGGGCGAGCACCGCACTGGGAGTACCCGGTCAGCTCGCTGCCGAGCGGATCGTCCCTCTCCGTTGACCGCTGATGAGGCACTTAACAGCCGCATCGGTCGGCGCTGATGGGGCATGAAAGTGCCTCATCAGCGGAAAGGCGGGGTCAATTCGCTGCCGGGTGGGTTCCCTCGCTCGGCTGGCTCGGAGGCTCCAGGGTGAGGGAATCCCGGACCGGCAACGTCTCACCGCGGAAGAACTCCGGGCTGATTTGTTCGTAGACGAACATCAGGATCAGACCCAGCACCAGAGATCCGATCCCGAGCAGGAAGACCCCGCCGATCCCGCCGATCGAGGTGTACCCGTAGTTGGGGGCGGCATAGGTCTTGGCGGCCCACGCCAGCGCGGCGAACAGCAGGATCCCGCCAAGCGCCGGAAGCAGCCCCTGCATCGGCACATCGCGCGGGCGCTGCCACATGGTGTGCCGGTAGAACCAGGCACAGGCGAAGCCGGTCAGGCCGTAGTAGAACGCGATCTGCAGGCCGACCGCCGAGATGGTGTCGGCCAGGATGTTCGCGCTGACCAGGGTCAGTGCGGCGTAGAAGATGATCGAGACTCCGCCCATTCACAACGTCGACTGGGTGGGGGTCTGGAACCGCTTGTGTACCCGGCTCGCGGCCAGGCTGTCGGCCGGTGCGGTCGAGGCGATACCGACCACGGTGCTGCCGATGAGGCCGAGTGCCCCGCCCTCAGGCCCTTCGCGGTCGACGCGGCGAGTATCGTCTCGCTCGCAGGAAACAGTGCTGCATACGCGGCCATTGCAGGCCCCGTCGATCGGGGCGTCTTCTGGAACACGAAGGCCAGCATCAACATGCCGATACCGGCGATGGTCCAGGCGATGAGGGAGCCGAGGATTCCGGTCGCGACACCGAACCGGCAGGCACGGAGAAGACCCCGGCTCCGAGCATGCTGCTGACCACCATCGCGGTCAGGGTGAGCAGGCTCATGCCTGGGGACGGGGAGGGCGAGTGCACTGGCGACGGTGCTTCGTGCTGTGTGCTCACTGCTTCTCCCTCGCATTGGAGGAGTACCGGGCCAGCGGCTCCACGTGCTATCCGTGCCGATGACGCTGGGGCAGTCCGCGGGAGCGTGACAAGAGAATCGGCAGAAGGCATGCAGCCGGAAGGACGGAGACGGTCAGGCGCGTACTCGTTCGAAGACCCGGGAGAGCACGATCGCGCTACGGGTCCGGTCCACCTTGGGGTGCGCCCGGATCCGCTCCACGGTGGACTCGATCTCCGCCATATTCGCTGCCTGAACATGGACCAGGGCATCGGCGTCACCGGAGACGGTCCACACTCCGGTGACCTGTGGGATGGCCTCCAGGATCCGGCTGAGCTCGTTGGTGCTCACGTTGCCGCGATAGTGCACCTCCACATAGGCCTCGGTGTCCCAGCCCAGCGCCTCGGGCGCGGCCACGGCGGTGAAGCGCAGGATCTCACCGCGGCGGCGCATGGCGTCGACCCGCCGTTTGACCGCCGGGGCGGTAAGTCCGACCTGGTGCCCGATCTCGCGGAACGTGGCACGGCCGTCGGCCTGGAGCAGACCCAGGATCTGTCGGTTCAGTTCGTCCATGATGGTCCTTTCGATGAGAAGAGAACAACAAAGAGAAGATTCTGGGAACAGATCTGCAATAAATCGCCCTCCTGAAACACCATCGCAGGTGATTGATTCAGTCACAACACCCCTGGACGTAGGAGGATCCGTGACTGTTGTCGACATTCGCCCCGCCGATGAGTCGGGCGATGCTCCGCGGACCGCGCGCCGGGCCCGGTCCCTGAGCGTGCTGATGTGCCGACCCGAGCACTTCGAGGTGAGCTACGCGATCAATCCGTGGATGCATCCGGATCGGCCGGTGGACCGGGCTCGTGCCCTGGCCCAGTGGGACGGGTTGCGGGCGACCTATGAATCACACGGACACCGGGTCCAGCTCGTCGGTGACCTTCCGGGGCTGCCCGACATGGTGTACGCGGCGAATGCCGGCCTGGTCTACGGGAACCGGGCGCTGGTCGCCACGTTCGCGCACCCAGAGCGGCAACCCGAGTCGCCCGCCTTCCTACGCTGGTTCACTTCGGCCGGCTACGCGCCGGTCCGCCAGGCGGTCGAGGTCAACGAAGGGGAGGGGGACTTCCTGCGGGTGGGCCGGATGCTGTTGGCCGGCACCGGCTTTCGGAGCAGCCCCGCCTCCCATGCCGAGGTGGCGGAGTTCTTCGGGATCCCGGTGACCACTCTCGAACTGGTCGACCCGCGCTTCTACCACCTCGACACCGCACTGTGTGCGTTGGACGAGCAGAACGTGGCGTACTGGCCGGGTGCCTTCAGCGCCGAGAGCCGGGCCCGGCTCGCCGAGCTGTTCCCCGATGCGGTGTTGGCCACCGAGAGCGATGCCTGCGTCTTCGGGCTGAACGCGGTCTCGGACGGACGGCATGTCTATCTGGCGGCCGCCGCCACCGGGTTGGCCGCGGCCCTGGCCGAGCGGGGATACGAGCCGGTCCCGGTGAAGCTCGACGAGTTGCTCAAGGGCGGCGGCAGCGTCAAGTGCTGCACCCTGGAGCTGCACCCTGGCATCGATTCCGGGGAGGGCGTAGCGCGATGAGCATCCTGGAGGAGATCATGACCGGCACCGAACACGGGCAGAGCAGTCACCTGGCGCACAACTATCACCCGCTTCCGGTCCGGATCGCCCGTGCCGACGATGCCTGGGTGAGTGACGAGAACGGACGTCGCTACCTGGACATGTTGAGTGCCTACTCGGCGATGAACTTCGGTCACGGCCATCCGATGCTGGTGGCCGCGGCGCAGCGGCAGCTGTCCGAGATGACCCTGGTCAGCCGGGCCTTCGACCACGTCCTGTTAGAGCGGTTCGCGACCGAGCTGTGTGCGTTGGTCGGCAAGGACCTGATGGTGCCGATGAACACTGGGGCCGAGGCCGTCGAGACCGCGATCAAGGTGGCGCGTAAGTGGGCTTACGAGGTCAAGGGAGTGCCCGCGGACACCGCCGAGATCATCGTGATGAGCGGCAACTTCCATGGCCGCACCACCACCATCGTCTCGTTCAGCGATGACCCGGACGCCCGGACCGGGTTCGGCCCGTTCACCCCGGGCTTCATCACCGTGCCCTACGGTGACGCCGAGGCACTGGCGGCGGCGATCACCCCCCGTACCGCGGCGGTCCTGCTGGAGCCGATCCAGGGTGAGGCCGGGGTGGTGATCCCTCCGGCCGACTACCTGACCCGGGTTCGAGAACTGTGCACCGAGCACCGGGTGCTGATGGTCTGCGACGAGATCCAGTCCGGGCTGGGGCGGACCGGGCACACGCTGGCCTGTCAGCACTTCGGCGTGGTGCCCGACCTGTATCTGCTCGGCAAAGCATTGGGTGGCGGGATCGTGCCGGTCTCGGCGGTGGTCGGCGACGCCGAGGTGATCGGGGTCCTGCAACCCGGTCAGCACGGCTCCACCTTCGGCGGCAACCCGTTGGCCTGCGCGGTCGGTCTGGCGGTGGTCGGACTGTTGGGCGCCGGCCAGATGCGGCGGTGGGCCCGGGTTCTGGGTGCGGTGCTCGACGGGAGATTGCGGGCGCTGGTGGGGCACGGGGTGACCGGGGTCCGGGTGATCGGGCT
>CAYNFY010000115.1:0-11276 GCA_964396585.1 uncultured Nocardioides sp.
GAGCGTCACCGATACCGGATCTAGTGTCCAGGGGTCTGTTGCCCCCGCCGGTGGTGTGGACACCCAGGTGCTCGCCGCAGACAAGTTCCTTTCCGCGTTCGGGTTCGCTCCGCGGGTGGAGGGCTACGGTCTGGAGAACGCCGGGGTGGCGACGAACGCCCGCGGCGCGATCGAGATCGATGAGTTCGGCCGCACCAATGTGCCCGGCGTCTACGCCATCGGCGATGTCACCGGAAAGATGATGCTGGCCCACGTCGCCGAGGCGATGGGTGTCGTGGCGGCCGAGACCATCGCCGGCGCGGAGACCATGGCCATCAACTTCGACATGATCCCGAGGGCCACCTACTGCCAACCGCAGATCGGCTCCTTCGGTTACTCCGAGCAGCAGGCCAAGGACCTCGGCTACGACGTCAAGACCGCCACCTTCCCGTTCTCCGCGAACGGCAAGGCCCAGGGACTCGGCGAGGCAGTCGGCTTCGTCAAGATCATCGCCGACGCCGAGCACAACGAGTTCCTCGGCGCCGCGATGATCGGCCCCGATGTCACTGAGATGCTGCCGGTGCTGACGCTGGCCCAGCAGTGGGACCTGACCGCCGATGAGGTGGCCCGCAACGTCTTCGCGCACCCGACCCTGGGTGAGGCCGTCAAGGAAGCCGTCCACGGCATCGCCGGCCACATGATCAACCTTTGACCGGAGGCTGAGATGAGCGAGTCCACTACCCAGCACGTGGTCATCATCGGCGGCGGCCCGGGCGGATACGAGTCCGCACTGGTCGCCGCCCGACTGGGCGCTCGGGTGACGGTGGTGGACTCCGACGGTCTGGGTGGCTCGGCAGTGCTGACCGACTGCGTGCCCTCCAAGACACTGATCGCCACCGCCGAATTCATGAGCGAGGCGCAACAGGCCAAGGAACTGGGCATCCGACGTCCCGACCCCGAGGGTGTCGCGCTGCCCGCTCTCAGCGTCGACCTGGCCGTGGTCAACCGCCGGGTCAAGACGTTGGCTGCGGAGCAGTCGGCTGACATCGCGCGGCGACTGGAACGCGACGGCGTTCGCGTGATCGCGGGTCGCGGCCGGTTGGACGGCAACGAGAGAGTCATCGCCACGCTGCCCGACGGTACGACGGAGACGTTGCCCGCGGACGCGGTGCTGCTGGCCACCGGCGCCTCGCCGCGGACCCTGCCGAGCGCCCGACCCGACGGAGAGCGGATCCTCACCTGGGAACAGGTCTACGACCTGACCGAGGTACCGGAGAAGCTGATCGTGGTCGGCTCGGGTGTTACCGGCGCGGAATTCGCCAGTGCCTATCTGGCGCTCGGAGTGGACGTCACTCTGGTCTCCAGCCGGGACCGGGTGCTGCCCGGCGAGGACGCGGACGCCTCGGCCGTGCTCGAGGAGGTCTCGGTGCGCCGGGGCATGCACGTGCTTGGCCAGTCCCGGATGGAGTCGGTCACCCGAGACGGGGACACGGTCACCGTCGCCCTCACCGACGGGCGCACGGTGACCGGCAGCCACTGCATCCTGGCGCTGGGATCGATCCCGAATACGGCCGACCTGGGCCTGGAGACCGCCGGAGTGGCCTGCGACGAGGGCGGCTCCATCTGGGTCGACCGGGTGTCACGCACCAGCTCCCGCGGTGTCTACGCGGCCGGTGACTGCACCGGTGTCTTCATGCTCGCCTCGGTGGCCGCCATGCAGGGCCGGATCGCGATGGCCCATTTCCTGGGCGATGCCGTATTGCCGCTGAACCTCAAGCAGGTGTCCTCCAACGTCTTCACCGCTCCCGAGATCGCCACGGTCGGCGTCACTCAGAAGCAGGTGGATGCCGGCGAGATCCAGGTCGAGACCGTGATGCTGCCCCTGGCGGGAAATCCGCGCGCCAAGATGCAGGGCGTCACCGACGGGTTCGTGAAGTTGTTCTGCCGCACGGGCACCGGCGTCGTCGTCGGTGGTGTGATCGTGGGTCCACGGGCCTCGGAGCTGATCCACCCTGTCTCACTGGTCGTGGCCCAGTCCCTCACGGCCGATCAGCTTGCGCATGCCTTCACCGTGTATCCATCGATGAGCGGATCAGTGGCCGAGGCGGCGCGCCGCCTGCACCGGGTTCACGACTGACCCACCCGCATTCCGCCGGTTGGGGTGGCTGCGTAGCAAGCCCTCGAAATCACCTCGCTCGACAGGACCGAATGCCGAACGGCGGGCCTCCGGGCCCGCCGTTCGGCATTCGACCGTGATCCGGTCAGCTGAGCGCTGTCACTCCTTGATCTCGCAGATGACCTCGCCGTTGCCGACCGTGGCGCCGACCTCGGCGCTCAGGCCGATCACCTTGCCGGCCTTGTGCGCCTTCAGCGGCTGCTCCATCTTCATCGCCTCCAGGACCACCACGACGTCGCCCTCGGCGACCTCCTGGCCCTCCTCGACGGCGATCTTGACGATGGTGCCCTGCATCGGGCTGGTGACCGAGTCACCGGAGGCAGCAGCTCCAGCCTTCTTACCGGCCGCGCGCTTGGGCTTCTTGGCGCCGCCGGCGGCACCGCCACCGATGCCACCGAGACCAGCCGGAAGTACGACCTCGAGGCGCTTGCCGCCGACCTCGACGGTCACCTTCTGGCGCTCCCCGGCCTCGTCGGCCTCGGCGCTACCGCCGGAGTACGGGGCGATCTGGTTGTCGAAGTCGGTCTCGATCCAGGTGGTGTAGACGTCGAACGAGCCCTCACCGCTGGGGTTGGAGGAGGCGACGTAGGCCGGGTCGTTGAGGACGACCTCGTCGAAGGTCAGTGCGGTCGGCATGCCGTCCACGCGGAACTCGGAGATCGCCCGACGCGACCGCTCGATTGCCTGGGTGCGGTCCCGGCCGGTGACGATCAACTTGGCCACGAGCGAGTCGAAGTTGCCCGGAATGGTCTCGCCCTTCTCGTACCCGGAGTCGATCCGGATACCGGGGCCCGACGGGGGAGCCCACTCGGTCAGGGTGCCGGGGGCGGGCATGAAGTTGTTGCCCGGGTCCTCGGCGTTGATCCGGAACTCGATCGAGTGACCGATGACCTGGGGGTCGCCGTAGCCGAGTTCCTCGCCGGCGGCGATGCGGAACATCTCGCGGACCAGGTCGATGCCGGTGACCTCTTCGGAGACGCAGTGCTCCACCTGGAGACGGGTGTTGACCTCGAGGAAGGAGATGGTGCCGTCACGAGCGACCAGGAACTCGCAGGTTCCGGCGCCGACGTAACCGGCTTCCTTCAAGATCGCCTTCGAGGACGAGTAGAGCGCCTCGTTCTGCTCCTCGGTGAGGAACGGAGCGGGTGCTTCTTCGACCAGCTTCTGGTGGCGACGCTGCAGCGAGCAGTCGCGGGTGGAGACCACCACGACGTTGCCGTGCGAGTCGGCCAGGCACTGGGTCTCCACGTGGCGGGGACGGTCGAGGAACTTCTCGACCAGGCACTCGCCGCGACCGAAGGCACTGATCGCCTCGCGGGTGGCGGACTCGAAGAGCTCGGGGATCTCCTCGATGGTGCGAGCGACCTTGAGGCCACGACCGCCACCACCGAAGACCGCCTTGATGGCGACCGGCAGCCCGTGCTCCTTGGCGAACGCCACGATCTCGTCGGCGTCCTTGACCGGCTCCTTGAGGCCGGGGGCCAGCGGAGCGCCAGCCTGCAGAGCGATGTTCTTGGCCTTGGCCTTGTCGCCGAGGTTGTCGATGGCCTCGGGCGAGGGGCCGATCCAGATCAGGCCGGCGTCGAGAACGGCCTGGGCGAACAGGGCGTTCTCGGCCAGGAAGCCATAGCCCGGGTGCACCGAGTCGGCGCCGGACTCCTTGGCCACGGCGATGATCTTGGCGATGTCGAGGTAGCTGTCAGCCGGGGTGGCGCCACCCAGCGAGTACGCCTCATCGGCCAGGCGCACGAACAGGGCATCACGGTCGGGATCGGCGTAGACGGCCACGGAAGCGATGCCGTCGTCCTTGCACGCGCGGATGACGCGGACTGCGATCTCGCCACGGTTGGCGATGAGGACCTTCTGCAAGCTCACTCGGTACTCCTGAAGATTGGGTGGACCCCAGCAGATTACCGCCCGCGCCGCCGCAGGTCGGCAGCGGTGTCCCATCATGGACGGCTACCAGTGAGTACCCGAGTTCGGGAGTGGAACGCCCTCGGCGAGGGGGTTAACAAACGTTAACCTCGCTTGTTAGGCTCGTCACATGAGCTTCGAACTGTCTGCAGAGCACGAGTCCTTCAGGCGCAGTGTGCGCGAGTTCGCGGAGAGCGAGATCGCGCCGCATGCCGCGCAGTGGGACCGAGACCACCACTTCCCGGTCGACGTCGTGCAGAAGATGGGAGCCCTCGGCCTGATGGGGCTGACCGCTCCTGAGGAATTCGGTGGCGCCGGCCTGAGTGGTGAGGACGGGGCGTTCACCAGTCTGTGCCTGGCCATCGAGGAGATCGGCCGGGTCGACCAGTCGATGGGGATCACCCTGGAGGCCGCGGTCGGGTTGGGGATCAACCCGATCCTGACCTACGGCAGTGAGGATCAGAAGCAGACCTGGCTGCCGGATCTGGTCGCCGGGCGCAGGCTCGCCGGGTTCGGTCTGACCGAACCGGGTGCCGGCTCCGATGCGGGTGCCACCCGGACCCGGGCCGAGTTGGCTGACGGGACCTGGACCCTCAACGGTGCCAAACAGTTCATCACCAACTCCGGTTCGTCGATCACCTCACTGGTCACGGTGACGGCCAGGACCGGCGAGCGCGCCGATGGACGCCCGGAGATCTCCACCATCATCGTTCCCTCCGAGACCGTCGGATTCACCGCCGAGCCTGCCTACGACAAGCTCGGCTGGCACGCATCCGACACCCATCCGCTGAGCTTCGTGGATGCTCGGGTCCCGCAGGCGAACCTGCTGGGGGAGCGGGGTCGCGGGTACGCACAGTTCTTGGCGACCCTGGACGACGGGCGGGTGGCGATCTCGGCGCTGGCCGTGGGGTGTATCCAGGCGTGCCTGGACGCGTCGGTCGAGTATGCGGGGCAACGACAGACGTTCGGTGGACCGATCGGACGCAAGCAGGGGGTGGCCTTCCAGATCGCCGACCTGCAGGTGATGCTCGACGCCTCGCGGATGCTGACCTATCGGGCCGCCGCGATGAGGGATGCGGGTCTGTCGGGCGCGGTCGAGGTGGCAGCCTTCAAGCAGGCCGCCGCGGTCGCCAAGCTGTACTCCTCGGAGTCGGCGGTCACCGCGACCCGGATCGCCACCCAGGTCTTCGGCGGTTACGGCTTCATGGAGGAGTACCCAGTGGCCCGGTTCTACCGCGACGCGAAGATTCTGGAGATCGGCGAGGGAACCTCCGAGATTCAGCGGATGTTGATTGCGCGTGGGCTGGGCCTGCCGGTGGAGTGAGGTGATGTGGCCTGCTCGTGACGTGAGTAGAGGGCCCTGAGGTGCGGCGCGTCGAAAGGACCTGGATACCCGGATGCCGGCGGCGGCCGGATAACCTGGTGGCCATGAATTCACGACGGCGGAGCCTGGTCGCTGAGGTGACCAAGTTCCTGACCGTCGGTGGCGTCGCCACTCTGGTCGCCTTCTTGTTGTTCAACGCGATGCTGCACGGAGGCCCCTGGTTCGACGCGCTGATCCCCGGACACCCCTTCATGGCGTATTTCATCGCCAACTCGGTGGGCATGGTGATCAGCTACCAGGGCAGCCGCAACTGGGCCTTCCAAGACCGGGAGACGACCCACGCCGATGGCGGGATCACGGCCTATGTACTGATCAACCTCGCCACCTTCTGTCTGCCGATGGCCTGTCTGTGGCTGACCCGGCATCTGCTCGGCCTCTCCGACCCGATCACCGACAACATCTCAGCGAACGTGGTCGGAGCCACGATGGCGACCTTCGCCCGGTTCTACCTGTTCCGCAGGATCGTGTTCAAGCGCCCGGTCGGGCTGCTCGGCATGTACGAGGAACTCGGTGAGGACATGGACTCTCTGGACCAGCGGACCCTGTGGACCCGGGTCTCGGAGATGCTGCGGGGACTCAGGCCGTCCACAGGTCCGGCCAGTGCCGGTCGAGACTCCGCAGCAGATCGCGCACGAACGGCAGACTGACCCCGACCACGTTGTGGTGGTCACCCTCGATCCGTTCGATGAAGGCTCCGCCGTATCCGTCGATGGTGAACGCGCCGGCGACCTCCAACGGCTCGCCGGTTGCCACGTACGCCTCGATCTCGTCGTCACCGAGTTGGGCGAAATGCACCGTGGTGCTCGCGGTGCCGTGCACGGTGCGGCCCGAGGCGAGATCGTGCAGCGCGTGCCCGGTGTGCAACACTCCCGTCCGCCCCCGCATCTGTCGCCAGCGGGCGACCGCATTCTCGGCGGTGTAGGGCTTACCGAGCGCCTCGCCGTCCAACTCGAGGACCGAATCACAGCCCAACACCACCGCATCCGTGCCGACCCGGGCGATCAGATCGTGCCCGTCGACGACGGCGCTGCATTTGAGTCGGGCCAACCCTTCGGCCAGCGCTGCCGGCGGCAATCCAGCCAGTCGGGACTCGTCCACCCCGGACACGATCACCACAGGTTCGATCCCGGCGGTACGCAGTGTGGCCAGCCTGGCCGGGGACTTCGAGGCGAGGACGAGTGCGGTCACGTCCCTCACCCTATTCGACCTGCCCGGTCAGCGGTGAGAGGGCACTTGAGGTTGACGTTGGAGTAACAACTAGCGCCGTGTCAGCGCTAGAGGCGAGCCAGGGCCCGGGTCAGCGGCGCGAGTCCGAGGGAACCGAGCTCGAGGGCAGAACGGTGGAAGGCCTTGAGGTCGAATGTCTCACCACGGGCACCGGCTCGTGCCTGCGCGTCGTCGCGGGCCGCGAGCCAGATTCGCTCGCCCACCTTGTAGGAGGGCGCCTGACCTGGCCATCCCAGATAGCGCTTCACCTCGAAACGGATGAAGGCGTCGTCCATCCTGACGTGCTGGCGCATGAACTCCAGGCCCAGCGCAGGGGTCCACCGCTCGCCGACGTGGAAGCCCCAGGGATTGGCCGGGATCTCGAGCTCCAGGTGCATGCCGATGTCGACGATCACCCGGGCCGCGCGGAACGACTGGCTGTCCAGCATGCCCAGCCGGTCGGCCGGATCGGCGAGGTGACCGAGGTCGTCCATCAGCCGTTCCGCGTACAGCGCCCACCCCTCGCCGTGGCCCGACACCCAGCACATCAGCCGCTGCCAGCGATTCAACAGGTCGGCCCGGACCGCGGTCTGCCCGACCTGAAGGTGGTGGCCGGGGACCCCTTCATGGAAGACCGTGGTCACCTCACGCCAGGGGGAGAACGAGGTCACCCCGTCGGGCACCTCCCACCACATCCGGCCCGGCCGGGAGAAGTCCTCGCTCGGGCCGGTGTAGTAGATGCCTCCGTCGGAGGTCGGCGCGATCATGCACTCGATCCGCCGGATCTGCTCGGGGATGTCGAAGTGCACCCCGTCGAGTTCGTCGAGGGTCCGGTCGGCCAGCTCCTGCATCCAGTCCCGGAAGGCCTCCTTGCCGTCGATCCGACGAGTGGGGTCCGCATCGAGATGGGCGACCACCTCGCCGATGCTGTCCGCTGTGGGCAGGATCCGGCGACCCGTGACCAGCATCTCGCTCTCGATCCGGGCCAGTTCCTCCCAGCCCCAGGCATAGGTCTCCTCGAAGTCGATCGCGGCGCCTAGGAAACCGCGCGAGGCCAGCGCGTACGTCTCGCGCCCGACGGCCTCCTTCGTCCGACCCTGCGGCTCCATCTCGTCGGAAAGGAAGAGACCGAACTCCGCATAGGCGGAACGGGCCGCGGCGGCCGAGCGGGACAGTCGTTCGCGCAGGGTGGCCGGCGCCGAGTCGTTGCCCACCAGGGTGGTGAACACGTCGGCACTCCCGCGCTGGCCGGTCCAGCCCTCGATCTGTTCTGCGACCTCGGCGTACTGCCGGGCGGCCACCACGTGACCCCGGGCAGCCTCGTCGAGCAGGGTCACCCGGTAGCCACGCAACGCCTCGCCGATCCCGGCCAGGCGGGCGTCGATGGCCTCCCAGGCCTCCGCCGTACCGGTGTCCATCAGGTCGAAGATCTGGCGCAGCTCGTGTACCGGGGAGGAGATCACCGACAGGTCGCCGCGACTCACCCCGGCCTCGATCTGCTCGACCTGGAGCCCGAGCCGCTCGACGAAGGCTTCCTGGGCGACCTGCTCGCGGGCATCGGTGGGCGAGGCGGTGCGGGCCGCGAGCAGAGCACGCCGCGCCTCCTCCTCCCGCGCGGAGAACCCGTCGGGGGAGAGGTCCGGCAGCTCGTGGTCGTGACCGGCGACCCCGAAGTAGGTCGCTGCGAGCGGGTCCAACCGGCAGACCTGCTCGACATGCTCCTCGGCGATCGCGTCGACGGGTCGGGACTCAGCGCTCATGGCACCACCCTAGGCGCCGGGATCGAGACTGTGGTCGCCCACATTCGGCGCCCGACCCGATAGCGGGCAGGTGTCTAGGGTGGGAGCATGTCGCGCATCGCAGTCATCGGAGGACACGGCCAGATCGCCCGGCACCTGCATCGGGTGCTCCTGGGCCGCGGAGAGGAACCGGTGGCCATCGGCCGCTCGGCGGAGAAAGCGGCTCGGTTGGCGCAGGCCGGTGTGTCCACCCGGCTGCTGGACATCGAGACCAGCGAGGTCGGGGACTTCGCCGCGGTACTGGCCGGGTGTGATGCCGTGGTGTTCGCGGCGGGCGGTGGACCGGACGGCAACCTGGAGCGGAAGCGGACGGTCGATCTGGAGGGTGCTCTCAAGACGATCGAGGCGGCCGAGGCGGTCGGCATCCGCCGCTATGTGCAGGTCTCCGCGATCGGAGTGGATGAGCCCGTCGCCCCGGAAGCGGGTGAGGTGTGGGCCGGCTACGTGGCCGCGAAACGAGACTCCGACGCGGCGGTCCGAGCCAGCACCCTGGATTGGACGATCCTTCGTCCCGGCCGCCTCACCGACGACCCGCAGGTCTCGGGGGTCAGCATCGGGGTGGCCCTCCCTCGCGGTGACATCCCTCGGGTCACCGTGGCCCAGGTGATCGCGGCGGTACTGGTCGATGACGCCAGCATCGGTCGACAGTGGGACGTGGTCTCCGGTGACCTGTCGATCGGTGAGGCGCTGGATCGCGTGCGGGATCGTGCCTGCGACTGACTGGATCGACCGATCGGTCACCAGTTCCTGTGGCCCGTTTCGAGTACGCGTGTCGGTGGGCTGTGCAAGGGTGCGGTCCGATGAACGATCTTGAGGTTCCTGCGCTGATGGTTGAGATCGACCTGAGTGCATGGTCGATCACGGGTGAGGAGCAGGGTGGACGTGACCCAGACAAAGTGTGGGTGGCCCGGCACCCAGCTGACGCTCGTGAACAGCACTGGCTATGGAAGCCCCGCCGATACACGTTGGGGGCTGGTGGTGAGCCGGAGGAACAGATCAACGACACCGTCGAGGTGATCGCGAGTCGCCTTGGCATGTTGCTGGGAGTACCTGTTGCCGACTGCCGCTACGGCACCCGTGGTGACCAGCACCTGGGCGGGCTCGCTTGTGGATCCTTGGCCCGGAACGTGGCCGCCCCAGATCACGAACTGCATCCGGCTAGCGTGATTCTCCAGGAGGTGGCGCCTGCTTATCAGCCCCAACGCACCGCCGTATCGTCTGATGGAACGCCACGAACTATCCGGGATGTGGGTTACACCCTGGACGCTGTTGAGCAGGTGTTGAAGGACCTGAGACCTACGCCGGGAACAGTTGATTTCGCACCCGAAGTTATGTTTGCCGGATTCCTGGTCCTGGACTGTCTGATCTCCAACACGGATCGGCATCCCCAGAACTGGGCGGTGCAGGTCAGTCCCGACGGCGGGCGATCTTTGGCACCGTCCTTCGACCACGGCGGCGGTCTGGGAGCTGGGATGACTGAAGCACGGCGCAAGGCCACAGATGTTGCGCGCTGGTGCGGTCGTGGGAGGGCGCGTACGTTCGAGGACAAGCCAGCACTGCTGGACTTGGCGCGGGCGGCGGTGCGACGTTGGGGAGCAGAGATCTGGTGGCAGAGCCTCGAAGCTATCGATCTCGAGAACACGTTCGCTTCGTGGGTGGATGTTCGAGCACGTGTGTCGGCGGTGAACGGTACGTTCTTACTGAACGTGTTGGAGCAGAACCGGAGGAGGTTGCTCAATGAAGACTGATACCCGTGTTCGGCGTCTCATGGTGACCTGGCAGGACCCGGTCACTCGTGGTTACAGCCCGCTCGGTGAGCTTTCCCACGATGGTGAGACCTATCGGTTCGAGTATGTGCCCACCCCGGTGCGAGCACTTCCGGGACTAATCACCGGGCGTGTCCACCAGAGCGCGACGTTGTTCCCGGTATTCGAGCAACGGATCTTGGCGCAACACCGTGGCGACCGTGCTCAACTACTTGAACAGGTCGGCCTCTTGGAATCCAGTGGGCCCCTGGAGGTGCTGGAGGTGACTGGTGGACGACGCATGGGTGACACCTACGAGTTGGTACCAATCCCTGACCCGGGTGAGGTACGTCTGAAGTTCCTTGTTCATGGGATCCGGTACCTTTCCGAGAAGCAGCGCGATCGGATTGCGCGGCTCCAGGTCGGGGAGATCCTGGATCTGCTCCCAGAACCGGACAACGAGTACAACGCCAAAGCACTGCTGGTGACCACAGCCAACGAACGGATCGGATATGTACCCGACCCGATGCTGGATTTGATGCATCGGATGATGGGATCGGAGTCGTCTCCAACGATCCGGGTCGCCCGGGTCAACCCGCTTGAGGCCGGCTATAACAAGCTGCTGCTGGTCGAGATCGCAGGTCAACTGCAGGATCAGCACCCCTAGCGGTGGCCGAGAAAGATGTTGCGGTGCAGTCCATAGGACTGCACCGCAACATCTTCGGAGTGCGATCAGCGGGGCAGGGCGCTGGACTTCCAGCCACCGAACCCGTGCGGGTGGGAGCGGCGCACCAGGCGGTGCGGCGCGTTCCACTCGCGGGTCTTCTTCCTGATGGGCGCGGACTCGCCGCCACCCAGGGCCGAGAAGACCGCCACGATCGCAGCGATCTCCTCGGGCGTCGCGTCCGGGTTGACCACCCGCAGCAGCGGCTGCTGCTCGGTGGTTCCCGGGTCGGTCTGCTCGGCCATCAGAGCGCTGTCTGGTTCGCTCAGTCGCTCGCTCGTGCCTCGCTCGTCTCCGTCAAGGACGAGGCCGCCAGCGCCGGGATCAAGGCGATCAGCGGCCTGATGCT
>CAYNFY010000116.1:0-11271 GCA_964396585.1 uncultured Nocardioides sp.
GCGACCAGGAACTTCAACCGGGCGCGGGTGCGCAGCCGCCGGTAGCCGTAGTCGCGGAAGATGCCGCAGACTCCCTCCCAGACATCGGCGACCTCGTCGAGCGGGATCCAGACGCCGAGCTTGACGGCCAGGTGCGGGTTGACCGACAGGCCGCCACCGACCCACAGGTCGAAGCCGGGGCCGCGGGTGGGGTGCACGGTGCCCACGAAGGAGACGTCGTTGGCCTCGGGGGCCACGTCGTGACTCGGGTGTCCGGTCACTGCTGTCTTGAACTTGCGCGGCAGATTGGAGTACTCGGGGTTGCCCAGCGCCCGACGCTTGATCTCGGCCAATGCCTCGGAGCCGTCGATGATCTCGTCCTTGGCGACCCCGGCCACCGGGGATCCCATGAAGGGGCGGGGGCCGTCACCGCAGGCCTCCAAGGAGGTCAGACCGGCGGACGCGAGACGGTCCCAGATCTCGGGAACGTTCTCGATCTCGATCCAGTGGAACTGGATGTTGCAGCGGTCGGTGACGTCGGCGGTGCCGCGCGCGAACTCCAGCGATGAGCTGCCCAGGGCCCGCAGTGCCGCCGGATCCAGGATCTGGCCGTCGGAGCGGATCCGCATCATGAAGTAGCGGGCGTCCAGCTCCTCCTCGGGGACCGATCCGGTCTTGCCGCCGTCGAAGCCCTCCGCGCGCTGGGTGTAGAGACCCATCCACCGGAACCGACCGCGCAGATCGGCGGGGTCGATGGAGTCGAATCCACGTTTGGAGTAGATGGAGCGGATCCGGCCCTCGACGTTGAGCGGATCGTCGTCCTTCTTGGACTGCTCGTTCTTGTTCAGTGGCTCCTTGTACCCCAGAGCCCACTGGCCTTCACCCCGCTTGCGGCGGGGGCGGGCGGTGCGGCTTGCGGCAGAGTCGCTCATGGTGTTCCTTCGGCGCGGGGTTTGACGCACGAATCGAGGCCTGCGAGCGCGCACCGTTGCACGTTCGGTGTGACCTGCGACCGGCGCCCGGGTTGTCTGGTTCTGGTGGGGGCGCAACTACTCCTGAGGAGTGGTGCAGTCAGCAGGGCCAACACATCATGCTGCGGGTACGCCCGAAGTCCACGTGGCGACGTACCACGAGGTGGGCGCTTGTTGCAGCACTGATCATGTAGGGAGTCTCACCCTGTGGACGCCCTTTACACAATCGCGATTCTCATATTGTGGACATCGATCTCATTTACTGGACGGTACTGAAGGCGTCTCCCCGTAATGAGTGACGCACTGTGAGGGGCGTCACTCTGGTCGACCTCGATGGAGCAGGGAGGTTCGGAATTCACTAGGCTGTCGCCCATGACTGACGCCGCCCTTACCTCTAGCGCGTACCAGCAGGCCCTCGAGGTCATCGGCTCCGTCGAGCCGAGGATCGCCGAGGCGACGCGCGCCGAACTCGCCGATCAGCGAGCATCCCTGAAGCTGATCGCCTCGGAGAACTACGCCTCACCGGCGGTCCTGCTCACCATGGGTACCTGGCTATCGGACAAGTACGCCGAGGGGACGGTCGGACACCGCTTCTACGCCGGCTGCCAGAACGTCGACACGGTCGAGTCAATCGCCGCCGAGCATGCCCGCGAGCTCTTCGGGGCGGAGTACGCCTACGTTCAGCCGCACTCGGGGATCGATGCCAACCTGGTGGCCTTCTGGTCGATCCTGGCCAACCGGGTGGAGACCCCCGCGCTGGCCAAGCTCGGAGCGAAGAACGTCAACGAGCTGACCGAGGCCGACTGGGAGACGCTGCGCGCAGAACTCGGCAACCAGCGACTGCTCGGTATGTCGCTGGACGCGGGCGGTCACCTGACGCACGGTTTCCGACCCAATATCTCCGGCAAGATGTTCCACCAGCAGCAGTACGGCACCGACCCCGAGACCGGTCTGCTCGACTACGACGCCGTGCGGGCCAAGGCACGCGAGTTCAAGCCGCTGATCCTGGTGGCCGGCTACTCCGCCTACCCGCGCCGGGTGAACTTCGCCAAGATGCGCGAGATCGCCGACGAGGTGGGCGCCGTGTTGATGGTCGACATGGCTCACTTCGCAGGTCTGGTGGCCGGCAAGGTCTTCACCGGGGACGAGAACCCGGTACCGCACGCCCAGGTGGTCACCACCACCACGCACAAGTCGCTGCGTGGCCCCCGTGGCGGCATGGTCCTGGCCACCGAAGAGTTCGCCGCCGACGTGGACCGTGGCTGCCCGATGGTGCTGGGCGGCCCGCTCAGCCACGTCATGGCCGCCAAGGCGGTCGCGCTGGCCGAGGCACGCACCACCGAGTTCCAGTCCTACGCCCAGCGAGTGGCCGACAACGCCCAGTCCCTGGCCGAGGGCTTCACCAAGCGTGGGGTGCGACTGATCACCGGTGGTACCGACAACCACCTGGTGCTGGCCGACGTGACCTCGTTCGGACTGACCGGTCGCCAGGCCGAGTCTGCTCTGGTGGACGCCGGTGTGGTGACCAACCGCAACTCGATCCCGGCCGACGCCAACGGCGCCTGGTACACCTCCGGTATCCGGTTGGGCACCCCGGCGCTGACCACCCGCGGCTTCGGTGCCGCGGAGTTCGACAACGTCGCCGCGCAGATCGTCGACGTGTTGAGCAACACCACGCCCGGGACCACCAAGGCCGGAACCCCCTCCAAGGCGAGCTACACGATCGCCGACGGGGTAGCCGACCGGGTCAAGGCCGCCTCGGCCGAGATGCTGGACAAGCATCCTCTGTACCCCGGTCTCGACCTGGCCTGAGGTTCCGGGCCGCTGACGGAGCGTCTGCTGCGTTGCCGGGGTCTCGCCGATCGCTTCGCTCTTAAGATCGGCTTCGCCCCGGGCGCCTTACAGCCGCACACGTCAGCGGCCCGGAAATGTGGCCCGGAGACATCGACACGTCAAAGATGCTGCCTCCTGGCGTGTCTGCTCTATCGATCGAGTCAAGCGTCGGCGACCGGCGTCGTGCGGCGCACGATGGTGGCCAGGTCGGTGCCCATGGGCAGCGTGCCCAGGGTGCCGTTGTAGTCGCCGCCCAACCGGGAGGCGCAGAAGGCGTCGGCGATCGCCGGGGGAGCGAAGCGCACCAGCAGCGACCCCTGGAGACAGGCCGCCATCTGCCCGGCCAGTCGCCGTGCCTGTACCTCCATCGCCGAAGTGTCCGAGAGCAGTGCGAGAACGCCCTGGACGGCCCGGTCCAGTCGGGTGTCCTCACCGTGGGCCAGTCCGACCTCTCGCAGCCAGGCATCCAGCGCCTCCGGTTCCCGTCCCAGAGCCCGCAGCACATCGAGTGCGTTGACGTTGCCGGAGCCCTCCCAGACCGAGTTGAGCGGGGCTTCTCGGTACAGCAGCGGCAGCCCGGACTCCTCGACGTACCCGTTGCCGCCCAGGCACTCCAGGGCCTCGGCCACCGCCATCGGGGTGCGCTTGCAGATCCAGAACTTGGCGAGTGGCAGCGCGATCCTCCGCAGCGCGGCCTCATGTGGATCGTCGGGTCGATCCACCGCACCGGCCAGGCGCATGGCCAGTGCGGTAGCGGCCTCGGATTCGACGGCCAGGTCCGCGATCACGTTCTGCATCAGGGGCTTGTCGGCCAGCAGACCCCCGAAGGCGCTGCGGTGGGCCACATGCCAGGCTGCCTCGGCGACTGCCTTACGGATCAGCGAGGCTGAACCGATCACACAGTCCAGCCGGGTCGCGGCCACCATCTCGATGATGGTCCGGACACCGCGTCCCTCCTCGCCCAGGCGCTGAACCAGGGTGCCGTCGAACTCCAACTCCCCGGACGCATTCGAGCGGTTGCCCAGCTTCTCCTTGAGCCGGACCACGTCGAAGGCATTCCGGGTCCCGTCCGGCAGCACCCGAGGCAGCACGAAACAGGTCAGCCCGCCGGGTGCCTGGGCTAACACCAGGAATACGTCGTTCATCGGTGCCGAGGTGAACCACTTATGGCCCCGCAGCCGGTACCAGCCGGCTTCGTCGATGGGCTCGGCGCGGGTGACATTGGCCCGCACATCGGATCCGCCCTGTTTCTCGGTCATTCCCATCCCGGCCAGTGCGCCGCCCTTGGCCGGGGCCGGGCTTATCCCAGGGGTATAGGTGCGGGCAGCGAGCAACGGACCCCACTGCGCGGCCAGTGCGTCGTCGGCCCGCAACGCTGGAACCGCGGCGTAGGTCATCGAGATCGGGCAACCGTGTCCGGGTTCGGTCTGGCTCCAGGCGAAGAACCCGGCCGCCCGGCGCAAGTGCGCGTGCGGAGCACCGTCGGCCTGTTCCTCCCAGGGCGCGGCCTGGAGCCCGTGGCGCACCGCCCGGTCCATCAACCAGTGCCACGAGGGGTGGAACTCGACCTCATCGATGCGCTCGCCCCAGCGGTCGTTGGTACGCAACTGCGGGGTGTGCTCGTTGGCCAGCATCCCGTGCTCCCTGGCCGCTGCGGTCCCGGCCTCGACTCCCAGTGCCATCAGGTCGTCGAGCACCGCAGTCGATCCATGACGCAACACGGCATCGCTCAGCGCAGCATCGGAGGTGACCACGTTGTGGCCGGCCAGGAGCGGAGGCTGGTTTTCGCTGCGGCGTAGAGCCCGACGGGTGGAGTCGTTCTGCATGACCCCACGGTAGGTTGTCGAACCCGACATCCGAGTCCGACGCAGAGTTCCGTATCGAGACGCCGAACATGACACACTCCTCACCGTGTCGAAGAACAGCCGGGACCAGCCGGAGAATCGGGCCTTCTCCGCGGTAGCCCTTCCGGCGCGGCAGCGGTCGCCGTGGTGGGAACTGGGCCGCCGGATCACCGCTGCGCTGTCGATCATGTTCGGTACCGTGCTGTTGGTCTGGTTGGACCGGAGCGGGTACGTGGACGGTAACGACCCGACCGGGCGCGTCGATCTGATCGACGCCTTCTATTACACGACCGTCACACTCAGCACCACCGGTTACGGTGACATCACACCCTCGTCGGACACGGCTCGCCTGATCAACGCGCTGGTGATCACCCCGGCTCGGATCGGGTTCCTGGTGCTGCTGATCGGTACCACCCTCGAGGTGCTGGCCAATCAGGGCCGCGAGAACATCCGGGTCGCCCGGTGGAGGAAACACATGCAGGATCACGTCGTGATCATCGGGTACGGGCGCAAGGGGCGTAGTGCGGTCAAGACCCTGCTGCGCAACGGACATCCGCGTGAGGGCGTGGTGGTGGTGGACACCGACGAGGTAGCCAAGCAGGATGCCCACGCGGATGGCCTGGCAGTGGTCTCCGGTGACGCGACGCGGCGTGAGGTACTACGTAATGCCGGAGTCTCCAGGGCCACCCACGTCATCATCACCACCGACCGGGACGACACCAATGTGCTGTCCACCCTGACCGTTCGGCAGCTGAATCCCGAGGCCTATATCGTGACCGCGATCCGGCAGCAGGACAATGCTCCACTGGTGCGCCAGTCGGGGGCGAACTCCGTGATCACCTCCTCGGACGCGGTCGGTCGGCTGCTCGGTCTGGCCTCGCTCTCCCCGAGCCTGGGTCAGGTCATGGAGGATCTGCTCACCTACGGCGACGGGCTGGAGGTGGCCGAGCGCGACCTGCTGGTGAGCGAGGTCGGCAAGCCACCGCAGTCGCTGTCCGACCAGGTGATCGCCGTGGTCCGCGACGAGAAGGTGTACCGCTACTTCGACCCGGTGGTCACCCAGCTCTCCCGCGGCGACCGACTGGTCGTGGTGCGACCTGCCGAGGAACGTCCGTGGGCGCCCCGACCGGGTACCCACGACGAGGTGATCGCCGAGGACTGAGCGGGGCTCAGATGACGGTGGCGTCGACGGTGACCTCGATATTTCCCCGAGTTGCCTTGGAATAGGGGCACATCTGGTGGGCGGCCTCCACCAACGAGTCGGCGGTGGCCTGGTCCATACCGGAGAGCTCGACGTGCAGGGCCGCGCTGAGGTAGGGCCCCTGCTCCGGGTCGACGTTGAGGGTGATCTCGGCGACCACGGCGGAGTCGTCCACCGGCACCTTCTGCTTCCGCGCGACCGCCTTCAGTGCCGAATGGAAGCAGGCCGACCATCCCGACGCGAAGAGCTGCTCCGGATTGCTTCCCGGGCGCCCGGAGCCCGGTGTACTGAGGTCGAGGGTGATCACGCCGTCGTTGGTCTCGACGTGTCCCTCCCGACCGTTCCCGGTCGACGTGGCGACTGCGACGTAAGGCGTGCTGGACATGGTGGACTCCCTGACGTGGGTTGGTGACGAGTGCGTCACCGGACTGATGGTCTCGACGCTGGCACTCCTGGGGGCGCCTGTCCAGAGCGCCGGGCGTGCGATGCGGTTCGGCGAGCTCGTGCGCGACGTTGCCATCCCTCCGCACCTGGTGCCGGTCGTGAAGGCGCACCTGAAGAACCATACGGGCGGAGGCAAGGAATCATTGCTGTTCCCGGCCGCCGCGGACAACAACTCCCATATTGGCGCCCTCGACGCTCTACAAGGTCTACTACCCGGCTCGGAAGGCCGCCGGGCGCGAGGACCTGCGCTGGCACGACCTGCGCCACACCGGCGCTGTCCTTGCTGCTCAGACTGGGGGCGACGCTTGCCGAGTTGATGGGTTGCCTCGGTCATTCCACGCCGGGCGCTGCGATGCGCTACCAGCATGCCGCTGCCGACCGCGACACGGAGATCGCCCGACGGCTCTCCGCGTTGGTGTCGGAGCCGAATGGCACGGTGAGCCAGTGACCACCTGGACAGCCGAGTTCTACGAGGACGCCGACGGCCGGCGTCCCGTCGAAGTGTGGATGGGCAATCTTGGCGAGGTTGAGTTCGAGGCGCTGGCGACTGCGATCGAAGAGATCCTGGAAGAGGACGGCATCGCACTCGCCAGCACTCCGTGGTTGAAGGCCCTCGGCGAAGGTCTTCACGAGTTCCGGGTCAGGCATGACTCAGCGACCATCAAGGCGCTCTACGCCGACTCCGGCGCCAGCGAACCAGCCAAGCCCGCGAAGATCCTGCTCCGACTCTTCGTGCACTTCCACGGCCAGAAGGTCATCCTGCTCCTCCACGGCTACGACAAGGGCAGCGACGACAGCCCGCGGCGCCAGAACAAGGAGATTGAGGAGGCACGTAAGTGGCTCCGGGCTTGGCGGCTCGCGCAGGCGAGCCAATCGAAGAAGCAGCCGCAGAAGAAGTCTCGCCGTAGGCGTTGACCCAACTACGTTGTCCATATGGGTTATTGCCCATACGCTGAGGTGCGAGAGGAGTCACCATGGCCAAGAAGTTCTCCGAGTACGCGCGAGAGCGTCGTGCCGACCAGAGCGCCGAAGGGCGCGAGGCCGAGCGCGTCTTTCGTGCTGCCTACGCCTTTGGCCATGTCATCTACTCGGCCCGGAAGGCCCGCAACCTTCGCCAGTCAGACCTTGCCGAGCTCAGCGGCGTCGCCCAGGCCGACATCAGCCGGATCGAGCGCGGCATGATCGCGCCGACCGTCCCGACGCTGATCAAGCTCGCTGACGCCCTCGGCGCGCAGATTCAATTCGTGTTGCCTCCGGGCGAGGGCAAGTCCGTCGACGCCGAGGTTTTCGCCCTCAGTATCGGGGCGTAGCCGCTATGCGAGCGCCTTGCGAGTCTTCTTGAGTTCGCGCTCGGCTTGCTCCCCGAGCTGAGTTCCACGGTTCGTTTGCTCCACTTGCTCGATGTACGGCTGGGCCGAGCGCCCGGCGCGGGGCGACATAGCGTGAAGTCCAACGTCGCTCTCGTGGATCAGTTCGACGAGCGCGGGACCGACGCTCGGGACCTTCTTGAAGCGACAAAGGGCAGCGACGGGCATCTGCCGCGCGGTTCCGAACTCAGTGTCCTGACAGACGTCGAGCAAGTCGTCGACCCGACGCTCTGTTGCGACGCTTCCGAGGCGTCCCCCAGATGCCACCCGGTGGTGGACTCGACCGGCGCCCAACGGCGGAAGGCGTCGTGCAGGGCGTCGAAGGCGTGCGGTCTGGCCCATGGCCGACGGAGATGGCCAGCGACGGCGCTGACGAGGCGAGGGTCCGACAGTCGAGGCAGTGCGTCGAGCAGGACCGGCATCGCCGCCTTCTCATCGAATTCGGAGGCACCGAAGAACTCGACGTTGCTCACGAATCTTCCCAGGTCTGCAACCCCGCTCACCCCGGCGCGCTCCAGGTCGGACCGCAAGGTCTCCCACTGGTCGGCGTCCACGAAGGCATGGTCTCACGGCGATTGTGGTGGGCCTGCTGCTGCGCTGGGATTGCATGCGCTCACGCCATCGGCTCATCATCAGCCTCATCCCGCGTCAACTGCAGATGCTTGGCCCGATCGCTGGGTCGAAGTCGGATGAGTGCTCCGGGCGGGCTGTTGTCTCCCGAGTCGGACCCTCGTCTGCGGCGGCTCTCCGGGAGGGTCTGGCAGATGAGGGGAAGCCAGGCGCGACGGATGGGGTCGGGAAGGTCGAGTTCCTTCCAGATGTCGACACTCTTACCCGACGCCTCGTCACACTTGCCGATGCCGCCACGCGCTTGCCGTCTTGACACGGACTGTCCGGCGCTACATCGCCGACGGCCAGCTCGAAGCTGTGCGCCTCGGCCGCAAGACACTGCGGATCAAGGCCGAGTCCGCTCCGACGCCTCGAAGGTGGACCGCGATGATGGCGGACGAGATCGTCGGCGTCTCCGCGTCACTGCTAACCGACGGCTGGGAATGGCCCATCCACGGACTCCGGCACACGCCGCAGAGCGGCACAAGCGGTTGGTGCGTCTGGACGGGGAATGGTCCGAGGCCGACGACTTCTTCAAGCCGTTGCACACAACCCACCTGATCGAACGGTGCCCAGAGATCACGCGGTTCCTTGACCTACCGCCAGCTCACGATTCCTCATCGCACCGGGCTACGACGACAGTTGGACCGACGAATCACTGCTGGATGTCTGACCCAGAAACAAGGAAAGGAGCGGCCAAAACTGGCCGCTCCTTGTTCCCCGTATGTTCCCGAGAACGGAAAGAGGCCCTCGAAAGGGCCTCTGACCTGCGGGTTTACTTGTGGGCGATACTGGGTTCGAACCAGTGACCTCTTCGGTGTGAACGAAGCGCGCTACCACTGCGCCAATCGCCCGTCGGTGTTGCGAAAAGAACAGTACAACAAGTTTCCGGTGGCCTCACATCGGGGTCACATACCTGGGAGTTCGGGCACCTTGTCCGAGATGTTCTGCACCTTGTCCCAGGTGCCGACGGCCAGATGGGGCCAGCCCTGCCAGGCGATCCAGCCGACGATCAGAGCGATCGCGGCAACGGTCGCGGCGGTGGTGAGGATGATCCGACGACGTCGCACGGCCGGGTCCATCGTCCGAGCGGAGTGGGCAGCCTCGGCCGCCTTGTGACGAGCCCAGGTCAGCAGTCGTTCTGCCCAGGTCCACTCGGTGGACAGGATGGCGAGCCCCAGAATGATCGCGACGATGCCGGGCCCGGGGGCGACCAGCATCACCACGCCGGCCAGGATCACCAGCACACCGATGGCGGTGACCACGATCTTGGCGATCAGCCCGGTCACCGGGTGGCGGTGCATGCTGGCATGGACCCGGGCGATGAGTCGACGTTCGACGGGAGACTGGGTCGACGGGGCCGCGAGGGTGTCGGTCGGAGTGGGGTCCGACGCTTCGTCGCTCTGGCTCACCCCGGAACCCTATCCAGAGCCTCCTGATGGATGAGGATCGCAACAGGTGGAAGTTTTTTCGCAATCGCGTCATACTCCGCACCCGTCGTCGTTCTATTCTCGTACGGCGACACGAGGTCGCGAACTGGGAAATAGGGAGCACCCATGGACGAGCAGCGGGACGACGACGCGAAACTGTGTCGCGAGATCCCGATGCTCTGTCGCGACGACGAGGGTCGTCCCCACCTGCTGTCGACCACGTTCACCTACCAGCGATCCGAACCGTTCGCGGTGACCATCGTCTTTCGGACGCAGGGGACGACGTTGCCCTGGACCTTCGCGCGGGACCTGTTGATGCTGGGTCAGGTCGGCCCGGTCGGTGACGGAGACGTTCGGGTTCGGCCCGGCAGGGACTCTCGTGGTGTTCCGCAGATCGCGATTCGGCTCAGTTCCCCGGATGGACAACTGGTGGTCGTCGCGGCCACCGCGGATGTCCGCTCGTTCCTGGACGCCACCCTGCGGATCTGTCCGCGTGGACAGGAGGGCGAGCACCTCGACGTCGACGGGCTCGTGGACGAATTGCTGTCCGCCACCTGAGCGTCCGAATCTGCCTCGGGCTCAGGGATCGAGGTGCTCGCGCTCCCGCCGCGACCAGGTCTCGGCGGCCGCGCGGGTGACCGGGCCGGGCGCGGGCAAGGAGCGCGTCCCCCAGCGGTGTAGGCCCTGGACGTCGCGGGTGGTGGAGACCAGGAAGATCTCACTGGCCCGTTCGAGCACCTCGATCGGCTCGTCGACCTCGTGACCGCCGAACCACTCCAGGACCAGGGCTCGGGTGACCCCGGCCAGACAGCCACTGGCCAGAGAGGGGGTCCGTAGCTCGCCGTCCAGCACGTAGAACACGTTCGATCCGGTGCCCTCGCACAGGTTGCCGGCGGTATTGGCGAAGACGGCCTCCGAGGCGCCCAGGGCGGAGACATGGGCGAGCGCGACCACGTTCTCGGCGTACGAGGTCGTCTTCAACCCGGCGACGGCGCTGTTCTCGTTACGGGTCCACGGGACCGGTGCGGCGCTGGTGGTGTCGGGGCGCGGATCCATCGACGACACCGCCACCACCAGAGTGGGCGGCCCCTGGCTGCGACCACTGCCCATCGGGGCCGGCCCGGCGGTCCAGGTGATCCGGATCCGGCCGAGGGGCGGTTGCGGTCCGGAGAGCAGTTCACGGAGCGCGTCGCGGACGGTCACGTGGTCCGGCTCGGGCAATCCCAGTCCGGCGGCGGAACGGGTGAGCCGAGCGAGATGACGGGTGAGCGCGAAGGGTGTTCCGTCGACGACCTTGACGGCCTCGAAGACGCCATCGCCGACCGTGAAGCCGTGGTCGGAGACCGCCACGGCGGGAACCTCGGCACTGGCGAGCACCTCACCGTTCATCCACACACGCATGTGCCGGAGCCTAGGGCCTGGCGCTCGCTGCTTGGCCGATGCGGCGACATGAATCCATCTCATGGACCCCGATTTGTGGCCCCTGAGGGCATCGGCTACTGTTCCTTTCGCAGCCACCGCCGGGGGAAACCCCAGTGGGAAGCGCATGCGGACGTAGCTCAGTTGGTAGAGCGCAACCTTGCCAAGGTTGAG
>CAYNFY010000117.1:0-11228 GCA_964396585.1 uncultured Nocardioides sp.
GGCACACCGCCGGTGACCGCGGCCAGACAGGCGCTCATCTTGGGCACCATCCCGCTGGCCAGGGTCGGCAGCATCTCGGCCAGCGCCTCGGGGCCGATCTCCTTGATCACGTCTTCGGAGTTCGGCCAGTCCCGGTAGAGCCCCTCCACGTCGGTCAGCACGAGCAGCTTCTCGGCGCCGAGGGCAACCGACAGGGCTGCCGCGGCGGTGTCGGCGTTGACGTTGTACACAGTCCCGTTCTCGTCGGGCGCGACGCTGGAGATCACCGGGATCCGGCCCGCCTCGACCAGATCCTGAACCGCCTCAGGTCGTACCTGGGCCACCTCCCCGACCAGGCCGAGATCGACCTCCTCACCGTCGACCACGGTGGTGGCCGGGACCGCGGTGAACAGACCGGCGTCCTCACCGGAGAGTCCCACCGCCAAGGGTCCGTGGCTGTTGATCAGCCCCACCAGTTCCCGCTGCACCTGCCCGACCAGCACCATCCGGACCACGTCCATCGCCTCGGGGGTGGTCACCCGGAGCCCGCCACGGAACTCCGAGGCGATGTCGAGCTTGTCGAGCATCGCCGAGATCTGGGGCCCGCCACCGTGCACCACGACGGGCTTGAAGCCGGCGAACCGGAGGAAGGCGATGTCCTCGGCGAAGGCTTTCTTCAAGGAGTCGTCGGTCATGGCGTTGCCGCCGTACTTCACCACGATCGTCTTCCCGTGGTACTGCATCAGCCACGGCAGGGCTCCGGCCAGGGTGGCGGCTTTGTGCGGGTCGGGCCCGATCTTCATCTCGTTCATGAGCTGTAGGCGCTGTTCTCGTGTACGTAGGCGTGGGTCAGGTCGTTGGTCCAGACGGTGGCGCGCTCGGGTCCGGCCTTGAGGTCGATGGTCACGGTGACCTCCCGCGGGCTCAGATCGACCTGGGCCGGGTCGGAGTGCGGGGTGGAGTTCTTGCAGACCCACACCCCGTTCATCGCCACGTCCAGATCGGCCGGGTCGAAGGCGGCACCGGTGGTACCCACCGAGGCCAGTACCCGACCCCAATTGGGGTCCTTGCCGAAGACGGCGGCCTTGAACAGGTTGCTGCGGGCCACCGAGCGGCCCACCTCCACCGCCTCGTCCTCACTGGCCGCACCGACCACCGTGATAGCGATCTCGTGGTCGGCGCCCTCGGCGTCCTTGAGCAGTTGCATGGCCAGGTCGGTGCAGGCCTGGGTCAAGGCGTCGGTGAGATCCTCCACCGTGGGGGTGATCCCGGAGGCACCGCTGGCGAGCAGGCTGACCGTGTCGTTGGTGGACATGCAACCGTCCGAGTCAAGCCGATCGAAGGAGACCCGGGTCGCGGCGCGCAGCGCGGTGTCCAGGTCGGCGGCGGAGGCCACGGCGTCGGTGGTGAGCACCACCAGCATGGTGGCCAGTGCGGGGGCGAGCATCCCGGCCCCCTTCGCCATCCCGCCGATCTTCCAGCCGGCACCCTCGACGACCACCTGCTTGGAGACGGTGTCGGTGGTCATGATCGCTGCGGCTGCCTCGGCTCCGCCCTCGGCCGAGAGCGCGGCGTGGGCCGCCTGGACCCCGTCGAGCAGGTTCTGCCGCGGATTGGTCAGCCCGATCAGCCCGGTCGAGCAGACGACCACGTCGCCCGCACCGATCGCGAGGCAGTCGGCGACCTTCTCAGCCACCGCATGGGTGGTCTGGAAGCCTTCGGCACCGGTGTAACAGTTGGCGCCGCCCGAGTTCAAGACGACCGCCTTGACGATGCCGTCCTTGACCACCTCCTGACTCCACAGCACAGGATTCGCCTTGCAGCGGTTCGCGGTGAAGACGGTGGCCGAGGAGAACTCGGGACCGGTATTGACGACCAGGGCGAGGTCCTGGGCGCCGGTGGACTTGAGCCCGGCGGCAACGCCGGAGGCGAGGAAGCCGGAGGGGGTGGTGACGCTCATCATCGAGCCTTTCGTGCTGGAATGTCAGTGCGGAACGGCGGGAGCTACGGTGTGCCCTCGTCGTCGCCATTCCTCGGCGGCCTGTTCGGCCTTGTTCTTGGGCACCAGTACCCAGATGGTGTCGAAGGTGGTCACCACGTCGACGGCGATCCCGGCCTCGGCCAAGGGAGCCAGCAGCCCGAGCAGGACACCGGCCTGGGTCCCGATCGGGGCGCCCTCACCGGTACGCATCGAGAAGCCGGTGAGTGGCTTGCGGCTGCGAGCCTTGGTCGGCACGTTGCGGGCCGCGCAGATCACCGAGGTCTCGGTGGCCGTCGCGATCACTCCGAAGACCGAGGAGGACTCGGCCCAGCCGGGAACGGCGGTCCCCGGACCGAAGCGCACCACGGCGATGGTCTCGGGATACTCCTCGAGGCTCAGGCCGACGGTATTCGGATTCATCACACTCGGTTCGCTCATGGTGCCACTCCCACGGTGGTCAGGCCTTGGCTCTCCTGGAGTCCCAGGGCGAGGTTCATGCATTGCACGGCGGCGCCCGCGGTGCCCTTGGCCAGGTTGTCGACCACCGCGACCGCTACCAGCCGTCCGGCGGCAGCGTCGAGGGTGACCTGGACCTGGACGGTGTTGGCTCCGAGGACGGAGGCCGTCTGCGGCCAGATCCCCTCGGGAAGCAGGTGGACGAATGGTTCATCCGCATAGGCCTCGTGATAGACGGTCCGGGCCTGGTCCTCGGTGACCCCTTCGACCACGGGCGCCGAGACGGTGGCCAGGATCCCGCGGGGCATCGGCACCAGGAGCGGGGTGAACGAGACCGTGACCGGCTGCTCGGTGAGCGCCCGGAGGTTCTGGACGATCTCGGGGGTGTGCCGATGGGTACCGCCGACGCCGTAGGCGCTCACGTTGCCCATCACCTCGGTGCCCAGCAGATGCGGCTTGGCCGCCTTGCCCGCACCCGAGGTCCCGCTGGCCGCGACCACGGTGATCTCCGGACGGACCAGTCCGGCCGCGACCGCCGGGGCGATGCTCAGGGTGGAGACCGTCGGGTAGCAACCGGGTACCGCGATCCGGGTTGCCGTGCTCAACGCCGCGCGTTGGCCGGGGAGCTCGGGCAGCCCGTAGGGCCAGGTTCCGGCGTGCTCGCTGCCGTAGAACTGCTCCCACACCTGGGCATCGGCGAGGCGGAAGTCGGCCCCACAGTCGATCACCACGCAGCTGTCGGGAAGTGCCTTGGCGATCGCTCCGGACTCGCCGTGAGGCAGCGCCAGGAAGACCACGTCGTGGCCCGCCAACACCTCGAGAGTGGTCGGCTCCAGGATCCGATCGGCCAGCGGCACCAGGTGCGGCTGCAGTGAGCCGATTCGCTGACCGGCATTGGACGCCCCGGTCAGGGCACCGATCTCCACCTCGGGGTGACCGAGCAGGAGCCGGGCCACCTCACCCCCGGCATACCCACTCGCACCGGCGATCGCCGCACGCACCTTCGTCATGTGCATGACTATACACCTGAATGCATGATGTTGCAGAACCCTTCCCGCTGATGAGGCATCAGAGTGCCCCATCAGCGGGAGCGAGTCTCAGCGTTGGCTAGCGCCCACGGCTGCCACAGCTGCTGCCACCGCCGCGTCGCGGAAGGCGGCCGTCTCCTTGTCCGTCAGCGTCCGGTCCTGGGTCCGGAACCGGAGAGCGTAGGCGAGGGACTTGTTGCCCGCGCCGATCTGCTCGCCGGTGTAGACGTCGAAGAGCCGGATCGACTCGAGGTCATCCCCCGCACCCGAGCGCAGAGCCGACTCCACCTCGGCGGCCGGAACGTCGGCCGGCACCACCAACGCGATGTCCTCCTTGGCGACCGGTTGGGTCGAGAAGGTGGGTGCGGGGCGCAACTGCACCGAGTGCTCGATCAGCAGATCCAGGTCGATCTCGGCCGCTACCGAACCACGGGGCAGGCCCAGGGCCGCACAGACCTTGGGATGGAGTTCCCCGGCATGGCCGATCTGGACGGATCCAGTCCGGCCGATGACCGCCAGTTCGGCGCACCGCCCGGGGTGCCAAGGAGCCAGGTCGACCGCGCGGGCCTCGAGACTCACACCCACCGAATCCGCTACGCCTCGCACGGCGTCCACCGCGTCGGCCCAGGTCACGCCGCGTCCCTCGCCCCACCAGCCGGAGCGCTCGTCCTCGCCCACCCCGACCAGCGCCAGGTGCAGTGGCTGGGCGGGTAGGGCGGACTGAAGGGCCGCATACTCCTCATCGCTCGGACGCCGATCGACCGGCAGGATCGGTGCCGCGCCCTGCCCTGGCAGGGTGACGGTCGCGGTCTCGAAGATCCCGAACGAGCCGATGCCCTGGCCCACGTTCTTCGCCGCCGTACGCAACAGTCCGGCGAGCACCGTGGTGGTCATCAACGGGGCCTCACTGCTCAGCGGGTTCGCCAGCCGAAGTGCGTTGCGGCGCGGGTCATCGGCGTCGATGCCCAGTGCCTCGAAGTCCGCCTCGCCCACGAACGGGAAGGTGATCACCTCGGTATAGCCCCCACCGGCCATGGTGCGTCCGAAGCGTCGACGCAACTGCTGGGCGCGGGTGAGACCGCCACCGGCGGGCGGGATCGGCAGTACCGAGGGAACCTTGTCGTAGCCGACCAGTCGGATCACTTCTTCGGTGGTGTCCTGCGGATCGGTGAGGTCGGGCCGCCACGGCGGCGGCAACACGCTCAGGGTGCCGGTTCCGGTCACCTCGCAGCCCACGGCCCGCAGCGCCTCGACGCTGGTCTGCTCGGAGATCTCCATCCCGGAGACGCGCGCCGCCGCGTTCCCGGACACGACGATCGGCGGCATGGCCGGCGCGGTACCCGCTACAGTGACGCCCGGGTCGACCGCTCCGCCGCCGTGGGCGACGAGCAGTTCGACCACCCGATCGGCAGCGGCCTCGCAGATGGTCGGGTCCACGCCTCGTTCGTTGCGCTTGCCGGCCTCGGAGGAGATCTTGTGCCGCTTGCCGGTACGGAACATCGAGGTGGCATCCCAATGCGCCGCCTCGACCAGGATCGAGGCGGTGGTGGCCGATATCTCGGTGGTCTCACCACCCATCACGCCGCCCAGACCGATGATCCCGGAGTCGTCGGTCACGACCAGGTCCTCGACCGAGAGCGTGCGCTCGGTGCCGTCCAGGGTACGCAGGGTCTCCCCCGCCACCGCCCGACGAACCACCAGCGGTCCGTTCACCTTCTCGGCGTCGTAGCCGTGGATCGGGCGACCGATCTCCAGCATCACGTAGTTGGTGACGTCGACGGCCAGCGAGATCGGGCGCATCCCAGCCGCGGTGATCCGTTCGACGATGAAGTCGGGGGTCGGCGCGCTCGGGTCGAAGCCGGTGACCTTGCGGGCCACGAAGACCGGGCAGCCCTCCGCGTCCTCGACCCGGACCGGGTGACCGGCGTCGTTGGCGGCCGGGGTCTCGCGCAGCGCCGGATCTCGGAAGTTGCCGGCACCCTCGACCGAGACCAGCACCTCGCGGGCGATTCCGCGCAGGCTCAGCGCGTAGGCACGGTCCGGGTTGATCTCGAACTCGATGATCTCCTCATCCAGCCCGAGTACCGAGCGCACGTCGGTGCCCGGTTCGCCGGCGTCGGTCGGCAGCACGATGATGCCGTCGTGGTCATTGCCCAGGCCGAGCTCGCGCTCTGAGCAGATCATCCCGGCCGAGACGTGGCCGTAGGTCTTGCGCGCCGAGATCTCGAAATTCCCGGGCAGCACACCGCCCGGCAGGATCACCACGACCAGGTCACCGGGTGCGAAGTTATGGGCTCCGCAGACGATGCCCTGGGGCTCTCCGGTGCCGTTGGCGTCACCGACGTCCACGGTGCACCAGTTGATGGTCTTGCCGTTCTTCTGCGGCTCGGGCTCCATCGTGAGTACCCGGCCGATCACCAACGGTCCGGTGATCGCCGCGCTGGGCGACTCGATCGCCTCCAATTTGAGGCCGGTCATGGTGAGCCGCCGGGTCAGTTCGTCGGTGCTGACGCTCGCCGGGACATCCACGTACTCCTTGATCCAGGAGATCGGTGCCTTCATTTCCCTCTCCTCAGATCTCGGTGCCGAATGCGGAACTGAACCGGACGTCGCCCTCGAAGAGCGGACGCAGGTCGGTCAGGTTGTGCCGGAACATGAACGTGCGGTCGATGCCGAAGCCGAACGCGAAGCCCGAGTACACCTCCGGGTCGATACCGCAGGCGACGAGGACCCGGGGATTGACCACACCGCAGCCACCCCACTCGATCCAGCCCTCGCCACGGCAGGTCCGGCAGGAGTCGGCGTCGACGCCCCGGCACACGAAGCAGCGCAGGTCGACCTCGGCGCTCGGCTCGGTGAACGGGAAGTAGGAGGGCCGGAACCGGGTAGTGATCCCCTCGCCGTAGAGCTGGGCGGCCAGGTGGTCCAGCGATCCCTTGAGATGAGCCATCGTGATGCCCTCGTCGACGACCAGCCCCTCGACCTGGTGGAACATCGGGCTGTGCGTGGCGTCGTACTCGTCGGTGCGGAACACCCGTCCCGGGCAGGCCACATAGATCGGGGGCTTGCGGGTCAGCATGGTCCGGGCCTGAACCGGCGAGGTGTGGGTGCGCAGCACCACGTGGTTCTCGGCCGGTTCGGTCCAGAAGGTGTCCTGCATGGTGCGGGCCGGGTGATCCGCGCCGAGGTTGAGGGCATCGAAGTTGAGCCACTCGGCCTCGACCATCGGCCCTTCGGCGATCTCCCAGCCCATCGCGACGAAGATGTCGGCAATGGTCTCGGACTGGAGCGTGATCGGGTGCCGCGAGCCGCGTCGACGCCTGGTGGTGGGCAGCGTGACGTCCACCGTCTCGGTGACGAGCATCCGCTCCTCGTGCTCGGCCTCCAACACCTCCTGGCGGGCCGCGATCGCCTGGTTGACCGCACCGCGGGCCTGACCCACCCGCCGGCCGGCCTCCTTGCGTGCCTGGGGCGGTAGCGCGCCGATCTCACGGTTGGCCAGCGCCAACGGGGAACGGTCACCCGCATGATCCAGGCGGGCCTGCTTGAGCTCGTCGAGATCACCGGCGGCGGTGACCGCGGCGGTCGCCGCATCCCTCATCGCCTCGACCTCTTCGGCCTTCAGCGGGGTCACCTCAACGGGGTCGTACTCGGTGTTGGGGCCGGACATGGCTCCCTTTCCAGCGGCGTGGTTCGGACGCCGCAATCCTAGTGGCGGGTCAGACGGGGCTCTCCCCGGACCCGGCAGCGTCGGCGGCTGTGCGCCGGTGACAAAGGTACGCGGCGAGTCAGGCGCCCGTGCCCTGCTGGGGCCCGGGGCAGATAAATCGCTGCGCGCTGGTCATGTGAGGCACTCTACGCCAGCGCGCGGTAGCGCTCCGCGAGCCAGTAGACAAGGCTGCACCAAGAGCTCAGAAGTCGCCATCGGCTGCAGGCCAGTCCACGGTGATCCTGGCCCCACCACTGGGCGTCTCCCCCACCCCCAAGGCACCGCCGTGCACCCGGACCAGACCGTTGACGATATAGAGGCCCAGCCCGCTGCCGCCGCTGAGTCCCGAGCGCCAGAACTTGGTGAAGACCCGGTGCCGCATCTCCATCGGGATCCCCCCGCCTTCGTCCTCGACCACGATCCGCACCCCGGGATGCTGCGGTTCCCGGGCCACCCGCACCACCTTCACCGTGACCAGCCCGGCACCGTGCCGCACCCCGTTCTCGATCAGATTCGTGAACACCTGGGTGAACTTGTCCGGGTCAGCCTGGATCTCGGGCAGATCCTCGCCGACGACCAGGTCGATCCGTCGCGCCGTCGCGGCACTGATGGATTCCACCACCCGGCCCAGGAGCACCGCGGCATCACAGGGGCGCGGGTAGAGCGAGAGCCGTCCTGTGTCGAGGCGAGCCACGTCCAGCAACTCCGCGATCAGTCGCGACAGGCGTTCGGAATCCGCATACACGGTGGCCAGCATGAGTTTGCGCTGATCGTCATCGAGGCGGTCCCAGCGGTTCAACAACGCCTGGACGAAGCCCTTGACACCGGTCAGCGGCGAACGGAGTTCGTGGGCCACCGTGGCGACCAGGTCCGAGCGTTCCCGGTCGAGTCGAGCCCGTCCCCGGCCACCGCGCAGCGAGATCGTCACCCCGGTGACCGGGCCACCGCGCTCGGCCCGGAGGATGCTGGCTCGGGTCAGCACCTCCTGCCCGTCTGGCAGCAACCAGGATTGCTCGGGGACCCCCGTCCGGCTGCTCAGCCCTTCAAAGGGTCGATTGCTCGCGACCCAGGTGTTCCCGTGCTGATCGACCAGCCGGAGGACCTCGGTCAGCAGTGCACCGTCCATGTCCCCGGGCAGTCCGAGCATTCGCCGAGCCACTCGGTTGGTCGCCAACACACACCCGTCGGCCCCGACCGCCACCACTCCGTCGGGCAGTGTGTCGAGCACACCTCGATCGACTGTTGTGTTCGCTGCATCCTGCACGCCCCCATCCAACACTGTTGAATGGGGGTGTGGACGACATTACGGCCAGCCTCCGTACCCGGTGGCCGCTGCTCGAGGAGGACGGCCTATGCCGGGCCCTGCTCGAGGCCTGGGGCTCCCCCGAACGTGGCTACCACGATCTGGTGCATTTGAACGAGGTGCTGGATCGGCTCGACCAACTGGCCGAAGTCGGTGTGCGCTTCGACTCTGTGCCGGTACATCTGGCGGCCTGGTTCCATGACGCCGTCTACGACGCCGAGGCCGGACCCGAGGCACGTTCCGCCGCTTGGGCACGTCGGTCGTTGGCCGGATATCCAGAGTGGGCGGTGGAGGTGTCACGACTGGTGCTTCTTACCGAGCGACACGACCCAGCCGCCGAGGACCTGAACGGGATCGCGCTGTGCGACGCGGACCTGGCGATCCTGGCCGCGGGTCCCGAACGGTATGCCGTCTACCGGGCCGGGGTGCGCCGGGAGTACGCCCGCTACGACGACGCCACCTTCGCCGCGGGACGCTCCGCGGTACTCCAGGCCCTGGCCGACGGCCCCCTGTTCGGCACCGCCCACGCTCGGCGACATTGGGAACCTGCCGCCCGAGCGAACCTGGCCAGAGAACTACGTGAGCTGACCGACCCTAGGTGACCCCGCCCTGCGCTGATGAGGCACTTATATGCCCCCTCAGCGTCGGGCGATGAGGCAGTGAAGTGCCGCCTCAGCGGGGCTTGGGAAGACGCAGACCCGCCACCCGCAGTCTGAGCACCAGATCACGGGTGCTGGTCTCCACCGCTCCAGCCGACACCATGGCCGGGTAGTACTCCTCCGGCACGTCGTAGTGGTCCCGATCGAAGGCCTTGGCAGGGAGACCGGCCCCGAGCGCGAACACATGGAGTTCCTCGTATGAGACATCCGAGGCCAGATGTGACCAGACCCGCCCATAGCGGTGCACCAGGGGTGGATCGATCAGGATCATGCGCCCACGGATCCGTCTGGGGCAGATCTCACCCGGGCACTGGCATAGAGACAGACGGCCGCGGCGGTGGCCAGATTGAGGCTCTCGGCGCCACCGCGGATCGGGATCGCCACCCGGTGGTCGGCTAGCGCGCCGAGTTCGGCGGGCAAACCCCACGCCTCATTGCCGAAGAGCCAGGCGGTCGGCGCCTCCAGCAGTTCATCGATGCCGAACAGGTCGCACTCGCCGGCTCCGTCGGCCGCCAGCACGAGATAGCCCGCTTCCTGCAAGGCTCGGACCAGATCGGCCGGATCGGGCGCGTTGACGAGTGGCACGTTGAACAGGCTGCCCACGGTGGCCCGTACCGTCTTGGGGTTGTACGCATCGACGGAATGCCCGGCCAGCAGCACCCCTCCGGCTCCAGCCGCATCCGCGGTCCGGATCAGCGTGCCTGCGTTGCCCGGGTCTCGAACGTCGGCCGCGATGGCGATCAGCCCGGGCCGGTTGGCGAGCACCGCTGCCAAGGTGACGTCCACCGGGGTACATACGGCGATCACCCCAGCCGGATTCACCGCGTCGGAGAGCCCGGTCATCGCCCGCTCGTCCACGAGGGTGACGGCGGTCCCTTCGGGAACCGAGCTCAACAGCTCGGCGAAGGTATCGGACCCGGCAGGGGTCACGAAGACCTCCTGCACGCATCCGGGGACGCCCAACGCGCCCTCGACGGCCTTGGGCCCATCGGCAAGGAAAAGCCGCCGCTCGGTTCGCACCGAGCGGCGGCTGAGCTTCCGTGCCTCCTTGATCCGAGCGTTACCGCTGCTCAGAGGAGTGTTCACGAGGTCCCTGAATCAGTTCAGGAGGCCTTGGCGGCGTTGACATCCTCGGGCAGGGCGGCCTTGGCAGCCTCGACCAGGGTGGCGAACGCCGGAGCGTCATTCACGGCCAACTCGGCCAGGATCTTACGGTCGACCTCGATACCGGCCAGGTTCAGACCCTGGATGAAGCGGTTGTAGGTCATCCCGTTGGCACGGGCAGCGGCGTTGATCCGCTGAATCCACAGGCGACGGAAGTTGCCCTTGTTCTTGCGACGGTCGTTGTAGCTGTAGACCAGCGAGTGGGTGACCTGCTCTTTGGCCTTGCGGTAGAGACGGGACCGCTGACCGCGGTACCCCGACGCCCGCTCGAGGACTACCCGGCGCTTCTTCTGGGCGTTTACTGCCCGCTTGACGCGTGCCATTTCTTTACTCCTTGATCAGTCTGGGAAGTTCGTCTGCGCGCTGGTCAGCGACCGAGCAGCTTCTTGGCACGGGGAACGTCGGCCTTGGCGACCTCGACCGTGCCGGTCATCCGCCGGGTGACCTTGGAGGGCTTCTTCTCCAGGTTGTGGCGCTTGCCCGCCTTCTCGCGCAGGATCTTGCCCGAACCGGTCACGCGGAAGCGCTTGCCGGCACCTGAGTGGGACTTGTTCTTCGGCATCTTCGTCTCTTTCGTCTCGTCGACGTCCGGGGTGCCGGACGTCGTGGGGAAGTGGTCTAGGGGTTGGGCGCTCAGGCCTCGATCTCGGGGTCGAGGTTCTCCGAGCGTCCGCGCTCCTTCTTGGGGGCGACCTGCTGGCCCTCCTTGGGAGCGCGTGCGGCCTTCTCGGCCTCCGCCTCGGCAGCCCGCTCGGCTACCTTCTCGGCCTTCTCGACCTTGGCCTCGATCTTCGCTTCCGCCTTCTTGCGGTGCGGGCCGAGGACCATGATCATGTTCCGGCCGTCCTGCTTGGGCGCGCTCTCGATCACGCCCAGGTCGGCGACATCGCTGGCCAACCGTTGCAGCAGCCGGAACCCGAGTTCGGGTCGGGACTGCTCGCGGCCCCGG
>CAYNFY010000118.1:0-11213 GCA_964396585.1 uncultured Nocardioides sp.
TGCGGTCCTCGGTCTCGATGGGACTGGAGTCCGGAAGTGGTCCACGTGCTGACGTGGCCACCTCCGGGCTGTGCCCGGTCAGCTCGTGTGGAGCCGCTTGATCAGCGGTCCACGGGGGGATTGCCAGGCTTGGGCTTCACGGAGTAGCCCCAGCTGGTGTCGGCATGGGCCGGTGCTGTGGCTGCTGCGCCGAGCCCCGCCACAGCGACGGCTGCGGCGATGGAAAGGGCAATGCGACGTTTGGTACTCATTTCGGGGTCACCTCTGTCAGGTAGGTGGGTGGACGTCCATTGTCGATGACATAGGTTGACTTGGCACCCAACTCAGAGGTGCAGGTATGTGCACTGCACACATCTGCAACTTCCATCTCGGTGGCACCGAGTCGTGAAATGCACGAGACCTCGTCCAGATTCTCATCTGGACGAGGTCTCGTCACTCGGAGTGACCGACTTTCGTCGGCACCCCCTGGCGGAGGCGGAGGGATTTGAACCCTCGATGGGCGTTAAACCCAAACCCGCTTAGCAGGCGGGCGCCATAGACCGGACTAGGCGACGCCTCCCGACAGCGAGCACAGGCTACAGGGATCGGTGTGTGGAGGGCCAATCCGGTGGCCGATCCCGCGAGCTTTCAGAGTGCGCGGTAGCCCTGGCCGGCCTGCAGGTGCGCCCCCAGGTCGCGTACGAAGCTCTCGCGGTCGCAGGCCAGCACGGTCACCGGGATGGTCGTGGAGGTGCCGTTCTTGAGGCGGATGCTCACGCAGGGCAGGTCGCGGCGATAGGTGGTCACCGCATCCTCCACGTCCTTCCAGCGCGCCGATCGGACACCGGCCCCACGGAAGCCGCGCACCACGTAGCCCTCGTCGGTGAACCGGACGGCCGGATTGATCCGCTTCATGATGAGCGCCAGACCGGTCACGAGAAGTAGCACCAGGATCGCCGGAGCGAGGAGCCAAAGGGTGTGCAGATCCAAGATCGCCACGAGCGCGGTGCACACCAGGACCAGGGTGGCCGAGGCGACCAGGGCCAGCCCCAACAGGCGTGCGGTGAAGGCGGGAGAGAGCGGGTACTGGGAGGTCACTCGGTCATTGAACCGCCCGGCCGCGGCGTTCGCCAATCGGGCATGGTCGGGGGATAACCCTTGTGTGATGGTGTGATTCGCGCCACACTGACCGCCACGCGCCCTACTGGCTCGGAGGACACGATGCCCTACCGCGACACCACCGCAGACATCACCCGCACGCTGCACGACACCCTCGGCACCCTGCGCGAGCGACCCGACCGCGAGGCCGACCTGAGTCGGTGGCGCTGGCAGCTGCGCCAGCGCCTCGCCGGGGTCCGGGATCTGCTTGCCGACGACACCGCGACGCGGGACGGATGGCTCACGGCCCGCGCCGCCAGCACCCATCGGGAGCGGCAGTCGCTGCTGGCGAAGGTGGGTCATCTCGGGCCCCGAGTGCTGGAGGACTCCGACGTCGACGCGGTCGTCTTCGACATCACCCGGCTGATCGGCGAGATCGACCGGCACTTCCAGCGGATCAACGACCTGGCCTACGACGAGGTCGAACTCGAGCTCGGCGGATCGGAGTGAAGCGGCGCCGAGGCACCCCCTAGACTCTGTGGTTGCGTGGCCCGGGACTCCTGGGCTGCGCGGAGGAGGGGTGCCGGAGTGGCCGATCGGAACCGCCTTGAAAGCGGTCGTGGGGAGACCCACCGCGGGTTCGAATCCCGCTCCCTCTGCCGGAATCGAAGGTCCCGACCCACCCGGGTCGGGACCTTCGGTCTTCCTCGTGCCACTGAGCGATCCCAGGTACTCGTAGGGTTGAGCACATGACGGACTGGTTCAGCTCACCCGGCGACGCGGAGAAGAGGCTGCGTGAGGTCGGCTATCTCCCCGACGCCGCGACCAGCACCACGGCCTACCTGGCCGGCGCGCTGCTGAAGCCGATGCTGGTGGAGGGCCCGGCCGGGGTCGGCAAGACCGAGTTGGCCAAGGCGGTGGCTGCCGCGACCGGTGCGGAGCTCGTCCGGCTCCAGTGCTACGAGGGCCTGGATGAGGCCCGGGCGCTCTACGAGTGGAACTACAAGAAGCAGCTGCTGCGGATCCAGGCCAGCGATGGGCAGGACTGGAACGCCACCCATGACGACATCTTCACCGAGGAGTTCCTGCTCACCCGGCCGCTGCTCACCGCGATCCGGCGGACCGAACCCACCGTGCTG
This sequence comes from uncultured Nocardioides sp., assembly GCA_964396585.1. Classification (GTDB taxonomy): domain Bacteria; phylum Actinomycetota; class Actinomycetes; order Propionibacteriales; family Nocardioidaceae; genus Nocardioides. The sequence continues at coordinate 2,217 of CAYNFY010000118.1, forward strand.
CTGATCGACGAGGTCGACAAGACCGACATCGAGGTGGAGGGTCTGCTGCTGGAGATCCTGAGTGACTTCCAGGTCTCCATCCCGGAGCTCGGCACCGTGAGCGCGACCCGTCGCCCCTTCGTGGTGCTGACCTCGAACGCCAGCCGGGAACTGTCCGAGGCCGTCAAACGACGCTGCCTCTACCTGCACCTGGACTATCCGAACGCCGAGCGGGAGATCGAGATCGTCACCGGGCAGGTCCCCGATCTGGAGCACCGGATCGCCGCCCAGCTCGTCGAGGTGGTGGTGCGACTGCGTGCCCTGGAGCTCAAGAAGGCGCCCTCGATCGCCGAGTCCGTCGACTGGGCCCGCACCCTGATCGCGCTGGAGATCGATGACCTCGACGAGACGGCCATCGCCGACACCCTGGGGGTGGTGCTCAAGCACCAGTCCGACATCGATCGAGCGGCGCGCGAGCTGAAAGTACGCCGGTGAGTCGCTGATGAGCCTGCTGGACCGTCATCAGGGACTGCTCGAATCGTTGCGTGGGGCCGGTCTACCGGTATCGCTGGCCGAGAACCTGGATGCGGTCGAGGCGCTGGCGGTGATCGGCTGGGAAGATCGCGAGACGGTGCGCACCACCTACGCGGCCACGGTGGTCAAGCGTCAGAGCCAACGGCCGACCTTCGACACCCTCTTCGACCTGTGGTTCCCACCCGCTGTCGGCGAGCCGTTCGGTAGCGACGAGGCGGCCTCCGACTACCTGGAGGCCCTGGACAGCACCGGCGGCAGCATGGGCGACGCTGGCGAGTTCTGTAGCGCGGGTGGGGTCAAGGACTCGGCCGGCGCCCTGGAGGAGTTCCGCGCCGCGCTGGCGGCGGCGCTCGAGCAGGGAGACCAGGAGCGGCTGCGCCGGATGGCGGCCGAAGCCGTGGCGAGATTCGGGGCGATGCCCGGTAGGGCTCCGGGGCTGAGCCAGTGGTCGTCCTACTCGGCGCTGCGCCGGATCGCGCCCACCGAACTGATCGACCGGATCCTGGCCGGACTGCTCGTCGACGGGGACACCGAGCGCGCCGGCCGCGAGATCGCCCGACGGGTGGGAGAGTTCACCGCACTGGTGGAGGCCGATGCGCGGCGGCGACTGGCCGAGGTCAAGGGTCCCGAGCATGTGGCCGTACACGCGGTGCGGCCCACCATCGACCGGTTGGACTTCTTATCCGCGCGTCGTGCCGATCTGGACGGGATGCGCCGCGAGATCCAGCCGTTGGCCCGCAGACTCGCCACTCGGCTCACCAAGGAACAGCATGCCCGAGGTCGCGGTCCGCTCGACTTCCGGCGAACCGTGCGGGCCTCGATGTCCACCGGCGGCGTCCCGTTGACCACTCATACCAAGCCGAAGCGACCACACCGCAACGAGTTGGTGGTGCTGTGCGACGTCTCCGGGTCGGTGGCCAACTTCGCCCAGTTCACCTTGCTGCTGGTCTTCGCGCTGCGCGACCAGTTCAGCAAGGTACGGGCCTTCACGTTCGTGGACCAGACGGTCGAGGTGACCGACGCCTTCCAGCCCGGTGCCGACGTGGTCGACGTGATGGAGCGTCTCACCGCCAGTATCGAGCACGCGGCCCGGTTCGGGCGCACCAACTACGGCCGGGCCCTCCGGTCCTTCAGCGAGAACCACCCCGACGCGCTGGGGCCCAAGAGCGCTCTGCTGATCCTGGGCGACGCCCGATCCAACTACGCCGACCTCCAGCTGGACGTGCTGCGGGGGATGGCCGAAACGGCTCGACACTCGTGGTGGCTCAACCCCGAGCACCGACGTCACTGGGACACCGGTGACTCGGCCGCGACCCCCTACGGTTCCATCGTGGGCATGGTCGAATGCCGCAATCTCACCCAACTGGGTGAGTTCGTGCACGACCTCGTCTGAGTCGAGATACCCGAGAGCGGGTCAGTCGCGCTGGGCCACGATCACGAATGTCGGACCCGCGGGCGGGTCTGCCGGCAGTCGCAGTTCCACCACCACCCGTAGTCCTACCTGCTCCAGCATCTCGACGAACTGCTCGGGAAGCCACAGATGGGTGGTCCACCGCACCGCAACCCCACCGTATGCCTCACGCCGGTGCAGGTCACCCTCACCGGAGTGAGTGGCGAGGATCAGCTGCCCGCCGGGTACGAGCGCCCGGGCGAAGTCGGCCAGCACTCCGGGCAGCAGGTTGCGCGGCAGGTTGAAGAGCGACCACCAGCCGAGAACTCCGCCCAGTGAGGCTGGGGCCAGGTCGAGCTCGGTGGCCGAGCCGACGCTGAAGGAGCACTCCGGGTGGCGCCGACGGGCTTGGGCGACCATGCGCTCGGAGAGATCCACCCCGGAGATCTCGAGGTCACCGCGCGCGTGCAGGTAGCCGGTCACGGTGCCCGGACCGCATCCCACGTCCAGCACCGGCCCGAGGCCCGCCACGGCGTCGGCGAAGGTGTCGACAGCGGCCCGCAGCCAGGGGGTGCTGATCAGGTCTCCCATTCCGGTTGCGTCGACCAATGCGGCGTAGTTGTCCGCCGCTCGGTCGTACGAGTCACGGACCTCGGCCAGCCCAGGCACCTTCGATGTCACCGGCATCACCTGTTCAGGTACCCGAGATCGCGGAGCCGGTCCAACTCGTCGCGTAGTTCGGCATGCTCGGAGGCATCCGCCTCACGGGCACCGGCCACATAGGCGGCCGGACCGGTCTCCTCGGCACGAAAGACCACGGTCACCCGGTTCGGCACGTCGGTACTCATCAGGGACCCGAGCAGTGCGACCGGGTCGGCCCGATCCTCCAGGGACAGCATCCGGGTCTGCGGCGGAAGCACCGGGACCAGTGCCGCGGGGGAGCCGGCGGTGACCACGGCTTCGACCACGAATCGCTCATCGCCGCTTGCGGCGATCTCTGCGGCGGCGGTCCCGCCCTGCCCGATCCCGACCAGCAGCAGATGCGGGTGCTCCGCGGTCGCGGTATCGCGATGCAGCGCCGCGCGTACCTGCCGGACATATCCGCTGATGTCTCCGCCGACCAGGCGCAGTCGGCCACCCGGCCCGCTGGCGGGACCGGAAGGACCACCCAGCCACGCGACGAACCTGTCGGCGCTCACCCGGGAGACCCGCAGCGGTCCGGCGCTGACGGCGGTCTCGACCAGGTCACCTAGGTCGCGAGGGCGGAGACTGCCGGTCGACGTCTCCAACTCACCGGCCGGGGCGTCGGTGTGGGGCAGGGCACCGGCTGCGTCACGCAGTGCGGCGGCAGCATTCGCCTGGAAGGGGGGTGCCCCGATCGCTCGCAGTCCTCCACGGGCTGCCAACGAGCCCGCCTCACCGGCCAGCACCCCGACGGTCAGCAAGGACCGCATCTGCAATCCGTCGATCAGCCCGCCCCCGGTGGTGACGTGCTCGGCGAAGGCCGGATTGTGCTCGGCCAACTCGTTGAGATAGGCGGCCACCCCATCGCGATCCATCGCGTCGGTCTCGATCAGACCCGCCGAGACGATGGCACCTCCCAGCGCCACCTCGGGTGCCAGATAGCCGATCGCTCGACCCGCGATCGAGCCGAGTGTCCGATAGGCCGCGTCCTGCAGCTCGTCGATCCAGCGGTAGGTGTGCACGGTGGCCCGAACCACCAGCGCGTCCGCGTCCAGTTCCACCGAACGACTCAGCAGACCGCGGGTGCCGGTGGTCGCGGAGCGGATGTCCTCCTCCGCCCGGGCGAATGCCTGCGGGGCCAGTTGCGCGGAGTCACAGACATCGGGGTCGGTCAGTACCTCGGCGCTGATCCGCGAGCGGGCTCGCAGCTCCTCGCCACTTCGCTCGAAGGCCGCGGCCAGGGCCAGCATGTCGTGATACTTGTCGCCCGATACCGATGCATCGATGGTGCCCGGAACGTCTGATCGGTTCATCCCGACACCTCCTGCAGCACCGGGGCCAACTCGGCGGTCAGGTCTTCGGGGCGTACCACGGAGATCTCGACGGTGGGCGGTTCGCCGCTGGTCTCGGCGGTGGCCCTCAGCGAATGCCATCCGTCGGCCAGTAGGACCCACGAGACCACCCCCACGGTTCGGGTGTCATCGGCGCGCACCCGGGCAGCCAGCACCCGGAGTCGGCCGAGGGCCTCTCGGTGCACCCCGGCCAGCGCCCGAGTGGCTTCGGCCTCACCCAGTACCCGGTCCGCGGTCCGGACCTGGGCGGTGCGCTGCCCGATCAACACCGGCACCAGATCGGGGCGGTGGGTGGTGATGGCCTCACCTACGCTGTCCAGCAGCTCGAAGGGCACGATCAGGCGGTCCGGTACCGCGCTGGGAAGCACTCGATGTTCCTCGGGGAGTGAGGCCACGCGAGTCAGTTCGCCGGCCCACTGCTCGACTCCGAACCAGGCCAACTCGAAGACGAGTCCGTCGACGGTGGCCAGTGTGGCCACGGCATCACCGGCCTGCCGATGCCAGGCCTTGACCTGCACCCCGTGCACCGAGGCGTCGATCTCGAGTGCGTGCTCCGGGGTGGCCAACAGCCCCACCGCCCCGGTGAGCCCGGCATCCACCTTGCCCTCGCGGGTACCCAGACCGCGGCGTATCAGCGACTCCATCGGATCGTGCAGCGAGTCCCGAGCGGCCAGGTAGGCACTGTTCTCTGCGGCGCCGCGACTCGGGCCCAGTCTGCTGTCCAGGGTATGGGCGGGCCCGGGGTCGGCCACGTCGAAGGGCAGCGGAGCCCCTCCCGCCGCTCGCGCGATGTGTTGCAGCTCGGCCAGGGTCAGCGCCAGCCGACGCGGTAGTGGGTCCAGCACGCCCAGCGGGGCACGCGTCGGGGTCGGATTCGAAAGGTCGATGGTGGCCATGGTGGTGCCCTTCCTCAGAGTCCCGGCAGATCGAGGCTGAGCCAGTCCCGGTGGCCGGGGGGCGGCGGCTCGAAGCCCGCCACCACCACGTCCTGGGGGTCGGGATCGGGGGTGCGGGCCAGTCGCTCGGTCGCCGCCTCCACCAGGTCCCGGGCACGGCGCTGGGCGCCGGCAATGGCCTCTTTGGCGATATCCACCTCGCGGGCATGTCGGTCCAGAGAGGTGGCTGCGGTCTCATGCTGGGCGGCGGACTCACGCAACTGGGCCGCTCGTTCCCGGACCCGGGTGCGCATCGCCTCCGCCGCTCGTCCGTGCCACGGAGTGGCCTCGGCCTGGCCGACGAGAGTGTCGGCCAGACCGCGGATGTCGAGCGCCTGCTCACGCAACTGCTCGGCCCGCTTGCGGATCACCGCGGTGTCGCCGTACATCCCAGTCCTCGCCCTCGATCGTCGTGTGGGCCACGGATCCCCGGACCCGCGGTCGCTGTCTGCTCCTGGTAGCCCTCAGGCCAGGTGGTTTCCGAGCCGTTCCAGGCCGGATCGGATCTCATCGGTAGCACCTGCAAAGGAGAACCGTACCGACCGGTTGCCGGCCCGGGTGTCGAAATCGACGCCTGGGGCGACGGCGATCCCGGTCTGGGCGAGCAGGTCCAGGGCCCAGGCCATCGAGTCCTGGGTGAGGTGGCCGATGTCGGCATAGGCGTAGAACGCACCGTCGGCCGGCGCCAGCCGATCGATCCCCATGGCGGGGAGAGCACCCAGGACGAGCGCCCGGTTCTGTGCATAGCGGGCGACGTGAGCGTCGAGTTCGGTGATCGCGGGTGTGCTGAAGGCGGCGATCGCCGCGTGCTGGCTGAGTACCGGGGGGCAGATCGTGAAGTTGCCCGTCAGGACGTCGACCGCACGTCGTAGCCGAGGGGGTACCAGCATCCAGCCGATCCGCCAGCCGGTCATCGAGAAGTATTTGCTGAAGCTGTTGAAGACGATCGCCTCACGACTCGTCTCCCAGGCACACCGCGCCATGGGCGGGTCGAAGTATTCGATGCCGTGGTAGATCTCGTCGGAGACCAACTGCACCTGGTGCCGCTCACACCAGCCGGCCAGAGCGGCCAGTTCGTGCGGCTGCAACATGGTCCCGGTGGGGTTCGCGGGGCTGAGCAGTACCAGGCCCTTCAGGTCCGGGTGCTCGGTCAGGAGCTCTTGGAGCTGCTCGACGGTCGGCTGGAATCGGGTCTCGGCACCGCACTCGATCTCGATCACCTCGCACTCTAGGGCCTGCAGCACGTTGCGGTAGCAGGGATAGCCCGGGCGGGCCATGGCGACTTTGTCGCCGGAGTTGAAGGCGGCCAGGAAGGCGAGCAGGAAGCCGCCGCTGCTGCCCGTGGTGACCACCACGTCGGCCGGGTCGACGCTGATTCCCTGGACCCGCTGGTGGTGTGCCGCGATCGCTTCGCGCAATGCCGGGATCCCGCTGGCGACGGTATAGCCCAATGGGTCCGAGGACCGCAGTAGCCGGACCGCCTCGTCCTTCACCGCCTGCGGTGCGCCGGTGCTGGGCTGCCCGGCCACGAAGTTGACCAGATCGCCGTGGCTGCGTTGTCGTTCGGCGGCCGCGGCCAACAGGTCCATCACGTGGAACGGGGGGACGTTGGCTCGGGATGCGACGGTGAAGCGATCCATGGGGCTTTCCTCTCGACGCTCCAAGGCTAAGCCCGGGCCGGGTCGGCTCAGATGCCGGCGTAGTGCCGGTAGCGAGCCACCGCCGCCTCCAGATCGGGCGCCGGTACCGCTTCGGGGTCGAACAGCTCGGGGGTCACCTCGGTCCGGGTCCAGGTGCCGGCCACTCGACCGCGGTACAGCACCGTGGCCTTCACCATGCCGTTGCGGCCGGGGCCGATCAGCGTCGCCTGTTCCGGCGTGGCCGCCCCCGTGCGGTCGGAGTAGCTGAGGTAGTACTCGTCGAAGCTGGGCAGCAGGAGCACCTGCGGCGCGGTACCGAGCGGCGGCGCCGCGGCGTCCGAGAATAAGTCGGGTCCGTCGCACACGGTGTGCAGCAGCCGAGGGTCGTGGCGGGCTCTGGTGGCGGCCTCACGGGCCGAGGTAAGGGTCAACCGGCTCCACCAGGCGAAGTCCGCGGCCGTGGCCGGCCCGTGACCGAGGATGTAGCGAACGAAGAGCTCGGTCAGCGGGTCGTCCGGTTCGGTGTGGCCATCGATCCAGTCGTCGACCAGGACCAGCCGTTGCTCGCGGGCCTCGATCGGCCCCCAGCAGACCAGTCCACGCATGGCGAGTGTCGAGATGAGGTGGGTACCGCGCTGGCCCGCGGTGTCCACCCCGGCCTCGTTCAGGGCGCGAAAGACCTGGCTCCGGATCAGACCGGAGGACCCCAGCGCGTTGCAGAGCACGTCGGCGGCCCGGCCCAGGTCGGCCTCGGTGATGCCGAGTTCCCTATGCCGCCGCCCGAGGGCGCTGAGCACTCGGGGCGCGGTCAGTGCCGTCACCCAGCGCAGGTCCTCGGCAGCCATCACGTGCAGGGTCCCGCGCATCGGCCAGGACCGGACCAGGACGCCGGAATCGAACGCGGCGTCCATTTGGTCGGTGCGCACGTCTCCGCGGGTCCTGAGAGCCAGCGCCCAGCGGCCACCCCAGAACTCCTGAGCCTGCGTGGCACACATCCGTGTCGCGGCGGCCGCCACGTCATTCGCGGGTGTGCTCAACAGATGATGTCGCAGCCGGGCGGTCACCAGATCCATGGGGTCAGCATGCCCGCAGCTACCGACATCCGGCGGGGCCGACCTTGCTGGGGGGACTCTCGGTCAGCGACCGGCCGCGTGTCGCCCGGCCCGCCGACCGAAGTAGGAGCCTTCACCCAACTGAGTGCCCGAGGCATAGGACTTGGCGTCCACGGCGATATTCGAGGCGCACGACCCGGCCGCGTACAGACCCGCGATGACCGAGCCGTCGGCTCGCTGGACCCGGGCATCGACGTCGGTGCGCATCCCGCCGAGAGTGAAGCCGGCATACAGGGACTTGCCGAGCGACAGGTCGAAGGCCGCCCAGGGGCCGGCGGTCTGCGGCTCCAGCCACTCGGGCTGCTTGTGGAAGTCGGGGTCCTCGCCGCGGGCGGCGTGCTCGTTGTACCGGGTCAACGTCGCAACCAGCGAGCCGGTGGGCAGGCCCAGGTCGGTCTCCATCTCCTCGACGCTCTCCCAACCGTCGATCAGGGGGTTGAGGTTCATCGCGGACTCACCGATGTGCTCGGAGTCCACGATCAGGTACGCCTGCTGATCGGGCTGGTCCAGCACGAAACCCGAGGTACGGGAGTGGTAGGAGTCCTCGGCCACGAAACGCTGCCCGAGCTTGTTGACCACGATGCCCTTCACCCGGGAGCTCGGCGGGTAGAACGGTGCGGTGATGAACGGCTCGTCCAGGTGCTTCAGCTCCGCATCGACGCTGGCCCCCAGCCGCAGGCCCAGACCGTCGTCGTAGGTGGAGCCGAGGGTGAACAGTTTCCCACCCAGCGCCGGAGTGTGCTCGGCGACCATGTCGGGATTCATCACGAATCCGCCCGCGGCCAGGATGACGCCACCGGCAGCGGTCACCCCCGTCTTCTCGAATGACTTCCAGGCCACCCCCACCACGGCGCCCGTTGTATCGGTCACGAGGTTGGTCACCCCGGTCTCGTAACGCACCTCCACGCCGGCCTCATGACAGCGCTCCTTGAGCAGGTCGAGCACCAGCGAGGCGCCGCCGGTGTCGCCGGGGACCGGAACCTTGTGCCCACGGGGCGCCGGGACCGCGGCGTCCTTGTACGGCCAGACCTTCTCGTTGCCGGTGTACATCAGCCCTTGGGTGCCGGGTTGGATGACGTTCTTCTCGGCGTAGTAGGTCCGTTCGAACTCGAAGCCCAGGGCCTCCAACCAATCGCAATGTGCCGCGGAGTCCTCGCAGTAGGCGCGGAATTTGGACTCGTCGGGGTCTGGCGAGACCGCCATCAGGTACTTGAACATCTCTTCGGGCGTGTCCTGCTGCCCGGTGGCGCGTTGCACGACGGTGCCGCCGCCCAGATAGAAGTGCCCACCGGCCATGGCGGAGGTGCCACCGTGCACGGCCGCCCGTTCCAGGAGCAGCACCCGAGCACCTGCCCTGGCCGCCTCCAGTGC
>CAYNFY010000119.1:0-11178 GCA_964396585.1 uncultured Nocardioides sp.
GCTTGGACTGAGCAGCGAGAGAGCCGCTACAAGGAGTTGGTGTCGCCCTTGCCCGAGACGAACTCGCCCTCGGCGCCCAGGTGGTACTTCACGTCGCCGGAGCCCTGGACGGTACGGGGGTCGATATTGCCCTCGAACTCGCGGAAGATCTGGCTGTACTTCTTGCCGACGATATTGGCCAGCATGTTGAGCCGGCCACGGTGGGCCATCCCGATGGTGACCTCGTCGAGATGGATCTCGGCCGCGGCCTCGCAGATCTCGTCGACGACGGGGATCGTGGTCTCGCCGCCCTCGAGTGAGAACCGCTTCTGGCCGACGAACTTGGTCTGCAGGAAGGTCTCGAACGCCTCGGCCTGGTTCAACTTGAGCAGGATCCGCAGCTGCTCGGCCCGCGGTGTCTTCTCGTGCGGGCGCTCGACCCGCTCCTGGATCCACCGGCGCTGCTCGGGATCCATGATGTGCATGTACTCGATGCCCATCGTGCGACAGTAGGAGTCGCGCAGGATGCCGAGGATGTCGCGCAACTTCATGAACGGGTTGCCGCCGCCGAAGTGGCCGGTGGCGAACTCCCGGTCCAGATCCCACAGGGTGAGTCCGTGCGACTCGATCTCGAGATCGGGGTGGCTGCGCTGGCGGTATTCCAGCGGGTCGGTGTCGGCCATCAGGTGACCGCGGACCCGGTAGGCGTGGATCAGTTCCAGGATCCGGGCCTGCTTGGAGATCTCGTCGTCGTGGGTGAGCGCCACATCGTGGTTCCAGCGGATCGGCTCGTACGGGATTCGCAGCGAGGCGAAGATGTCGTCGTAGAAGTGGTCCTCACCGAGCAGCAGCTGGTGCACCCGCTTGAGGAACTCGCCCGACTGGGCGCCCTGGATGACCCGGTGGTCGTAGGTCGAGGTCAACGTCATCTCCTTCGAGATGGCGTTGCGGGCGACGATCTCGGGAGCCGCACCCTGCCAGGCTGCGGGGTACTCCATCGAACCGACGCCGATGATCGCGCCCTGGCCGGACATCAGACGAGGGACCGAGTGCACGGTGCCGATCCCGCCCGGGTTGGTCAGCGAGATCGTGGTGCCCTGGAAGTCGGCCACGGTCAGCTTGTTGTCCCGAGCCTTGCGGACGACGTCCTCGTAGGCGGTCCAGAAAGCTGCGAAGTCCATATTCTCGGCGGCCTTGATGCTGGGAACCAGCAACTGGCGGGTGCCGTCGGCCTTCTTCACATCGATGGCCAGGCCCAGGTTGATGTGGGCCGGCGTGATCAGGTTCGGCTTGCCGTCCACCACGCCGAAGCCGACGTTCATCTCGGGCAGATCACGCAGCGCCCGCACCAGGGCGTATCCGATGAGGTGGGTGAACGACACCTTGCCACCACGGGCACGCTTGAGGTGGTTGTTGATGACGATCCGGTTGTCCCACAGCAACTTGACCGGGATGGTCCGCACCGAGGTCGCGGTCGGGACCGTCAGCGACTCGTCCATGTTCTTCGCGGTCCGGGCCGGAGCACCGCGCAGCACCGTATAGGCGGGCTCGTCGTTGGCCTGGACCGGGACCGAGGGTTTGGTCTCCTTGGCCACCGGAGTGGTGGTGCCCTTGGCCGGCTCGGCGGCCGCCGCGTCGGGTCTGGGACGGGCCACCGGTTTGGGCGTGTCGGTGATCATCCCGACCGCTTTAAAGTAGGCGATCCAGTCGTCGCCGACGCTGTTGTGGTCGGATTGGTAGCGCTCGAACATCTGCTTGATGAGCGCTTCATTGGCTCCAGAGTCGCTATTCGAGTGCTGCTCGGAGCTGTCAGACTGCGGCACGGCTTGGTTCGCCTCTTCCGGTATGCGCGCGTGTAATGGGACGTGATTTGGCTCGATCACAGGCTAGTCCGTGACTGCGTCAAATGCCGACTCGGACAGGGCCCATGAGTGTCGGTGTGTCAGACACCACTATTCCGGGTGCCCAGCATGCCGTGTCCGGTGCACTCGCCGTGGCCCGGGGTCCCGATTTCCGAGACGGCGTGTCGCGATAGGCGGTGAGATCGCGCCCGATGATTCGGCCCGAGAAAGTCACAACGGCGGCACCTGGAGAGGTTGCCGCCGCTGTGATCTGAGCATCTGGATGAATCTGGTGCCCCCACTAGGATTCGAACCTAGGCCCCCGCCTCCGGAGGGCGGTGCTCTATCCCCTGAGCTATGGGGGCTCGGGGTGGTGCGTGCAGAACACTACAACTCACCGGTGCGATGCGTGAAACCAGCCCCGCAGATCGTGGGCGATAGGCCGTAGGTTGAACCGGTTCGGAGGTCACCCCCCTGCGCCGATACCCTTGAGCGGTGAATCCCGAACAGCTCTGCGCACTGGTCGTCGCCGCCCTGGGCGCCCTGGTGGCCGAAGGCTCGCTCAGCCTTCCCGACGGTGTCCCGACCGAGGTGACGGTGGAGCGACCCCGACAGAAGGGGCATGGTGATTACGCGATCAATGTCGCGCTGCAGCTGGCCAAGAAGGCCGGAACCAACCCGCGGGCCCTGGCCGAACTGATCAAGAACAGGCTCGAGGCCGACTCAGGTATCGAGGCCGTCGCGATCGCGGGGCCGGGATTTCTGAACATCACCGTGGCCGCGGCCGCCCAGGGCCAGGTGGCCAGCGACATCGTGGCCGCGGGGGAGAGTTTCGGCTCATCGGATGCGTTCGCGGGCGAGAAGGTGAACCTGGAGTTCGTCTCGGCCAATCCGACCGGCCCGATCCACATCGGCGGGGTGCGCTGGGCGGCGGTGGGTGATGCCCTGGGCCGGATCTTCACCAAGACCGGCGCCCAGGTCACCCGGGAGTACTACTTCAACGACCATGGCGGTCAGATCGACCGGTTCTCCGGTTCGCTGCTGGCAGCCGCGCACGAGCGCCCGATCCCCGAGGGCGGTTACGGCGGCGCCTACATCACCGACATCGCGGCCCAGGTCGTCGCCCAGCGCCCCGACGTGCTCGAGTTGCCGGATGACCGGGCGCAGGAGGTCTTCCGCGAGATCGGAGTGGACCTGATGTTCGCCGAGATCAAGAAGTCCCTGCACGACTTCGGGGTGGACTTCGACGTCTATTTCCACGAAGACAACCTGCACACCTCCGGCGCGGTGGATCGCAGCGTCGAGCGGCTCACCGAACTCGGTAACACCTACCGGAAGGACGGAGCCCTGTGGCTCCGCTCGGAGAAGTTCGGCGACGACAAGGACCGGGTGATCATCAAGGCCGACGGCCAGGGTGCCTACCTGTCCGGTGACATCGCCTACTACCTGGACAAGCGCAGCCGCGGATTCGACCGCTGCCTGATCATGCTGGGGGCCGACCACCACGGCTATGTGGGCCGGATGATGGCGATGTGTGCCGCCTTCGGGGACGCCCCCGGGGTGAATCTCGAGATCCTGATCGGCCAGATGGTGAACCTGCTCCGCGAGGGCCAGCCGTTGCGGATGTCCAAGCGGGCCGGGACCGTGGTCACCATCGACGACCTGGTCGAGGCGATCGGCGTGGATGCCTCGCGTTATGCGTTGGCCAGGTACAGCACCGACTCGAATATCGACATCGACCTGGATCTGTGGGCCAAGCAGGCCAGCGACAATCCGGTCTACTACGTCCAGTACGCACACGCCCGGGTCTCCTCGCTGCTGCGCAACGGTGCTGACCTGGGGATCGTGCCGCAGGCGCACCCGGAACTACTCGACGATGACAAGGAAGGCGACCTGCTCCGGGCCCTGGCCGACTTCCCGCGGGTGGTGACCGCCGCCGCCGAGCTGCGCGAGCCGCACCGGGTGGCCCGGTACCTGGAGGACACCGCCGCGGCCTACCACAAGTTCTACGACTCCTGTCGGGTGCTACCCCGAGGGGACGAGGAGGTCACCGACCTACACCGGGCTCGCCTGGTGCTGGTGGACGCCACCCGGATCGTGCTGGCCAACGGCCTCGACCTGCTCGGTGTCTCGGCGCCGGAACGGATGTGATCTGACATGCCCACCTCCCACCCTTCGGGCTGGGCGCATGCCGACGGTGCGCTGAACGGTCCCGGCTGGCTTCCCGTTCCGACCGACGTCAATGCCCTGATGCCCGGCCTGTGGTCGACCAACACCCGTAAGGCCGACGACGGCGTGCTCACCGTGGCCGGGGTGCCGGTCACGGACCTGGTCAACGATCACGGATCACCTGCCTACCTGCTGGACGAAGACGACTTCAGGTCCCGGGCCCGCGCCTTCAACGAGGCTTTCGCCGACTTCGACGTCTACTACGCGGGTAAGGCGTTCCTGTCCATCGCGGTAGCCAGATGGGTGGCCGAGGAGGGGCTCTGCCTGGATGTCTGCTCCGACGGCGAACTGAGCGTGGCGCTGCGGGCGGGCTTCGAACCCGGTCGGATCGGCTACCACGGCAACAATAAGTCCGAGCGGGAACTGGAGCGCGCCGTCACGGTGGGCGTGGGCCGGATCGTGGTGGACTCCTTCACCGAGATCGACCGGGTCGCTGCCGTGGCCCGGGAACTGGGTCGTACCGCGCACGTGATGATCCGAGTCACCGCCGGCGTCGAGGCACACACGCACGAGTTCATCGCGACCGCCCATGAGGATCAGAAGTTCGGTTTCTCGATCACCTCGGGCGATGCCTTGGAGGCGGCCCGGCGGGTACTGGCCGCTCCCGGACTGGAACTGCTCGGTCTGCACAGTCACATCGGATCGCAGATCTTCGAGACCGCCGGCTTCGAGGTGGCCGCTCGCCGGGTGCTCGCCCTGCATTCGCGGATCGCAGCAGAACTCGGTCACGTCTGTCCCGAGATGGACCTGGGTGGTGGCTTCGGCATCGCCTACACCAGCCAGGACGACCCCTCGACTCCGCAGGACCTGGCCAAGGGGCTGACCGAGATCGTCGCAGGCGAGTGCGCCCGTCTGCAGATCGCTCAACCGCGGCTCAGTATCGAGCCCGGACGGGCCATCGTCGGTCCGGCGATGTGCACCCTCTATACGGTGGGCACCGTCAAACAGGTCACTCTCGACGGCGGCCAGCAGCGTACCTATGTCTCCGTCGACGGAGGAATGAGCGACAACATCCGTACCGCGCTCTACGGTGCCGACTACTCCGCCACTCTGGCCGACCGGAGCTCGACGGCGCCCCCGGTGCTCGCCCGAGTGGTGGGCAAGCACTGCGAGGCCGGCGACATCGTGGTCCGCGATGAGTTCCTGCCGGGTGACGTGGCACCGGGAGACCTGCTCGCTGTCCCGGCCACCGGCGCGTACTGTCGCGCACTGGCCTCGAATTACAACCACGCACTTCGTCCGCCCGTGATCGCGGTGCGAGACGGGGCGGCACGGGTGATCGTGCGCCGTGAGACCGAGGACGACCTCCTGATGACCGACGTAGGTGAAGCATGAGTCCCAACGACAAACCGCGCACACTCAAGGTGGCACTACTGGGCTTCGGCTCGGTGGGGTCCCAGGTTGCCCGGCTGCTCATCGAACAGAGCGACGACCTCGCGGCCCGGGTCGGTGCCCGACTCGAACTGGCCGGGGTCGCGGTACGGCGGCTGGGTGCCCCACGGGAACTGGACCTGCCCAGTGACCTGCTCACCACCGATGCCGAGGCACTGGTCGCTCGCGACGACATCGATCTGGTGGTCGAGGTGATCGGCGGCATCGAGCCGGCCCGCTCACTGATCCTCTCGGCCCTGGCCAACGGCGCCTCGGTGGTCACCGCCAACAAGGCGTTGCTGGCCGAGGACGGACCTACGTTGTTCGCGGCTGCCGCTGAGGCCGGTCGCGACCTGTACTACGAGGCCGCAGTCGCCGGAGCGATCCCGATCATCCGTCCGCTGCGTGAGTCGTTGGTCGGGGACAAGGTCACTCGGGTACTGGGCATCGTGAACGGGACCACCAACTTCATTCTGGACAAGATGGACACCTCTGGTGCCGGATTCAACGAGGCGCTGGAGGAGGCCCAGGACCTCGGGTATGCGGAGGCCGACCCGACCGCCGATGTCGAGGGGTTCGACGCCGCGGCCAAGGCCGCCATCCTGGCCAGCCTGGCCTTCCACACCCGGGTCACCGCCAACGACGTGCACCGGGAGGGAATCAGCGAGGTGACCTCGGCCGACGTGGCCTCCGCCCGCGGGATGAGCTCGGTGGTCAAGTTGCTGGCCATCGCCGAACTCAGGGACGAGGCGGTGTCGGTCCGGGTTCACCCGGCGATGATCTCCCGCGATCACCCGTTGGCCAGTGTGCGCGAGGCATACAACGCGGTCTTCGTCGAGTCGGAGGCCGCCGGGCAGTTGATGTTCTACGGCCCGGGTGCCGGCGGCTCACCCACCGCCTCGGCGGTGCTCGGCGACCTGGTCACCGTGGCCCGCAACCTGGTGTCCGGATCCACCGGTGTCGGCGAGTCCGCCTATGCCGATCGGACCGTGCTCCCGATGGGCGAGGCAGTCACTCGCTATCACGTGGCGTTGGACGTACAGGACCGATCCGGGGTGCTGTCGGCGGTCGCGCAGGCCTTCGCGGACCACGGGGTCTCGATCCAGACGGTGCGTCAGGAGGGCCGTGGCGCCGAGGCACAGCTCGTCGTGGTCAGCCACGCGGCCACCGATGCGGCGCTGTCCGCGACCGTCGACCAGCTCCGTGACATGGAGATCGTTCGCGACGTCACCTCGGTGATGCGCGTGGAAGGAGAGACCGAATGAGCGACCGAGGGCTCGGATCAGTCAGGAGCCACCAGTGGCGTGGAGTGATCGAGGAGTACCGCGAGCTCCTGGACATTCCTACGGACACTCCCGCCGTCACGCTCGGCGAGGGCGGCACCCCGTTGGTGCACTCCGGCTGGCTCTCGGGACTGACCGGTGCCGAGGTCTGGCTCAAGGTCGAGGGGAACAACCCGACCGGCTCGTTCAAGGACCGCGGGATGACCGCCGCCCTCTCGGTGGCGGTGGCGGGTGGTGCCAAGGCCGTGGTCTGCGCTTCCACCGGCAATACCTCCGCGTCGATGGCCGCCTATGCCGCCAAGGCTGGCATCACTCCGTTGGTCCTGGTGCCCGAGGGCAAGATCTCGGCCGGCAAGATGGCCCAGGCGATCATGCACGGCGCTCAGATCCTGATGGTGCGCGGCAACTTCGACGATTGTCTGCGTATCTCGCGTGGGCTCGCCGAGTCCTACCCCGTGGCATTGGTGAACTCGGTCAATCCGGTACGTCTGGAGGGTCAGAAGACCGCCGCATTCGAGATCGTGGATCGGCTCGGGGAGGCTCCCGACTACCACCTGCTTCCGGTCGGCAACGCCGGCAACATCTCTGCGTATTGGCTCGGCTACCAGCAGTACGCAGAGATCGGCCGTTCGAGCAAGCTGCCGGTGATGCGGGCCTTCCAGGCTGAGGGTGCCGCTCCGCTGGTGACCGGTCAGCCGTTCCCGAACCCGGAGACCAAGGCAACCGCGATCCGGATCGGCAACCCGGCGTCTTGGAAGCTGGCCGATGCCGCGGCCCAGGAGTCCGGCGGTCGCTTCGACTCGGTGACCGATGAGCAGATCCTGGCCGCACAATCCGAGTTGGCTCGACGAGACGGTGTCTTCGTGGAGCCGGCGTCGGCGGCGGGCATCGCCGGGATGCTGCAGGAGTTGGATCGGGGTGAGTCCTATGCGGGCAAGGTGGTGGCGATCACCGTGACCGGTCACGGGCTCAAGGACACGGTCACTCCGTTGGAGGGACTTGCCATGCCCAATACCGTCATCGATGCCGATATCACCGCCGCGGCAGAGGTCGCGGGCCTGGTCAAGAACGCCTAGGACATGTCTTCCCAGCCGATGGGTGGCCGTGTGTCGTCCTGTGAAGCGTACCCACCCGGCGACCCGTGCCTGGGCCGCGACCTGGGGGAGACGCGCTGATGGTCACCTTCTCACCGGACGCCGTCACCGTGATGGTGCCGGCCACGTCGGCGAATCTCGGTCCGGGATTCGACTGCCTGGGGATCGCCTGGCAGTTGCACGACCGGCTCACCGCTCGAGTGACCGAGTCAGGCTGTGTCGTCGAGGTCTCGGGTGAAGGCGCCGAGGAGGTGCCGACCGATGCCTCGCATCTGGTGGTCCGGGCCATGTTCGCGGCCTTCGACGCGATCGGGGAGCGCCCCAGCGGGTTGTCCCTGAGGTGTGAGAACGTCATCCCGCACAGTCGGGGAATGGGCTCCAGTTCGGCCGCGATCGTGGCCGGCGTACTCCTCGCCCGGGGTCTGGTCGCCGGCGGCGAACTGTTGATGGGCGACGACGCGCTCTTCGCTCTGGCCGCCGAATTGGAGGGACATCCCGACAATGTGGCGCCCGCGTTCTACGGGGGATTCACCGCGGCCGGCCGGCGCGGTGATGATTTTGCCGGGGAGTTCTTCTCGGTAGACCTTTCGATCGATCCCCGGGTACAGGGCGTGTTGTTGGTGCCCTCGTCGCCCGTTCCCACCGCCATGGCCCGGGGGCTTTTGCCGGAGCGGGTGAGCCATGCCGACGCGGCGGCGAATGCCGGTCGCGCAGCCATGTTGGTAGCGGCACTCGGCTCGCACCCCGAACTGCTGCTCACGGCGACCCGGGATCTGTTGCATCAGGACTATCGGGCCGCTGCCATGCCGGTGTCTCACGCGCTGGTACGGACACTGCGAGACGAGGGCCTGCCGGCCGTCATCTCGGGGGCCGGGCCCACCGTGCTGGTGCTGGTCGATCCCAGCCAGGTGGATCAGGTCCTCGCCCAGGCTCCGGACGGCTGGCTCACCCACCACGTCGAGGTCGACACCGCAGGTGCCCGGATCCTCTGACCCGCCGCTGAGAAGGCACTTCTTCTTCTCCCGCCGGTAACTTCTAGTGCCTTCTCGGCCCGAATTCAGGCCCGCCACGGGGTGATATCGGCTGTCAATGCCATCTGCTGGGAATCGGGTGGTACCGTGGCCGTGCGCCAGTCGGCGCGAGCACCGTCTAACGACCGAAGCGTCCTGGTTGGCGTGTACCGGAGCCGATGATGATGGTGCTGGGAATCCTCCGTCGTACGGAATCAGAGGGTTTCATCTGCCTGCTCCGGGATCACACCCAACAGGGTGCGAACCTCTTGCCTCGCGGGAAGCACAGCAACGAATCGCCGCACGGACACGCCCGGCGGCACCGATACGTGGGAAGGACCTCACGTGACCGAAACAGCAGAATCCACCACCGCCAAGAAGCGCACTGGTGGGATCAGCACCATGCTCGTCGCCGATCTGAAGGCGATGGCCTCCGGGCTCGGCGTCTCCGGCGCCGGAACCATGAAGAAGGCCCAACTGGTCGACGCCATCAAGGCGGCCCAGTCCGGCGGCTCCGCATCCGCTCCGGCTGCGGCTAAGCGCGCCACCAAGCGTGCGGCGAAGGTGGCACAGCCCGCCCCCGAGGCGACACCGGCGCCCCAGAGCGCGAACGAAGAGCCTGCGCCCAAGGTGACTCGTCGTGAACGCTCCGGCGCCCGTCGGGACTCCTCGGCTGCACCCGAGCGTGCCGAGTCGGCGGCCCAGAGCCCCACGGTCGAGAAGGAACGGGAACCCGAGAAGGAAACGGCCCGAGAGGCCTCGGACGGGGACCAGACCGACACCCGCGAGTTCGGCGACTCACGGCGCGATCGCAACCGGAGCCGGAACAACAACCGGAGCGATGACGGCGGCGGCAGGAACAACGGCCGCGGTGACAGCCGGAACGACAGCCGCAGTGACAACCGGAACGACAACCGGAATGATGACGGCGGTAACCGGAGCCGGAACAACAACCGGAATGACAACCGGAACGATGACGGCGGCAGGAACAACAACCGCAGCGATCACCGCAACGATGACCGGGACGAGGACGGCAACAGCCGCCGTAACCGTCGACGCCGGGGTCGCGACCGGGACCGTCGTCCCGGCGGCGGGCGTGTCGGGGAGCCGGACACCACCGTGCTCGATGACGATGTGCTGGTGCCGGCCGCGGGTGTGCTGGACGTGCTGGACAACTACGCGTTCGTGCGCACCACCGGATACCTGCCGGGACCGGACGACGTCTACGTCTCATTGCAGATGGTCCGTAAGCTCGGACTACGTCGTGGCGACGCGGTGGTCGGTCAGGTGCGTCAGCCCCGGGAGGGCGAGCGCAAGGAGAAGTTCAACCCGATGGTGCGCATCGACAGCGTCAACGGGGGAGACCCCGAGAGCGCCAAGGATCGCCCCGAGTTCTCCAAGTTCACCCCTCTGCACGCCAACGAGCGGCTGCGCTTGGAGACCGACCAGAGCAACCTGATCGGTCGCCTGATCGACATCTCTGCTCCGATCGGCAAGGGGCAGCGTGGTCTGATCGTCTCGCCTCCCAAGGCCGGAAAGACCATGGTGATGCAGTCGATCGCCAACTCCATCTCGGTCAACAATCCCGAGGTCCACCTGATGGTGGTGCTGGTCGATGAGCGTCCCGAAGAGGTCACCGACTTCCAACGCACCGTCAAGGGCGAGGTCATCGCTTCGACGTTCGATCGTCCGGCCGCCGACCACACCATGGTCGCCGAGCTGGCCATCGAGCGGGCCAAGCGTCTGGTCGAGCTCGGCCACGACGTCGTGGTGCTGCTCGACTCGATCACCCGCTTGGGTCGGGCCTACAACCTGGCCGCTCCGGCCAGCGGCCGGATCCTGTCCGGCGGTGTCGACTCCAGCGCCCTGTACCCGCCGAAGAGGTTCTTCGGTGCGGCCCGCAATATCGAGGACGGCGGTTCGCTCACGATCCTGGCCAGCGCCCTGATCGAGACCGGTTCGAAGATGGACGAGGTCATCTTCGAGGAGTTCAAGGGCACCGGCAATATGGAGTTGCGATTGCGTCGCGAGTACGCGGACAAGCGCATCTTCCCGGCCATCGACGCGATCCAGTCGGGTACCCGTCGTGACGAGCTGATGCTCAGCAAGGAAGAGGCCGCCATCATCTGGAAGCTGCGCCGGGTGCTCTCGGGCCTCGACGGACAGCAGGCGCTGGAACTGATGCTGGAGCGACTCAAGAAGACGCAGAGCAACTACGAGTTCCTGGTCCAGGTACAGAAGACCACCCCGGGCGCCGGGGGTCTGTAAGACACACTGCCTCACCCGGCGGCTGATCGGGAACATCCCGATTAGCCGCAATACCGTTCAGTTAGCAAGGTTGGACGTGGTAGTTGGTCGGGTGCTTGGGCTG
>CAYNFY010000120.1:0-11177 GCA_964396585.1 uncultured Nocardioides sp.
GACGCGGTCGACCGTCTTCTGGGGCAGCCCCTTCTCTCGAGCGCCTCGAGCGCCACGGCCGAGCTCTCCCAGGACGCCGAATCCATCTCCCGAACGCCCGCCACCGGGGTGCACGGCATCGACAGCACCATCCTCTGGACCGACCTCCTCCCCCCTCCCCGCTGAGACGGCACTACTTGTTACCCCCGAGTCAACCTGAAGCGCCTCCTCAGCGGTGAGGAGGCGCTCTAAGTTACCCGCGGATTAGCAAGAACTGCCGTCTCACCGGCGCTGGAGAGCGGACCTGTGGATAACCCACGGCCGCTGGCCGATCGGTGCGACACGCTGACTCCATGAGTGCGACGAGCGATGACCTAGGCCTCCCCGACGAGCTCCCCCACGATCGACCGTTCCGCACCCGAGATGCGGTCAAATGGGGGGTGAGCCGGCATCGCCAGACCCTGTTGATCGGCGTCGGCACGCTCCGGGAGATGGCCCGCGGCACTCTGGCCTGGACCGGTCTTCCCGACACCGTGGAGTTGCGCGCTCAGGCCCTCGGCCTGGTGATGGCGCCCGGTGCGATCGTGACGGACCGCACCGCCGCCTGGCTGCATGGAGTCAGCATTCTTCCGCGATCAGCGGTCCGAGACCGGCCTCCCGACGTCCAGTGCTTCAGCGCTCGCCACTCGCGGCTCCGGCGGCACGGGGTGGGCAGCGGTACCCGGTCGTTGACCTCGCAGGATCTGTGCACCGTGGCGGGTCTTCGAGTCACCACTCCCCTGCGGACGGCACTTGATCTGGGACGGCTGTTGTGGCGCTACGACGCCTTGGCGGCGCTCGACGGATTCGCCCGGCTCGGTGTCACTTCGGATCAGCTATGGGAGTCGGAACCGAGGTTCAAGGGCATGCGCGGCGTGATCCAACTGCGGGGCCTGATCCCCGTGATGGATGGAGGCTCCGAATCACCGGGTGAGTCCGCCAGCAGGCTGCACTGGATCGAGGCCGATCTGCCCCCACCCACACTGCAAGTCTGGGTACACGACGACTCGGGCCGAGGAGTCTTCAGGCTCGACATCGCCGATGAGGCCACCCGCTTCGCCGCCGAGTACGACGGGGAGGAGTTCCACGGTCCCGAGCGCACGGGGCATGATGCCGCTCGGCGACGCTGGCTCGAGGAGCGAGGCTGGACCATCGTGGTCTTGACCAAGCGAGACGTCTACGACCGACAAGATGCGTCCTTCACCCTGCGCGCCGCCTACCTCGATCTGCTCCGCAGACGCGGCCTCACCCCGCTGACAGGGCACTAGTAATTACTCAGGGGTGAACAAAAAGCGCCCTCTCACCGGCGAGAGGGCGGGAGTCAGAGGGCGACTTCGCCGGACTTACGCCGGGTACGCAGCATCTTGACGGCCTCGTCGAGAATCGACTCGGCCTCCTCGTCGCTGCGACGCTCCTTGGCATAGGCCAGGTGACTCTTGAAGACCTCGGTCCGCGGCGTATCGGGCGGGTTGTCCCGGTCCAGGCTCGCCGGCAGCCCACAACTCGGACAATCCCAGGTTTCAGGCGCCACCGCGTCGTGGGCGAAGGTCAGGTCCGAGCGATGAGCGCGAGCGCAGAAGTAGGAGACGATCTGTCGCGCGGCAAGATGGCCACGCTCCGCCTCGCCGAATGAGCTCGCGCCCACCCGACTACCGCGAATCGTGCCACCTCCCACCGCAACAATCCCGTCTCAGCCGCCGTGGGCCCAGGTCAGTCCGAGAGCGATGATCGAGGCCGCCCAGATGACTCCGGTACTCACCGTGAAGCGGTCCAGGTTGCGCTCGGCAACCGACGAACCGCCCAGGGAACTGGAGACGCCGCCGCCGAACATGTCCGACAGCCCACCACCACCCCCCTTCTTGAGCAGCACCAAAAGAATGAGCACGAAGCTCGACACGACCAACAAAGTGGTCAGCACGACATTCACCACGGCAGTACCCTAACGCGAATTTGGTTGATCAGAGCACAGGAAGGTCGTAGAAGCGGCAGATTCCCGCGAACTCCTCGGCCTGGAGGGAGGCACCACCGACCAGGGCACCGTCCACGTCGTCCTTCTCCATGATGCCGGCGACGTTCGAGACCTTGACCGAACCACCGTAGAGAATGCGCAGACCATCGGCCGCCACATCGCCGTGAACCGAGCGGATCCGGGCCCGGATCGCGCCGCAGACCTCCTGGGCGTCCTCGGGAGTGGCAACCTCACCGGTGCCGATCGCCCACACCGGCTCATAGGCCACGACCAGACCGGCGATCTCCTCGGCGGAGAATCCGGCGAGCGATCCCTCCACCTGCGCCAGGGTGTAGGAGACCTGGTCGCCAGCCTTGCGGACCTCAAGTCCTTCACCGACACAGACGATGGGAGTCATCCCCGCGGCCAGCGCCTTCTTCGCCTTGGCACTCACCAGCGCGTCGCTCTCGGCATGGAACTCGCGCCGTTCGGAATGGCCGACCACGACATAGGAGCAGCCCAGCTTGGCCAGCATCGCCGCCGAGATCTCGCCCGTATAGGCGCCCGAGTCGTGCTCAGAGACGTCCTGAGCCCCGTACTTGACCGACAACCGGTCCCCGTCCACCAGGGTCTGCACCGAGCGGATGTCGGTGAACGGCGGGATCACCGCCACGTCGACCTTGCCGTAGTCGTGACGCTTGTCGCTCAGCGTCCACGCCAGCTTCTGGACCAACACCACCGCCTCGGCGTGGTTCAGGTTCATCTTCCAGTTGCCGGCCATCAACGGCGTACGGGTCACAGTGGCCACCTCTTGTCGATTGGGATGTGTCGTGGGGTGCAGCGGGCTCAGGCGCCCAGTACCGAGATACCCGGGAGGTCCTTGCCCTCCAGGTACTCGAGACTGGCACCACCGCCGGTGGAGATGTGCCCGAAGGACGCATCCTCGAAGCCCAGTTGGCGCACCGCGGCCGCGGAGTCGCCGCCGCCGACCACGGAGAGTCCATCGATCCGGGTCAGTGCCTCGGCCACGGCCCTGGTGCCGCTCGAGAACGCCTCGACCTCGAACACCCCCATCGGACCGTTCCAGAAGACGGTCCTGGCATCGGCGAGCGCGGCCGCGAAGGCACGGGCCGACTCCGGTCCGATGTCCAGGCCCAAGGCATCAGCTGGGATCGAGTCGGCCCAGACCACCCGCGGGTTCGGCGTGACGCCAGCCGAGGGGAAGGTCACGTCGACCACCACGTCGGTCGGCAGCAGCAGTTCGACGCCGCGCTCGGCGGCACGAGCCAGATACTGCCGGCACGTCTCGATCTGATCCGTCTCCAGCAGGCTCTTGCCCACCTCCAGCCCCTGGGCGGCCAGGAAGGTGAAGACCATCCCGCCACCGATCAGGAGCTTGTCGGCCTTGTCGAGCAGGTTGTCGATCACGGCCAGCTTGTCGGAGACCTTGGACCCTCCGAGCACGACCGCGTAAGGACGAATCGGGTCCTGAGTCAGACGACGGAGCACGTCCACCTCCGCCGCGACCAGGTCGCCCATCGCCGAAGGCATCCGAGTCGCTACGTCATACACGGAGGCCTGCTTGCGATGCACCACACCGAAGCCGTCGGAGACGAAGGCGTCACCCAGGGCCGCCAACTTGTCCGCGAAGGCACCGCGGACGATGTCGTCCTTGCTCGTCTCCCCCTCGTTGAATCGGACGTTCTCCAGCACCGCGACGTCACCGTCACCGAGGCCGGCGACGGTGCGCTGGGCACTCGTCCCGACCGTGTCGCTGGCGAACTTGACCGGCCGTCCCAGCAGCTCACCCAACCGGGTGGCCACCGGTGCCAACGAGAACGCCGGATCTGGGGCGCCCTGGGGACGCCCCAGGTGCGCCATCACCACGACCCTGGCACCGGCGTCGCTGAGTCGCTTGATGGTCGGCACGCTGGCCCGGATCCGACCGTCGTCGGTGATGGTGGTGCCGTCGAGCGGCACGTTCAGATCCGAGCGGACCAGAACGCGCCGCCCACGGACGTCACCCAGTGCTTCGATGTCGCTCACGAGTGCGCAGGACCTCAGAGGGAGGCGCCGACGTAGTCGATGAGGTCGACCAGACGGTTGGAGTAGCCCCACTCGTTGTCGTACCAGCCGGCGACCTTGACCTGGTTCCCGATCACCTTGGTGAGCGGGGCGTCGAAGACACAGGAGGCCGAGTCGGTCACGATGTCGGATGACACGATCGGGTCGGTCGAGTACTTCAGGATCTTGCCGTCGGCGGCGTTCTTGATGATCTCGTTGACCTCCTCGACGGTGGTCTCGCGGGCGGCCTCGAAGGAGAGGTCGGTCAGCGAGCCGGTCGGGGTCGGGACCCGCAGGGCGTAGCCGTCCAGCTTGCCCTTCAACTCGGGAAGCACGAGGCCGATCGCCTTGGCGGCACCGGTGCCGGTGGGCACGATGTTGATCGCGGCGGCGCGGGCACGGCGCAGGTCCGAGTGGATGTTGTCCTGCAGGTTCTGGTCCGCGGTGTACGCGTGGATCGTGGTCATCAGACCCTTGTTGATGCCCAGCGCGTCATTGAGCGCCTTGGCCATGGGGGCGAGACAGTTGGTCGTGCACGATGCGTTCGAGATCACCGTGTGGGCGGCCGGGTCGTACAGCTCGTGGTTGACGCCCATCACGATGGTGATGTCCTCGTTGGAGGCGGGCGCGGAGATGATGACCTTCTTGGCACCGGCCTCGACGTGGGCCTTGGCCTTGCTCCCGTCGGTGAAGAACCCGGTGGACTCGACGACCACGTCGACCCCCAGGTCGCCCCACTTCAGGTCGGCTGGCTTGCGCTCGGCGAACGCGGCGATCTTCTGATCGCCCACGATGATGTGGGTATCGGTCGCGGACACGTCCGCGTCCAGTCGACCCAGGATCGAGTCGTACTTCAGCAGGTGGGCGAGCACCTTGTTGTCGGTCAGGTCGTTGACTCCGACGATCTCGATGTCGGCTCCGGACGCGCGAACCGCCCGGAAGAAGTTACGGCCGATGCGACCAAAACCGTTGATGCCTACGCGAACAGTCACTGAAATGCGCTCCTCGTTGTGTGTCACAGGACAGAGCCACGATACCGGCTCCGACGGGTGCCATGGATGTCGGCCTCGTCACGTCACGCATTCGGGCGTCGGTTCACTGTCGAGGCCACGGGTGAAAGTGCCCTCGGCGGGTGTGGTCAGACCTCGTCGGCGAGCATCTCGGAGGTCAGGGACGCCTCGGTGTCGGCGATGCCCAGCTCCTCGGCTCGCTTATCGGCCATCGCCAGCAAGCGGCGGATCCGGCCCGCGATGGCGTCCTTGGTGAGAACCGGCTGGTGCAGTTGACCGAGCTCTTCCAGCGACGCCTGCTTGTGCTCCAACCGCAGGAAGCCTGCCATCCGCAGATGGTCGGGAATCTCCTCACCCAGGATCTCCAGTGCCCGCTCGACCCGAGCGCCGGCGGCCACCGCGGCCCGCGCCGAGCGACGTAGGTTCGCGTCGTCGAAGTTCGCCAGTCGGTTGGCCGTCGCCCGCACCTCGCGGCGCATCCGACGCTCCTCCCAGGCCATCAGCGCCTCATGGGCTCCGAGTCGGGTCAACAACTCGCCGATGGCATCGCCGTCCCGGATCACTACCCGGTCCACACCCCGCACTTCGCGTGCCTTCGCGGCGATGCCGAGGCGGCGAGCGACCCCGACCAGGGCCAGCGCGGCCTCGGGACCGGGACAGGTCACCTCCAGAGCAGAGGACCGGCCGGGCTCGGTCAGCGAGCCGTGGGCCAAGAAGGCACCACGCCAGGCAGCTACCGCATCGCACCCACCCCCGGAGACCACGGCCGGAGGCAGTCCCCGAACCGGGCGCCCCCTGCCGTCCAGCAGTCCGGTCTGACGGGCCAGTGCGGCGCCGTCCTTCGCGACCCGGACCAGGTAGCGGCTGCCCCGCCGGATCCCGTTCCCCTGCACCATCACGACGTCGGATCCGTGCCCGTACACCTCCGAGATGTCTCGCCGTAGCCGCCGCGCGGCGGCACCGGTGTCGACCTCAGCCTCGACCACGACACGGCCGCTGACGATGTGCAGGCCTCCGGCAAATCGCAACAGCGAAGCGACCTCCGCCTTACGGCAGCAGGTCTTGGTGATCTGGGTGTTGGCGAGTTCTGCCTTCACCTGCGCGGTCATGGCCATGATGGGAATCCTCGCACGCAGCGCAACCGACCGGGGTTGCGTGCCCCCGAGTAGGTGAGGTGTCCCACACCCTGGACGGTTCAGCACGAGGTTCCGCCGCCCCGGAACTCAGCCGGTACCGAGCACCTGATCGAATGCGGCGGCCAGTTTGTCGGGGTGGTGTCGTGAGCTGCCGTCACCGAACGCCAGCGGGGCGAGTACCAGTCGAGCCTGGAGCGAGTCGGCGACCTCACGCAATTCGTCTACCGCGAGCACGGTATCCACGTCGGCCAGCACCGTATGCGCGCGTAGACCGGGGGCGAACCTGGCCAATGCGGCCAACTGCTCGGCGAGCGAGAACCCCGAAACCTCTTCGTCGTCGTGCCCCACGTTCAAGACGACGACCAACCGGTCCCCCCGGGCCACCAGGGCATCGCGAAGTTCCGGCAGCAGCAGGTGCGGCACCACCGAGGTGATCCACGAACCTGGCCCCAGCACGACCCAGTCCGCCGAGGTGACCGCCTCCACCGCTGCCGGACAGGCCGGGGCGTCGGCCGGATCCAGGCCGACCTGAACGATCCGCCCGGGTGAGCTGGCCACCGCCACCTGACCGCGAATCTGGATGATCTCGCCCGGAGCCCGTGGATCGTGGCCCTGGACGCCGGCCTGGATGATGAGTGGCTGCGTGGTCATCGGCAGGACCCGGCCCTCACAGCGCAACAGCTCGCCCACCAGATCCAGGGCCGCTACCGGATCGCCCAGTAGTTCCCACAGGCCGACGATCAACAGGTTTCCCACCGCGTGGCCCTGCAGCTCCCCTGCCCCGCCGAAGCGGTGCTGGACGAGCTGCTCCCAGGTGCGGCCCCAGTCGTCGTCACCACAGAGCGCGGCCAGGGCCATCCGTAGATCGCCCGGCGGCACCACCTCGAACTCACTGCGGATTCGGCCGGATGACCCACCGTCGTCGGCGACGGTCACGACCGCTGTGACCTGACCGGTCACCCGACGCAGTGCGGTCAGGCTGGCATGCAGACCGTGTCCGCCGCCCAGTGCCACCACCCGGGGCGAACCCGTTCCGTGAACCACCGATCACTCCCGTCCGAGGTCACGGTGCGCGGCCCGCACCTTGTAGCCGTGGACCCGTAGTCGTCCGGCGATCTCCTCCGACATCGCCACGCTGCGATGCTTGCCCCCGGTACAGCCGATCCCGATGGTGAGGAACCGCTTGCCTTCGCGCAGATAGCCTTCGGCGACGGTGTGCAGCACCGGGAGATACTGCTCCAAGAACTCCTCGGCGCCCGGCTGGGACTTCACGTAGTCGGCGACCGGCTCATCGCGGCCGTTGAGCGGGCGTAACGCCGGCACCCAGTACGGGTTGGGTAGGAAACGCATGTCGGCCACGAAGTCTGCGTCCACCGGGATCCCATACTTGAATCCGAAGCTGATCGTGGTCACGGTCAGCCTGAGCGCCTCGGGGGTACCGAACAGCTCCGCGATCCTGCCGGTGAGTTGATGCACATTGAGGCTCGAGGTGTCGACCACCACGTCGGCGTCACCTCGCACCGAGGAGAGCACCTCGCGCTCCCGGACCAGGCCGTCCAGCAACCGTCCTCCTCCCTGCAGCGGGTGCGGGCGGCGCGCCGCGTCCTGCCGCCGGACCAGTACCTCGTCCGAGGCGTCCAGGTACAGCAGGGTCGTCGGCCGCCCGGTCACGTTCTCCTGCCGATTCGCGTGCAGAGTGCCGAAGAACGACCCCGATCGGACGTCCACCACCACGGCAATGGGCTGGTTGCGCCCCCGGGACTCATCGACCATCCGCACCACGTCGGGGACCAGCCTCGGAGGCAGGTTGTCGACCACGAAATAGCCCAGGTCCTCCAGTTCCTTGGCCGTGGTGCTTCGGCCGGCACCGGTCATCCCGGTCACCACCACCAGTTCGGCGGGTCTGACACCCTCGTCGCTCATCAGTTCTCCTCGATCTCTCCGGTGGCGGTGTTGATCCGGACGCCGGGGGCCTTATCGGGATGCCGGACGGCGTCGTGAATGGCCGCGGCCGTGGCCGGACCGATGCCGGGCACCCGACCCAACTCATCGAGGCCGGCCGACCGCAATTTCTTGAGCGAGCCGAAATGCTTGAGTAGTGTCTTGCGGCGGACCTCGCCCAGACCGGGGACATCGTCCAGGACGCTCTCCACCATGGACTTCGAGCGCCGCCCCCGGTGATGGTTGATCGCGAACCGGTGTGCCTCATCGCGCACCCGTTGTAACAGGTAGAGCCCCTCGGAGGTGCGCGGCAGGATCACCGGATCCTCCTCGCCGGGCACCCACACTTCTTCCAGTCGCTTGGCCAGGCCCACCACCGGAATGTCGTTGACCCCCAGGTCGGCCATGGCCTGTTCCGCCGCCGCCACCTGAGGTGGACCGCCGTCCACCACGACCAGGCCGGGCGCGTAGGCGAACCGACGCGGCCGCCCGGTCTCGGGGTCCACCAGCATCGGCCCGTTCTCGCCGGCCACCTCGGCGCTGTTGGCCTGCTCGCCCAAGAGCCGCCGGAACCGCCGGGTGATCACCTCGTGCATCGAGGCGACATCGTTCTGCCCCTCGACCCCTCGGATCACGAATCGACGGTACTCGGACTTGCGCGGTAGACCGTCCTCGAAGACCACCATCGAGCCGACCACCTCGGTGCCTTGGAGATTCGAGATGTCGTAGCACTCGATACGCAGCGGCACCTCCTCCAATTCCAGTGCCTGTTGGATCTCCTCCAACGCCTGGTTGCGGGTGGTGAGGTCGGAGGCCCGCTTGGTCTTGTGGAGTGCCAAGGTGTGGCCGGCGTTGCGGGCAACCGTCTCGAGCAGCGTCTTCTTGTCTCCCCGTTGCGGAACCCGGATCTGGACCCGGCTCCCGCGTAGCTCGCTGAGCAGCAACTCCAACGTCTCCACGTCACTCGGCGGTACCGGCACCAACACCTCACGCGGGATGTTGTCACCGTCACCGTAGGTCTGCAGCAGAAACTGCTCGACCAGATCGGAGGTCTCACCGTCATCACTGCGATCGGCGACCCACCCGCGCTGGCCCCGGATCCGGCCTCCGCGGACATGGAAGATCTGGACCGCCACCTCGAGCGGGTCCTCGGCCAGGGCGACCACGTCCGCATCGGTGCCGTCCCCGAGGACCACGGCCTGCTTCTCCAGGGCCTTGTTGAGCGCGGTCAGGTCGTCGCGCAGCCGGGCCGCCTTCTCGAAGTCCAATGCGTCGGACGCGTCGTACATCGACTTCTCGACCTTGCGAACGAAGGCGTTGGTGTTGCCGGCCATGAAGTCGCAGAAGTCCTCCACGATCGCCCGGTGATCCGCTGCCGAGATGTTGCCGACGCACGGGGCGGCGCACTTGTCGATGTACCCCAGCAGACAGGGTCGACCGATCTGTGCCGAGCGCTTGAAGACGCCGTTGGAGCACGAGCGCATCGGGAACACTCTCAAGAGCAGGTCCACGGTCTCCCGGATCGCCCAGGCATGGCCGTAGGGACCGAAGTAGCGGGTGCCCTTCTTCTTGGCACCCCGACCGACCATCACCCTGGGATACTCGTCCGAGACGGTCACCGCCAGCCACGGATACGACTTGTCGTCCCGGTACTTGACGTTGAACCGAGGGTCGTACTCCTTGATCCAGGAGTACTCAAGTTGCAGCGCCTCGACCTCGGTATTGACCACCGTCCACTCGACGCTGGCGCCGGTGGTGACCATGCTGGCCGTACGAGGGTGCAGATTGCCGACGTCCTGGAAGTAGGAGGACAGTCGGGACCGCAGGTTCTTGGCCTTGCCGACATAGATGACTCGACCCTTGCCGTCCCGGAATCGATACACCCCGGGCTGGGTCGGGATCGACCCGGCTGCGGGGCGGTAGGAGGCGGGGTTGACCATACCGACAACCCTACGTTCGGGGACCGACACAGAGGCTCTCACCCCGCACCCGGATCAGGCGAAGCGAATGGTGTCGCCGTCCACCACGATGTCCACCTCGGGCAGTGCCTGCCGAGCGGGGCCGGCCAGGACCGAACCGTTGCTGAGATCGAAGTGCGAACCGTGACAGCTGCACGGGATGTATCCGTCGTCTCCTGATGAGACCACACACCCGGCATGCGTGCAGATCGCCGAGAAGCACTTGAACTCACCGGCAGTCGGCTGGGTGACGACCACTTGCAGGCCACCGAAGACCGCGCACGCTCCGACTGCGATGTCATCGACCTTGCCGACCACCTGGCCGGGAGTCTCCACCGGACGTTTGGCCTCGGTGTCCTGAGCCATCTGCTGATTGCTGCCGCCGCAGGCCGACAGCAATGGAATGCCCACGCCCGCGGCGGTGGTCCCAGCCAGAACTCGACGACGGGACAGGCTGGCGGGGTCACTGGTCATCTGGGTCTCTCTTCAGGCAACGGATCCGGCAGTGAGAGCCTAGTGGCGCCACCTGAGGGGAACCTGTGTGCATCGGTCTCACTGAGTACGACCCTCGTACTCAGCCCAGCAGTGGCTTGAGGAACTGTCCGGTATAGCTCTCAGGCAATGCCGCGATCTGCTCCGGCGTCCCTTCACCCACCACGTAGCCGCCACGCGACCCACCCTCGGGGCCCATGTCGATCAGCCAATCCGCGGTCTTGATGACGTCGAGGTTGTGCTCGATCACCAGCACGGTGTTGCCCTTGTCGACCAGGCTGCTGAGTACGCCCAGCAACTTGCGGATGTCCTCGAAGTGCAACCCGGTGGTCGGCTCGTCCAGCACATAGAGAGTGCTTCCGGTCGAGCGCTTCTGCAGCTCGGCGGCCAACTTGACCCGCTGGGCCTCACCACCTGACAGCGTGGTCGCCGGCTGCCCCAGACGAACGTAACCGAGACCGACCTCGCACAGGGTGTTCATGTGCCGGGCGATCGCGGGGACCGCTGCGAAGAAGTCGGCAGCCTCCTCGATCGGCATGTCCAGCACCTCGGCGATCGACTTGCCCTTGTAGTGCACCTCCAGGGTCTCCCGGTTGTAGCGGGCGCCGTG